>NZ_CADCWA010000132.1 GCF_902806285.1 uncultured Sphingomonas sp. | reverse complement strand
GCCTTGGATGGCGTTGGCAGGTATGGAGTGACGCTGGGCCGGCAGCGGGAACGTCAGTCGGAGATGCTGGTGACCTGGGCGGAGATGCCGCGGTCGCCGGGTCACGTGTTCTACGAACGCCTTCAGGCGGAGCTTGTCGCCGCTGGGTCCGACGGGTTCGTCGAGGGACAGTGCGCGCCGTACTACGCCGCCGGCGAGGCCGTGTGGATCGGCACAAGGCCCCGACGCCGATCGGCGTCGCAAGCTCTCGATCCACCTCGCAAGAGAGGGATCACGAAGTGAACTGGATCCACACCTGACATCATCGCCATCGCCATCGCCATCGCCATCGCCATCGCCATCGCCTCGCGCTCGATGGAGCTGCGGCCGGGAGACCTGATCATGACCGGCACCCCCGAGGGGGTGGGTCCGGTCCGGCGCGGCGAGGTGATGACCGGCGGCATCGACGGCCTCGGCGAAATCAGGATCGCCGTGCGCTGATCGTCAGCCGATGAGCTGACTGTCAGTCTTCGAGGAGAGGGCGGCCGCCTCGGGCGTTCCGTCGGTTGCGGCCCTCTCCGCAGCCACTCTGACGGCGAGCGCGCGGCCGCGCGAGCCGCACCAAACGCTGCGGCTTCGACGTGCCGCTCGAGCGCGCGAAGATGCTGACCGTCCACGCGCCGCCCGGAGGACAAGCCCGTCGCCGTGGCCGAAACCCAGCGTGTGGTGGCCTCGGCGTCCGGGTACCGCCGCCGTGCCACCGAGGCCGGGATCCGGCTGGACGGCACGCGCGAGATCTACCGAGGACGCGCGCCGACAGGGAGGCGCTCAGGTCGCCCAGCCCCGGGACGGGCCTCCGGCCTGAGGCCCGTGGCGGGCCGCTTTGAAGGTCCAGAGCCGACGTCGCACCGCTGCCAAGACGGCGGGTGTTTCCGGCCGCTGTGGGGCCGCTGGCTCAGGGCAGCCGGCCGGCGCGGAAGTCGGCGCCTGCAAGCGGACACGGAAGCAGGCCGCCTGGGCTCACACTCGACGGCATAGTCCGGCCGGAAGCAGCCCGTCCGCTTCGGAACGCGCGAGCCGTCGAAGCGGACGCTCCCCCCCGGTCGTTGTCGATGCAAAGCGGCTGCAGGGAGGACCGGCGTCAGGTGCCGCGCAGGGTGCGGAAGGTCACCGAGTGCCGCAGCCCCTCGGCGATAGGCGGGATGCTGTGCTCCCATTCGGTCCTCGCCGGCCCCCGCAGCAGGTAGGCGGACCGCGGCTCGAGGCGCAGCGAGGCGCGTTGCCAGGAGGCGCCTGCCTTGCGTCGCAGCCGGAACAGGCAGGGCGCGCCGAGCGAGACGCCGAGCACGTCGCCGAACACGGCCTTGTCGCGGTGCCAGCCGATTGCCGCGCCGGGCGGGTATTCGGTGACCAAGACCTGGCCCAGGGTCTCCGGGGCGAGGCCGGCGAGGGCCGCCACGCGCCCGCGCAGCGCGAGCAGGAAGGGCGGGATCGGCGGCGCGTCCCGGAGGGCCTCGCGCTCGAAGTCGTAGGCCCGGCCGAAGGAGACGACGCGGCGCCGCCCGGCATGGCCGTGGAAGGCGAAGGCGGCGAAGTCCAGCGCCGCGAAGGCCTCCAGGAGCGCGCGTTCCTCCTCACGCGGGACTGCCTCGTCCCAGTGCCGGAAGCCCGGCGGCAAGGCGGGCGCCGCGGCGAAGAGGTCGGGCTGGCCGGCCGGCATGCGCGGCGACCCTGCAAACAGCGTCCGCGGCCTACATCAGCAGCGACTGCGCCCCGTCGATCCAGACCGGAGTGCCGCTGATGTGGCGCGAGCGCTCGGAGGCGAGGAACAGCACCAGCCCGGCCACGTCCTCGGCGCGGCCCGGGCGCTTGCCGGTCAGCGGGATCTCCCCGGCCGGGTACTCCGCAGGGACCGCCGCGGCCTCCGTGTGGCGCTGCCGCGTGTTGTCGCCGATCTCCGTCTCGATGGCGCCGGGGCAGGCGACGTTCACCCGGATGCCGTGCTTGCCGAGTTCCACCGCCGCCATCTGGCCCAGCGCCAGCTGCGCGGCCTTGCTGCACGCGTAGGCGGTTGCGCCGGCGCCGGTGAAGGTCCGCGTGCCGTTGATCGATGAGACGATGACCACCGACCCGCCCCCGGCGCGCTTCAGCCATGGCACGGCGTAGCGGAGCGTCAGGAAGGTGCCGCGCAGGTTCACCGCCATCGTGCGGTCCCACTCCTCGGGCGCGAGCTCGTCGAGGGGCGCCCACACGCCGTTGATGCCGGCGTTCGCCACGGCGATGTCGAGCCGCCCGTAGGCTTGGGCGAGGCGCTCCACCGCGCGGCCCATCTCATCGGGGCTGGCGACGTCGGCCAGCAGTGGCATGGCCTCGCCGCCGCCGTCCCGGATGCGGGCCGCCGTCGCCTGGAGCTCATCCTCGGTGTGGCCGAGCGCCCCGACCCGCGCGCCCGCTTGGGCCAAGAGGAGGGCCGACGCCGCGCCGATCCCGGATCCAGCGCCGGTGACCAGCGCCACCTTGCCCTGCAGTTCCATGCCGCGATCCCCTCGGCGAGATGCCCGCCTGCCGTGTTCTGCCCGGGACCAGCGCGCCCCGGCGGCGTCGGGTTCCGCGGGTCCTGCCGGCCGATCGCCGGATGCGACCCAAGTCAGCCGTAGGGCGTCCGGGTGCCTGCCCGAAAGCGGCCATCCGCCGAGACCTGAACCCGGA
>NZ_CADCWA010000131.1 GCF_902806285.1 uncultured Sphingomonas sp. | reverse complement strand
CGGTGCGGCACAACTTCACCGAGGGGCTGCGCCGCATGGTGGCGCGCGTGGCGGCGCTGCTGCCAACGGCGCAGGCCGAAGCGCGGCAGGCAGCGGCGATGGCCTCGGCGTCCTGGGTCTTCACCCCGTCGCTGTCGGGCGGGACGCGCGCGGTGGACGTGGGCGAGGAGCCGGAGCTGCGGCCGGGCGTCCAGACCTTGGTGGACACCGGCCAGTTGCAGGCGCGCGACGCCCGCACGGAAGGGGTCGAAATGGGCTTCGCCAAGGGGCGCTTCTGGGGCAGGGCGAGTACCACCGGATCCTGGTGGACAGGCCTGGCGAGTTCGAGCGCGCAAAGCTCGAGGGGTGGTACGCCCAGGCCGCCTACGTCCTGACCGGCCCGACGCGCCGCTGGCGCGGCGCGCGGGGCGCCTGGGACCGGCCCCGGCCCAGGGTCTTCGAGCCGCGCGCCGGCGAGATCGGCACGGTCGAGGCGGGGGTGCGCTACAGCCGCCTGGACCTCGACCACCGCGACGTCCGCGGCGGCCGGCAGGGCGTCTGGACCGCCGGCGCCAGCTGGTACCCGGCCGACGACCTCAGGCTGACGCTGCAGTACCAGGTCGGGGAGGCGGTGCCGGAGGGCGAGGACCGCGCCGTGCGGTTCCAGGCGGTCGGGCTGCGGCTGCAGACGACGTTCTGACGGCGGCGGACGCGTCCCCTCGGGGGTTCTGTCAGCACTCGTGCCAAACCTGACGGCATGAGGTGAGAGACGAGCTGGGCCTACGCGGCCTCGAGGATGGCGAGCGCGGCGGTGGCACGACGGAGGTGCAGGAGGCGACGGCGGCGGGCGGGGACGTGCTGGTTGTGGCGGGTGCGGGGCCGGAGGAAGTCGCGGAGCTCGTCGTGGCTGCGGCAGAACCGCTCCGCCGAGGCGAAGCTCTTGAAGCCGCGCATGCATCGGATCCGCCCTTTGATGCCGCGGTGGTCCTGCTCCAGCCCGTTGTTCTTGTAGGCGCTGGTCCGATGCGCGACCCGCCGGCCGAGCGTCGTGCGGATCGCCCGCGGGTAGGAGCCGTGCCCGTCGGTGGTGACGCGGTCGGGGACCAGGCCGGCGGCGGCCTTGGCCGAGCGGAAGAAGGCCCGGGCCGCGGCCATGTCCCGGTGCTCGCTGAGCAGGGTGTCGACCAAGTCGCCGTTCCGGTCGACGGCGCGGTAGAGGTAAGCCCAGCGGCCCCGGACCTCCGGGTATGTCTCGTCCACGTGCCAGTGCCGGCCGCGGGCACCGCCCTTGCCGCGCCGGCGGCGCCGGAGTTCGCCGGCCAGGACCGGCGCGAGCTTCGCTTCCCAGTCCCGCACCGCTTCGTGGCTGAACACCATGTCGCGCTGGAGGAGCATCTCCGCAAGGTCCCGGAGCGTCAGCCGGTAGCGCAGGCGCCAGAGGACGACGAGCGCGATGACATCGCTCGGGTACCGCGCCCGGTTCAGCACCCCGGCGCTGCGCTCGTTGAACTGCTTGCCGCAGTCGCGGCAGCGGAACCGGCGGTAGCCCCGGGCCGTGCGCTCCGGCGCGCCGTCACCGCCACGGAGCCGCAGCGCACGCAGTCCATCCCCGACCCCCGCCCCATCCGTCCCGGAGCCTACCGGCGGCGCCCGGACGCCCAAACAGGCCAGTTGGCGCGAGCCCTGACAGAACCCGCCAGGGTCATCCGGGGGTCCTCGTCGGGGGCGCCGCTCCTACCCGCCAGCTGCGCCGACCTCAACGCAACAGAACCGTTCACGGTGCCCCTGCGCTGCCCCGGACGAATCAGCGGAGGACCGGAGGAGGGGCGGGATTGGGCCCGGCGCGTACGGCCGCGGTTCTCGTATCATCGGCGGGCTGCGGGCCCGGCTCATGCCGGCAGGCCCGGGTCGGCGGTGGCCCGCGGTGCCGCTTGCCGAGCGAGCAGCGCGGGCCTGAACAGCAGGGTGATGGCGAGCTCCCACCCCAACGCGATCATCAGCAGCTTGCCCATGCTGGCCGTGCCCGGATGGCTCGACAGCCAAAGCGCGCCGAAGGCGGTCGCGGTCGCCAGGGCGCTGAAGACGACGGCGCGCGCCAGGCTGGATTGCAGCAGCCCCGCTTCCCCGGCCCGCCAGGCCAGCACGAAGTAGATGTTGAACGCGACGCCGATGCCGATCAGCAGGGGCAGCGCGATGACGTTGGCGAAGTTGAGCGGCTGGCCCAGCAGGACGCAGGTGGCGAGCGTGAGCACGCCGCTCAGCAGAACCGGCAGCATCGTCACGGCCACGTCGTAGACTCGGCGGAACGCGAGGAACAGCAGCGCGGCGACCGCGATCCCGGACAGCGCCGCCGCTTGCAGGAAGGCCACCACGATGCTGTCGCCGGCCTCGCGTATGATGATGGGGGTGCCGGTCGCCCCGGGAGCGACCGCCTGGACCGCGCTCGAGAAGCGCCGGAGGTCCGCGTTGTCGGCGATGCCGCCCGCCGGGAACACCATCACCCGGGCACGGCCGTCCTGCGTGATCCAGTCCGCCACCAACTCCGGTGGCAGGTCTTCCCGCGTCACGGGACCCGCTTGGAGGAAGTTGCGCGTTTGCCGAAGCAGGATCCCGAGCGGAACGAGGACCGCGCCGGCGGCCGCCGCGCCAAGCGTCGGCGCCCTCTCGGCGAGCCGGTCCAGGGCGGCGGCGAGGCTGCGCGCTTCGGTCCCTGC
>NZ_CADCWA010000130.1 GCF_902806285.1 uncultured Sphingomonas sp. | reverse complement strand
GACTCCGCTTGGGGCTCGCCTGCTGCCCTCCCTCACTCAGGCGTTCGACACGATCGAGGCCGCCTTCGCCGTCACCCGCGCCGAGGACGAGGCGCTGCTCACCGTCACCACCACCTTCACCTTCGCCAACGCCTGGCTCGCCTGGCGGCTGGGCAGCTTCCAGATGGCGCACCCGGACCTGGCCGTGCGCATGTCGCCGAGCAACGAGACCGTCGACCTGCGCGGCGGCGAGGCGGACGTCGCGATCCGCTCGGGCGACGGCAGCTGGGAAGGGCTGGAATCGCACCTGCTCATCCCCATCACCTTCACGCCCATGGCCTCGCCGACCTTCCTGGCCGAGGTCGAGCGCGATCTCGGCCGCCCGGTCGAGCCCGCCGACCTGCCCGCTCAGCCGATGATCACGCCCGACGACGTATGGTGGGACGTGTGGTTCAAGGACGCGGGCTTGGCCGTGGAGAACCGCCCGCGCCGCTCGGGCGGCCTGCGCCTCGACAGCCAGGCCAACGAAGGCTTCGCGGCGATGGGCGGGCAGGGGTTCGTCCTGCTCACCCCCGACTTCTGGCAGAACGATCTGGAGGCGGGCCGGCTGGTCCAGCCCTTCGCCCAGCTCTCCACCCGCGGCTTCGCCTATTGGCTGGTTTACCCGCCCGAGCGCCGCAACCTGCCCAAGGTGAAGCGCTTCCGCGAATGGCTGCTGGCGGAGCTTGCCGGGGATCAGCCCGCGGCGGCGGTCGCCTCCGCGTCGGCCGGCGGCCGGTAGCCGCGCGCCTCGCTCCAGCGGAACAGGCCAAGCCGCCGTAGCAGCAGCCACACCAGCGCGATCAGCAGCAGCCACGGCAGCAGGGTGGCCAGCGTCACGATCAGCGCCCCCAGCGATCCCACCAGCACCGCTCCGGCCTCGCGGAACGAGTCCCCGAGTGATGGCCCGTCGTCGAACCCGGGGATCGCCTCGCCCGAGCCGTAGAAGAAGGCCATGGGCGTGGTCGCCAGGCTGTCCTCCGCCGACCGCCGCTGCTCGCCCAGCGCCCGAATCTGCGCCCGCAGCGATTGCGCCTCGGACAGCAGCCGGTCGCGGATGACGTTGCTCAGCCCCGGCCGCGCGAGCTCGCGGTTGACCCGCTCCAGCTCGTCGGTCAGCTCCGCGCGGCTACGGTCAGCCTGGCTGATGGTCGGGTTCACGTCGGTGCCGCTGATCTCCTGGTCGACCAGCATGCCCTCCGCATCGGTGATGACCTTGGTCGCCTGCTTGCCGAAGGCGCGCGCGATCCGCGGGTCGAGCTTCACCTCCAGGCTGGCGCGCACGTCGTCCTCGCCCGACACCGTGTAGCGCATGCCGGTGATCCGGCAGCGGGTGATCGTCAGCCGCTCGCACATCGCCGCATGCGCCTCCTGCGCCGCCTGGATCCGCGCGTCCGGCACCCGGTAGGCGTAGCGGTAGTTGAAGGCGACGCCTGGCGCGGCCGACACGTTGATGTCCGGGCCCCCACCATCCGCGGACATGTTCGCGCTGCGGCTAATCGGAGCCGGAGGGGGCGGGGCAGGCGTCCCTGGTGGCGCCTCCGTCACATCGAACGTCCGCAGGTCCTCCGCCGCCTGCTTCGGCTCCTCCCGCTGGGAGCAGCCCGCGACCAGCACCGCCGTGGCGGCCAGCAAGCAGAAGCAGCGCATACAACCTCCTGTTTTCACCCGAGGTTACAGTGTCACATCAGCTTGGCAAGTGCTTGGCTAGAACCGGTTGCTCCTTGGGAAACCGAGCGGCGCCATCCGCCCGCTCGCGCCCCGGATCGCCCGCCACGGCGTCAGGTCCGCCTCCGTCCGGGTCCGCCCGGTCTCCCCGCCCATGCTCCAGCTGAGCCCGTCGCTCATCCTGAGCACCGCCACGTCCGCCAGCCCGCCGTCGCGGTAGCGCTGCAGCTGCACGCCGGCGCCGCGGCCCATCTCGGGCAGCTCGCTCAAGGCAAACAGCAGCATCTTGCGGTTCTCGCCCATTACCGCCACCGCGTCCGCGCCCTCCGGCACCGGCCGCAGCACCTTCAATTTCGCGCCCTCGCGCAGGTTGAGCAGCTGCTTGCCCTTGCGCGTCTCGGCCAGCACCGCCTCGCCGGACGTCACGAACCCGCGCCCGTCCGAGCTCGCCACCAGCAGCTTCATCTCCGGCCGGACCACGAACAGCCCGGCGATCTCCACCTCCGCCGGCAGGTCGATCGACAGCCGCACCGGCTCGCCGAAGCCGCGCCCGCCCGGCAGCTTGTCGCCAGAGAGCGTGTACACCCGCCCGTTCTCGCCCACGAGCAGCAGCTTGTCCGTCGTCTGCGCATGGAAGATCGTCTGCAGCGCGTCGCCCTCGCGGAACTTCAGCGTCTCCGCGTCATCCAGGGCCGCATGCCCCTTGGTCGCCCGGATCCAGCCGCGCTGCGACAGGATCACGGTGATCGGCTCACGCTCGATCATCGCCGACCAGTCGATCTCCGCCCGGCCGCTCGGCCCTTCCTCGACCCGCGTCCGCCGCGGATCGCCGAACTTCTCCTTGACCGCCGCCAGCTCCTTCTTGAGCCGGTTGCGCTGCCGCTGCGGGCTCTCGACCAGCTTGACCAGCTCCTCCCGCTCCTTCGCCAGGCCTTTCCGCTCCTTGGCGATCTCCATCTCCTCGAGCTTGCGCAAGGACCGCAGCCGCATGTTGAGGATCGCCTCCGCCTGCCGCTCGGTCAGCTCGAACTCGGCGATCATCACCGCCTTGGGCTCGTCCTCCGTCCTGATGATCTCGATCACCCGGTCGAGGTTGAGGAACGCCACGAGGAAGCCGTCCAGCAGCTCCAGCCGGTCGTCGATCTTGCCGATCCTGGTCCGCGACCGGTTCAGCATCACCTCGATCTGGAAGGCCAGCCACGCGGTCAGCGCCCCTTTGAGGCTCATCACCCCCGGCGTCCGGCTCGCGTCCAGCACGTTCAGGTTCAACGGAAAGCGGATCTCCAGGTCGGTCAGCCGGTACAGGCTCTCCAGCAGCAGCTGCGGATCGACCGTCCGGCTGCGCGGCTCCAGCACCACGCGGATGTCCTCCGCGCTCTCGTCACGCACGTCCTCCAGGATCGGCAGCTTCTTCGCTGCAATCAGCTCCGCGATGTCCTCGATCAGCTTGCCCTTCTGCACCCCGTACGGGATCTCGCTGACCAGCAGGTGCCAGCCGCCGCCCTTCTCCTTCTCGACCGACACCGACGCCCGCACCCGAAAGCTCCCGCGCCCGGTCTCATAGGCCAGGGTGATGGCCTCCTTGGCATCGACGATCACCCCGCCCGTCGGGAAGTCCGGCCCCGACACGAAGTCCATCAGGTCGCGAGTCTCGGCCCCGGGATTGTCGATCAGGTGGCTCGCCGCATCGATCAGCTCGCACACGTTGTGCGGCGGGATGCTCGTCGCCATCCCCACCGCGATCCCGCTCGCCCCGTTGGCGAGCAGGTTGGGGAACAGGCCGGGGAACACCTCCGGCTCCTCTTCCTCGCCATTGTAGGTGGGGCGGAAGCCGACGGTGCCCTCGTCGAGCCCGGCCATCAGCTGCGTCGCCACCGCCGTCAGCCGCGCCTCCGTATAGCGGTAGGCGGCGGCGTTATCCCCGTCGATGTTGCCGAAGTTCCCCTGGCCGTCGACCAGCGGGTAGCGCAGCGCAAACCCCTGCGCGAGCCGCACCATCGCATCGTAGACCGACTGGTCCCCGTGCGGATGGTATTTGCCGATCACGTCCCCGACGACCCGCGCGCTCTTCTTGTACGAGCCGGTCGGATCGAGCCGCAGCAACCGCATCGCCCACAGGAGGCGGCGATGCACCGGCTTCAACCCGTCGCGCACATCCGGCAGCGAGCGCGCGGTAATGGTGGACAGCGCATAGACGAGGTAGCGCTCGGACAGAGCGGCGTCGAACGGCGTGTCGATGGTGGTGGAGGCGGGGTCGTCAGCAGTGGGCATGCCCGTTGCTTAGCACGCAGCGCGGCGGAACCAATCCGCATCTCGCGCGGCGGTCCGGGCGAGCCTGCTGCCGAGCCTCCGAGCCCCACAACGGAACCGCCGCCTCGCCTGCTCGCTATGCCTCTCGAAGGAGAAGGCTCATGTTACGGCGACTTCTGTTCGGCATCGGCATCGGATATCTGTTCAGGCGCTTCGGCAGTGGCCGAATGGCCCGCCGCTCGCGCTGGTAGACGGCGCTCATAACGCCCTGCTCCCTCACGACGGCAGGGGCGTATCGAGGCCATCCTGGTCTCGTCCGGTCGCGCTTTGGCGGTGATGGCGACCGCGCGTAGACAGGGCCGCACTCACGGAGCGATTGAGGGTGGAAGGCGAGCATGCCGCCTTCCACCCGCGGCGTAAGTCAGGGAACTAACGCACCGGCCCGTTCAGCTGCCGCGCCTGCTCCAGGTGGGCAGTGACGATCGGCACCGCGGCCTGCGCATTGGCCCGGAGCGCCGGATTGTCGCCGCCCTGCGCGTAGCCGCTGTTGATCTGCAGTGCCTGCTCGTGCGCGGGCACCTGCTGCTGCAGGTAGAGCCGGTCGAACGCGGCACCGCGCGCGGCGGCGTGGAGTTGGCCGATCATCTGCTTCTGCATCGGGCTGAGCTCGGGCGGCGGCGGCATGACGCCGCCGGCGCGGGCCGCGGCCAGCGTCTGGTTGGTGGTCTGCGTGTGATGGTCGATCAGCGTGGTCGCGAAGGCGCGGACCTGCGGGTTCTGGCTCTTCAGGACCGCAAGCTGGCTGCTGGTGATCTCGAACACGTCGCCCGCGCCGGCATGGTGGAGGTAGGCCTGGGCCTCGCGCGTTGCGGCGGCCTGGGGCGGGATGGGGAGGGTCGCGGCAGCCGGGGCAGCCAGGCTGGTGGCGAAGAGGGCTGCAGCGCCGAGCAGGGTGCGGGTGGAGGTCACAGGATTCTCCTAGGCGACGGGAAACAAAGGATTTCGCGGTCATGGAACCCGCCTGTCCCACCTCTCGTTCCGCGCCATGTTGAATTTTGGTTCACCCTGCGAAGCGAGGCTCACAATGGTCAAGGCGGTTAACAAGCGAACGGTTCTGGGCATTGCGACGGCCGTCTCGCTCGGCATTGGCGGAGCGGCCTTCGCCCAGGTCCCGCCGCCCGCAGCGCCCGCGCCGCAAGGGCAGCCCGGCATCCCGGCGAGCGGCGCTCCGGCCGACCCCGACAACCAGGCGGTGCTCGACGCCCTGACCCGCACGCTCAACATCCGCCCCTACCATACGCTGAGCCCGGCCGAGGCGCGGCGGCAGCCGACGTTCACGGACGGCGTCAATGCGGTGCTGCGCGCGAACGGCCGGCCGACCACGCCGCCGCCCGGCACCACCGAGCGCAACATCACCGTTCGCGGTGCCGCGGGGAACCTCCAGGCGCTGGTGATCCGGCCGACGGGCGTCCGCGGTCCGCTGCCGGTGATCCTCTACTTCCACGGCGGCGGCTGGGTGCTGGCCAACCCTGCGGTCTATGCCGGCGGCGCCCGCGGCCTCGCCCGCAACGCCGGGGCGATGGTGATCTCCGTCAACTACCGCAAGGCGCCGGAGAACCCGTTCCCGGCCCAGCACGACGATGCGCTCGCCTCCTACCGCTGGCTGCTGCAGAACGCGGCGCGGCTGGGCGGCGATCCGCAGCGGATCGCCTTTGCGGGCGAGAGCGCCGGCGGCAACCTGGCCGTAGCCACGGCAATGCTGGCGCGCGACGCGCAGTTGCCTCTGCCGCGGCACATCCTGTCGGTCTACCCGATCGCCGGCAGCGACCTCAACACGCCCTCGTACCAGGACAGCAGCAACGCGCTGCCGCTGAGCCGGGCGACCATGGCCTGGTTCTTCCGCTACGTGCCCCGCACGCCCGCGGACCTGATGGACCCGCGGATCAACCTGGTCGGCGCGAACTTGGCTGGCCTGCCGCCGGTCACCATCGTCGCCGCGCAGATCGACCCGCTGCGCTCGGAAGGCGAGCTGCTTGCGCAGCGGCTGCAGGCGGCCGGCGTCCAGGTCGAACGGCGGGAGTTCGCGGGCGCAACCCACGAGTTCTTCGGCGCCGACGCAGTGATCGCCGACGCCGCCGAGGCCCAGCAATATGCCGGAGGGCGGCTCCGGGCGGCGCTCGGCAGCGAGGTTTCGGCAACGGGAGGGGTGCCGGCTGCAGAGACCGGCCCGGCAAGCATCCCCACCCCGCCGCCCCCCGAGAACCCCCGGGCCGGAGAGCGCGGCTAGCGCAGAAGACCGGTTCGGTCGGCGCCCTTCGGGTTCCAATGTCAGGCCGTCGACCATCAACCATCCACCCGTCGTCACCCCGGCCTTGAGCCGGGGTCTGCCTTCCTTCGAGGCCCCAAAGGAAAAGGCGGATGCCGGGTCAGGAGCGGCATGACGGTCAAGCACAGCCCCTTCGTGCCTTCGCGCCAATTCAACTGCTAACCCCGCGGGCCGAGGCACCGCCTTCAGCTGCTAGCCGCAGTCACCGCCAGACTCCCGGCCGGCAACGGCCCAAGCACCTCCGCCGCCGGCAGCGAATGGTCCAGCCACCCGCGCCACGCCGCCGCCGGCAGCACCGCCACCTGCCGCTGGTGGTAGGGCGCGACGTCCGGACCGGGCTCGGTGGTCAGCATGGTAAAGGCTTCGCCGACGCCCGGCACTTCGCGCACCAGGCCGGCGATGCCCATCATCCCGCCGTCCGGCAGGGTGAACAGCCAGCGATCCTTGCGCTTGCGCCCTGGCTGTGCGGGTGCGGTGAACTCGTAGAAGCCGTCGGCCACGATCAGGCAGCGCCCCGACCGGAACTCCCGCCCGTCCGAGCGGAAGTTGTAGACGGGCTTGCCGCCGGGCCCCGGCCAGCTCCACCGCCGCACCACCAGCTGGTGCTCCCCTCCCGGACCGCCCCGGACGATCGGCCCGGGTTCGGTGATCCGGATATCGCGGGGCTGCAGGTTGGGCACGCCCTCGGGAAAGCCGAGCGGCAGGTCCAGCGCCCGGGTCATCGCGAGCACCCCGTCGACCGACCGCGTCTGCGTGTAGAGATTGCACATGCCGCTTAGCCTACATGCCGCGGCCCGACTGGCAAGGAAGGCGGATGCCGGATCGAGCCTGTCCTGAGCCGGTCAAAGGGTCCGGCATGACGGCCAGGAGCAACACCCTTCGTGCCTTCCTTCGTGCCTTCGTGTGAAACCACCTCCTCCCTAGCCCCCGCGCCTCCGCGCCTCCGGGCGAACAAAACTCTGTCCTACAGCAAACCAAATAGGTTAGCATCACCCGCATGGACATCACCAACCCGCACCCGCCCGCACCCGCAACCCGCCCGTGCGCTTCGCCCCACAGCGCCCCCGCCGCCTGGCTCCGCTCCGCCGCGCCCCGGCCCGAACCCGCGCCCGACCCCAAGGAGGAGCTGCGCGACTCCATCCACTTCCACATCGTCGAGCTCGAGCGCCTGTCCGAGCAGCTGCACGGCGAGGGGCCGACGCGCGACGGCGGCTGGAATCCCTTTTCCCGCCAGCTGTTCCTGTCCACCCTCGCCACCACCGGCCAGGTCAGCCGCGCGTGCGAGATCGTCGACCTTTCCAAGCAGAGCGCCTACGCCCTGCGCGCCCGCGACCCCATCTTCGCCGCCGGCTGGAACGCCGCCGCCGAGCTCGCCCGCGACGCGCTCGCCGACAGCCTGCTCGAACGCGCGGTCTCCGGCAGCACGGAGACGGTCACCCGCGCCGGGCAGGTGGTGGCCGAGCGGCACCGGCACGACGGCCGCCTGGCCATGGCCGTGCTCGCCCGGCTCGACCGCCGCTGCGACCGCTCGGCGGAGGAGGGCGGGGCGCACCGCCGCGCCATGGCCGAGTGGGACCGCTTCCTCGGCCTGGTCGGGCAGGGCGATGACGACGCGGCGCGCGACCTGCTCGCCCCGCCGCCACCCGCGCACGACAGTCAACCGGGTCAACTTGGGGCACCCGAGCCCGAGCCCGAGCCCGTGTGGCGCGATCCGGAGAGTGGGGAATGGCGGACCTGCCATGCCTGGCCCGGCGGCGACCGGGGCGGGGTGGACCTGCTCGACGGGCGCGAATGCACGGAGGAGGAGGCGCAGCTGCTCGACCGCTATTACGGCAGCGAGGACGACGAGCTGGCCGAGCAGGAAGGGGAGCGCGCCGCCTTCTTCGCCGAGCTCCGCGCGGAGCTGGACGAGATGGCGGAGGCGGCGGCGGAGGAATTCGCTGCCGACGGAGCCGGCGAGGCCTCTTCCGCGGCTAACGGGTCGTTTACCTCACCGCCGCTAGAGTCCGGGGATGATGGCGGACCCCGGCAAATCCAGTTCGATCACCCGGCGCGTGTGGACGGCCTGCGCGGTGCTGGTGGCGAGTTGCCTGCTGATGGCGGGACTGGGGGTCACGGCCTCGGCCCGGATGGCCAATGCGCAGGGGCGCACGCTGGCGGCGGCGAGCCTGCTGCTGGAGCGGGTGGAGGCGGGGCCGGCGCGCGCTGCCCGGCCGACGGCGGAGCTGCGGGCGGCGCTGGTTGAGGACCGCGCGACGGTGGCGCGCTGGTCCGCCGTCTGGACCCTGGCGCTGGTCGTGGGGCTCGCGGCCAGCCTCGCTTCGGCCGCCTGGGTCACCCACACGCTGCTGCGCGACCTGGTGCGTCCGATCCGCGGTCTTACGCGAGCGCTCGGGCTGCTCGGCGAAGGCGAGCTGCACGCGGCGATCGAAGGGGTGGAGCGAAGGGACGAGATCGGCGGGCTGGCGCGCGGGCTGCTGGCTTACCGGGAGACAGTGAACGCGGTCCATACGGCCGACCTCGCTCGGCAAAAGGCGACCGAGCAGTTCGGCGAGCAACTCGCCCGGCGCGAAGCCGAAGGGGCGGCGGAGCGGCGGGCGGGGCGGCAGGCGATGGCCGACCAGCTCGAGCGGCGGGTGCTGCGGCTGGTCGGGCAGGTCGGTTCGGCCAGCGAGGCACTCGGCCGCGCGGCCGAGGAGATGAAGCGAAGCGCGCTCGGCACCAAGGACGATGTCGCGGCGGCGGCCGGGGCGACGGAGGAGGCCGCGGGCAACGTCGCGATCGTCGGCTCCGCGGCGGACGAGCTCGCCATGTCCATCGCCGAGATCTCCCGCCGGTCGGAGAGCAGCGCCGCCGCAGCCGGGACCATGGCGCGGCGAGCGGCGGCGGTGGGCGACCAGATGGGCGAGCTCGAAGGGGCCACCGCGCGGATCGCCCATGTCTCGGCCCTGATCAACGACGTGGCGCAGCGGACCAACCTCCTGGCGCTCAACGCGACCATCGAGGCGGCGCGGGCCGGGGCGAGCGGGGCGGGCTTCGCCGTGGTGGCGGCCGAGATCCGCGCGCTGGCGGAGCAGACCGCCGCCTCGACGGGGGAGATCGCGGCTCAGATCGGCTCCGTGCTGCGCACCGCGAGCCAGGTGGCGGGTGCGGTGCGCGAAGTGGAGGGCGCGGTCGGCGAGGTGCAGACGGCGACCACCTCCATCTCCGCCGCGGTGGAGCAGCAGAGCCGCGCGACGGACGAGATCAGCGAAAGCATGGCGCGCACGGTGCGCAGCACCGAAGCTTTGCGCGGCAGCATGGGCGGGGTGGAGCGGCAGGCTTCGGCGACCGAGATGGTCGCGAGCACGGTGGCGCACGCAGCGGTGACGCTGGACGCGCACGCCAGCGACCTCCAGCGGGAAGTCGCGGACCTGATCGCCCAGGTCCGCGCGGCGGCCTAGCGGGCGGTTACCTTGGCCTTGGGGCCGAGCGGATCGAACCTGGCAAGCAGCGCCCGGTCCCGCCCGTAGGCGTCCGGGCGAAACGCCAGCTGGCTGCCGTTCAGCCCGGCCGTCAGGTAGGTGATGTAAACGGGAACCGGCTCCTTGAGGTCGACCCGCTGCTCGGCGTCGGGGCTGGTCGCCGCCGGAACCTCGCCGAACACCCAGCGGGCCAGCCGGCGGGCGTCCTCCAGCCGGACGCAGCCGTTGCTGAGGTGCCGTTCGTCCTTGGCAAACAGGTCCTTGCCCGGGGTGTCGTGCAGGTAGATGCCGTAATGGTTCGGCAACATGAACTTGACTTCGCCCATCGAGTTGGTCCCACCGGGCAGCTGCCGCACCCGCAGTTCCTCCTTGCCCGCCGCGACTGCTTTCCAGTCGACGGTGGCAGGATCGACCACCTTTGCGTCGTCCTCCCAGCTGTCGAGCACCTCGTAGCGGCGGTCGGCGAGGTACTGCGCCCCCTCCGCGAGCACCCGGGGCGCGATGGTCTTGGCGACCAGATCGGGCGGGACGTTCCAGTACGGGTTGACGTTGGCGTAGCGCATTAAGGCCGCCATCATCGGGGTGGGCGACCGGTCGGTCCCGACGATCACCTTCATGCTGTCGACCGGCCGCCCGTCCTCGTACATGGTCAGCCGCGCCGCCGCGGCGTCGACCAGGATATACTTGCGGCTGTTCGGCCCGCCCGGCGGAGGCAGGCGACGAGCCCGCTCCATGTTGATCACCGCCAGCGCCTCGTAATGCTTGGGCCCGAGATTGAGGCTGCGGATCGTCGCCGCGCCGGCCTTGCCGTCGGCCGGAAGCCCGTGCGCGGCCTGGTAGGCGCGCAGCTTGGCTTCCAGCTGCGGATCGAACGGGGAAGGCGCGAGCGGATCCGCGTCGCCAAGCCCCAGCCGCTTGCGCAGCAGAGAAACGCGCTTGTCGGTCGAACCGGGCGCGAGCACTGGGCCGGCCTCCGGAATGCGCACGACCGACAGGCTGCCCCAGTCCATCTGATAGCGAACAAGCGCCCGGCGAAGGTCGGTGTAGAGGTGGTGCACCGGCTTCAGCAGGTCGACGGGCGCGCCGCTCCATTCCTCCTCGGGCAGCAACGGCAGGTCGTCGCGCGCAAGCTCGGGCTCCTGCGGCATGGCGGCCGCATCGACCATGACCATGTCGAGCCCCTTCTGCCCGCCCTTCGGCAGATCGTAGGGATCGTCCTTCAGCCAGCTCCCCGCGATCGCCGCGCCGGGCAGGGCAGCAGCCAGTAAGGCCAGCAGAAGGGTACGCGCAGCATGCATTGCAGGTTCGATCTTTGCCCCAGTTGCCGTCACTCTAGACCAGGATGCGCCTGAACGGAATCCGAACCGGCGAATTCGGCGGTCCGGGTTGGCTGCGTAGCCCGGCAACGGACCATTAACGCTCCTGCGGCATAGGCACTGCATGGCCTCCGCCGCCGCCTCACCCGCGCCTGTCCCGGCGGCTGCGCCTCGCGAGCCTCCGGCGGTGTCGGACGATGCCTCGCTGCTTGACGCGCTGCCGCTTGCCGCCGCCATTATCGCCCTGGAGAACGATGGCCTCCTGCTGGCCGCGCACAATGCCGAGTTCGAGCGAACGGTTGAGCGCTCCACGGTGGGGCAGTTCACCCGGCTGGGCGAGGTCTGCCTCCGCTCGGGCCTGCTCGCCGAACATCTGGGCGGCTGGTTCTCGGGCAGGGCGCCCGGCGAAGTCGACTTTCGCGACGGCGACGGGTTCGAGGCGCGCTATTACAGGCTGCGTCTGACGCAGCTGCCCCCGCTCGGCTGCGGCACCCCGCGCTGCCTGGTGACGGTGACCGACCGGACGGTTGAAGTCCAGGCGGAGCGGAACCTGCGGGCCGAGATGCTGCGCGACAGCCTGACCGGCCTGCCCAACCGGCTGGCGTTCACCGAGATGATCGAGGCCGCCGGCGCCGACAAGGGCGACGGGCGCGGCGGCCATGCGGTGCTGGTGGTGGACCTGCTGCGCTTCTCCCGGATCAACGAAAGCATGGGCAGCCTCGCGGGTGACGAGCTGCTGATCACCTTCGCCCGCCGGCTGATCTCCGCCCTGCGGGCCGGCGACCGGCTGGCCCGGACGGGCGGGAACGAATTCGGAGTCATCGTTTCGCTCAAGAACGGCATCGGGGACGCGATGCGCACGGCCGAACGGATCGGGAAAGTACTGTCCGCGCCGTTCCGCTTGAGCGAGCTCGAAATCCGTGTGGAGTGTGCGATCGGGGTGGCACAGATGCCCGCCGGCCTGGAGCCCGAGGAGCTCTTCCGCAATGCGCAATTCGCCTGCAAGCAGGCCAAGCTCGCTCGCCGCCCACAAGTGTACCAGCCCGAAGAAGCCTGCGCGGCCCGCCGCCGCTTTTCCATCGAAACCGAGCTGCGCCGCGCCCTCGAGCAGGATCAGCTGCAGCTGGCTTATCAACCGCTGATCAATCTCCAGACCGGCCGGGTCGCCGGCTTCGAGGCGCTCGCCCGCTGGCACCACGGGGAGCGCGGCGAGATCAGCCCCAACGAGTTCATCCCGGTGGCAGAGGAGAGCGGCCTGATCCTGGCGCTCGGCCAGTGGGCGCTGCACTCGGCCGCGCGGACCCTCGCGGAGTGGGACCGGCAGGAGGGCGCCGCCCTGCCGCTGTACTTCGCCGTGAACCTGTCGGCGATCCAGGTGGCCCGCGACGACGTCGCCGCCGTGGTGGGGAGCGCGCTCCGGTCCAGCGGGCTCGATGGCGCCAGGCTCAGCCTGGAGCTGACCGAAAGTTCGATCGTCCAGGACCCCGGCCGGGCGACCCGGGTGTTCGATGCGCTGAAGGCGCTCGGCGCGACGCTCGCCATGGATGATTTCGGCACCGGCTATTCCAGCCTGGCCTATCTGCAGCGGCTGCCGATCGACGTGCTCAAGATCGATCGCAGCTTCGTGTCCGCGATGATGGTCGACCCGGACAGCGTGGCCATCGTGCGCGCCGTGCTGAGCCTGGCGGAGGCGTTGGGAATGGGGACCACCGCCGAAGGTATCGAAACCCGGGAGCTGGCGGCGACCCTGGCGGCGCTCGGCTGCGACACGGGCCAGGGCTTCTTCTTCGCCCAGCCCCTTACCGCCGAACAGGCGCGGGCCTTTTTCAGGGAACGGCGGAACAAGGGCCGCTGACCGAGTGGTCTCGCCGTGCGGGACGATCAAGCGCGGCCGCTAAGCGTGGCTGTTTAGCCACGCACGGTGGGTTAACGCCGTCGGTTGCAACGGTTCACTTGCCGGACAGGGCCGGACTCCTAGATAGTTCTTCCACCGGGTTGTGAGGGGTTGTGTAAGTGAAACAGCTTGTTCTTGCCGCGACCATGCTGTCGGCGCTGGCCGTTCCAAGTGCCGCGGACGCCCGCAAGAGGGCTCCGGCGCCCGTACCTGCGCCCGCGCCTATTCGGGTGGTGCCGAGCGACCCCGTCGAGGCTTATTACTTCCATCGTGGCGACGCGCCGATCTGGTTCCGCAATGCGGACAGCCGGGCCGCCGCGGCCAAGCTCCCCGCACTGCTCCGCCGGGCGCACGTCGAGGGGCTGGCGACCGGACCCCAGCTCGCGGCCCAGGTCGAGGCGGCCACGCTGCGCGCCGCCACCAGCAATGCGCCGGCCGACATCCGTGCGGCCGAGCTGCTCGCCAGCAATGCCTGGGTGGCCTATGTGCAGCTGCTGAAGAAGGCGCCGGCCGGCATGCTGTTCGGCTACCCGCAGCTGGCGCCCCAGGGTTCCCGTCCGGACCAGATCCTGCTGACCGCCGCGGCGGCGCCCAGCCTGTCGCAGCACCTCGACCGGGTGGCAACGCCCAACGCCACTTACGCCCAGCTGCGCGATGCGGCTTGGGCTGGTTTCCAGGCCAACCCGGCGTCGGGCGTCGACGGGCGGCTGCTGGCCAACCTGGAACGGGCTCGGGTCCTCCCGTCGGGCGGCCGCTACATCCTGGTCAACGCCGCCAATGCCCGGCTGACCATGTTCGACAACGGTCAGCCGGTCGACAGCATGAAGGTGGTGGTCGGCAAGCAGGAGTCGCCGACGCCCATGATCGCCAGCATGATCTTCTACACGACCTTCAACCCCTATTGGAACGTGCCGGGCAACCTCATCCTCAAGAACGTGGGGCCCAAGGCGCTGAAGAATGGCGAGACCTACCTGAAGAGCCAGGGTTTCGAGGTCATGTCAGACTGGACGGAGAACGCCACGGTGGTGCCGGCCTCCTCCGTCGACTGGGCGGCGGTGGCGTCCGGAGCCAAGCAGATTCGCGTGCGCCAGCTGCCCGGAGCGACCAATTCGATGGGCCGGATGAAGTTCAACTTCCGCAACTCGGAGGACATCTACCTCCACGACACGCCGCAGAAGGAGTATTTCGCCAAGTCGGTGCGGACCTTGTCCAACGGCTGCATCCGGCTGGAGGACGCCAAGCGGCTCGGCCGCTGGCTGCTGCAGGCCGAGCCCGTCCCGCCCACGCCTCAGCCGGAGCTGCACGTCAAGCTGCCGCAGGGCGTGCCGGTCTACGTCACCTACCTCACGGTGCAGCCGGAGGGCGGCAAGCTGACCTACCTCACCGATCATTACGGCTGGGACGGCCGGCCGGACCGGCAGGTCGCGGCCTCGACGCAGGCGGTGCGGCCGGGGTTGTAAGAGGTGCCGGTTCGGGCGGATCAATGATCAGCGGCTGCCTTGGGAGCGCCTGAACAGCGGTCGTCACCTGTTGCTATCGATCGTGCTTGGACGCCTTCCCAAGCGCCTCCTGGGCAGCTAAGCTCCTCGAATGACCCGAAGATTCCTGATGCCGCTGCTCGTGCTCGCGGTCCCCGCGCTTGGCGGCTGCGCCGTGCAGGCCGCATTGGCCGCGGCTGAGATCGCGCCGCAGATCCGCGGGCCGCTCGGGCCGAGCAACGCGCACCTCAAGCCCGCGGCCACCCAGGCGTGCACGCAGCGGGCGGGGCAACATGGCTCGGTGTTCATCATGGACGTCGAGCAGCGCCGCGCCGACCGGATCATCGTGTGGGGTTCGGTCACCGACCCCCAGCGGCGGCGGCGCACGTTCGAGTGCCACTACACCACCGCTCTTCGTAGCTTCAAACTGGGCGGGGTTCTCGCGCCTGACTGATGGTGCCGAGGCGGGCGTCAGGTCCACGATGGGTGGAACGTGGACGTCAGTGGTCAGCCTTTGCCGACCATGCCGAACTCCAAGCCACGAGCCTCCAGGCCTCGCAGCACACACATGAAACCCCTGTGATCGGTATCCTCGCCGAGGATCACGGCTGTCACCTGATCCGGTCCG
>NZ_CADCWA010000129.1 GCF_902806285.1 uncultured Sphingomonas sp. | reverse complement strand
GGGGGGTGGCGGTGGCTTCCGCAGCGGCGGCGGCGGCGGCGGCGGCATGCCCCCGCAGGTCGTCGGCGAAGGCAAGGGCGTGGTCAAGTTCTTCAACCCGCAGAAGGGCTTCGGCTTCATCGTCCGCGACGATGGCGGCGAGGATGTGTTCGTGCACATCTCGGCTGTGGAGCAGGCAAACCTCACGGACCTGGCGGACGGTCAGCCGCTCGAGTTCACCCTGGTCGACCGCGGGGGCCGCATCTCGGCGAGCAACCTGCGGATCGAAGGCGAGCCGATGGCGGTGGAGCGCAGCGGCGGCGGCGCGGCACCGGCCGGCGGCGAGCGCGGTGCAGGCGGCCCGCAGCGGCAGCTGACCGGCGAAAAGGCCAGCGGCACCGTGAAGTTCTTCAATGCCATGAAGGGCTTCGGCTTCATCCAGCGCGACGACGGACAGCCCGATGCGTTCGTGCACATCTCGGCCGTCGAGCGCGCCGGCATGCCGACGCTCAACGAAGGCGACCGGCTCGAATTCGAGCTGGAGGTCGATCGCCGCGGCAAGACCGCGGCCGTGAACCTGGCGCCGGTGCAGTAAGCATCACCCGCTCACGCGGGGGCGAAGGGGCCCGTCCGGCTAGCGCCGGGCGGGCCTCTCTTTTTGTCTCGGGCAATCAGTCGCGCCGGTAGGGAAGCTCCGCGCGGCAGGCCTCAAGCTCGTAGGCGACCGCAGCCCGCTCGCTCTCGAGGAAGCGCTCCACCGCTTCGCGGAAGGCGGGGTGAGGAATGAAGTGGGCGGAGCGGGTGATCACCGGTTCGTAGCCGCGCGCCAGCTTGTGCTCGCCCTGCGCGCCCGCCTGCACCTCGGCCAGGCCGTGCCGACAAGCCCACTCGATGGCCTGGTAGTAGCAGAGCTCGAAGTGGAGGAACGGCACCTCCTCCGTCGCGCCCCAGTAGCGCCCGTAGAGCGTGTCGGCACCGATCAGGTTCAGCGCGCCGGCGATCGGCCGGCCGTCGCGTAGCGCGAGCAGCAGGAGGATGCGTGTCCCCACCGTCTCGCCGATGCGGTCGAAGAAGGCGCGGGTGAGATAGGGCCGCCCCCACTTCCGCCGGCCGGTATGCTGGTAGAAGCGCCACATCGCGTCCCAATGCTCCGGCGCGATGTCGTCGCCCCGGAGTTGGAGAAAGGTCAGGCCCTCGCGCGCGGTCGCCCGTTCCTTGCGCAGCGCCTTGCGCTTGCGGCTGGACAGCGCGGCGAGGAAGTCGTCGAAACTCGCGTAGCCGCGGTTGAACCAATGATATTGCGTGCCGTCGCGGAGCAGCCAGCCGCGGCCTTCGAAGTCGGCGACCTCGGCTTCGGCGATGAAGGTCGCGTGGGCCGAGGACAGCCCGTTCTGCTCGACCACCGCCTCGGCCGCGGCCAGCAGCGCCTGCGGCCGCTGTCCTAGCAATCGTCGTCCCGGGCACGGCGTGAACGGCACCGCGATCTGCAGCTTGGGGTAGTAGTCGCCGCCCGCGCGCTGCCAGGCGTCGGCCCAGCCGTGGTCGAACACATATTCGCCCTGGCTGTGGCTCTTGAGGTAGGCGGGCGCCGCGGCCAGCGGCTCGCCGCATTCCTCGACCAGGATCGGCAGGGGCGTCCAGCCGCTGCGCGCGCCGACGCTGCCCGACTCCTCGAGTGCAGCCAGGAAGGCGTGGCTGAGGAACGGGTCGGCGGCTCCCGCCAGCGCGTCCCACCGGGCTGCTTCGATTTCCTGCACGCCGCCGCCGATGCGGGCGGTGATCGCTTCACGGTCGGCCATCACCAACCGAGATAGGGGCGCGGGCGCGAACTGCCAGCGCCTTGAGGTCAGTCGCGGATGGCGACTACCGCGTCCACCTCGACCGCCACCCCCAACGGGAGTACCGGCACGCCGACCGCCGAGCGGGCATGGCGCCCGGCATCGCCGAACACTTGCTGCATCAGCTCGGACGCGCCGTTGGCGACCTTGGGCTGGTCGGTGAAGCTGCCGGCCGAGTTGACGAACACGCCGAGCTTCACGATCCGCTCCACCCGGTCGAGCGAGCCCAGCGCGGCCTTGATCTGCGCAAGCAGCATGATGCCGCAGCGGCGGGCGGCGGCCTGGCCCGCTTCGAGATCGACATCTTCGCCCAGCCGGCCGGTGATCAGGCTGCCGTCCTCGGCGAAGCTGATCTGGCCGGAGATGTGGAGCAGTCCGTTGGCCTCCACGGCCGGAACGTAGGAGGCGACCGGGGCGGCGGCCTGCGGCAGGGTGATGCCGAGTTCGGCGAGGCGGTTATCGATGCTGTTCATGGCTCAGCCCCAAGCACCGGCGCCGCGGCGAATCAAGCCTTCCGCGTGACGGTGAACCCGGCGAAGCTCTGGCTGGTGGGCATCAGCTCCAGCGTGTTGATGTTGAGGTGCGGCGGCAGGGTCGCCACCCACCATATCGTGTCCGCGAGGTCCTCGGCGGTCATCGGGTCCATGTTCGCGTAGAGCGCATCGGACGCGGCCTGGTCGCCGCCGGTGCGGACCAGGGTGAACTCGGTCTCAGCCATGCCCGGCTCGATGGAGGTGACGCGAACCCCCGTGCCGGCCAGGTCGCAGCGCAGGTCCAGCGAGAACTGGCGAACAAAGGCCTTGGTCCCGCCGTACACCGCGCCGCCGCGATAAGGGTAGGTGGCGGCGACCGAGGACAGGTTGATCACCGCGCCGCGGCGCTCGATCAGCCGCGGCAGGACCGCGC
>NZ_CADCWA010000128.1 GCF_902806285.1 uncultured Sphingomonas sp. | reverse complement strand
GATCGCTTCCACGGCCGCTTCCGACTTGTTGCGGAAGTCGGGGGTAAGGATCTCGATGGTCGTGCTCGGCGTGGTGCGGCGCAGCGCCTCGATCACCTCCACGAACTGCGACGCGCCGCCGTCGGGCAGGTCGTCCCGGTCGACACTGGTGACCACGATATGCTCCAGCCCGAGCTCCGCCGCGGCCGTTGCGACATGCTCCGGCTCTTGGCGGTCCACCGCCCGCGGCATGCCGGTCTTGACGTTGCAGAAGGCGCACGCCCGGGTGCAGGTGTCGCCCAGGATCATCACGGTGGCGTGCTTCTTGGTCCAGCATTCGCCGATGTTCGGGCAAGCGGCTTCCTCGCACACCGTGGCGAGGTTCAGCGAGCGCATCAGCCGGCGCGTCTCGGCATAGCCGTGGCTGGTCGGCGCCTTGACCCGGATCCAGTCGGGCTTGCGCGGCTTGCCCTGGGCTGGGCTTGGAAGGGGCGCGGCGGGCGGGATCAGCATGGCCGCCAGATAGCGATTGCGCTCCGGCGGCGCCACCCCTGCCCAGGTGGAAGGGGCGGAGCCGCACAGCCCCGCCCCTGCCGTTCAACTAGCAGCGGGTATTGTAGTCGTAGATCGGACGTCCGTACTGGTCGACGTAGTAGCAGGCACCGCGCGTATCGCGGTAATATTGCCGGCCGTTGACCACCGCGCCGAGTACCGCGCCGGCGACGCCGCCCAGGACCGCGCCCTGGACCGGCGACACGCCTGGAATCACCGCGCCAACCACGGCACCGGTGGCCGCGCCGAGCACGCCGCCGGTCGCGGCCCGGTTCGTCCGGGAGTTGTTGGCGTAAGGATCGCCATAAGGGGTCGTGGCGCAGCCGGTCAGGGCCAGTCCGCCCGCCATCGCCGCCGTAAGCATCGCATGTTTCATCGCCTGCACTCCAAACTCGCCCGCCCACTCCCCTAAGCCCAAGCGCAGGGCGGGCGGTTTCGTTCCGGCACCGCATCATGCCCGTGCAACCACAAGCCCGAGCGTTGCCCGGAAGCGACACCCGGCCCTCGGCGGCGTTCATTCGTCGGCCCCATGCGCTCCCGATTGCCAAACGGGGTCACCCGGCCCTAGCACCCGCGGCGGGGGCCTTCGTGATCATCGACACGCTTACATCGCCGATCATCCTGTTCTTCGTGCTCGGCATGCTGGCGGGCTTCGCCCGTTCGGACCTGTCTATCCCCGAGGCGGTGGCCAAGGGTCTCGCCATCTACCTGATGGCCGCGATCGGTCTGAAAGGCGGCGTTTCGGTGGCGGAGAACGGCTTCACCCCGGACCTGGGGACCGCCGCCGCGGTCGGAATCGCCCTGTCCTTTCTCCTCCCCTTGCCTGCCTTCTACCTCCTGCGCGGTTTCGGCCGGTTGGACCAGGTGAACGCCGGCGCCGTGGCGGCGCACTATGGATCGGTCAGCTTGGTCACCTACATCACCGCGATCGAGTTGCTTAAGGGCAGCGGGCTGGTCGCGCCCGGCTTCATGGCGGCCGTGCTGGCGCTGATGGAGACGCCTGCCATCATCACCGGCCTGGCGCTCGCCCGCCGTGGACGTGCTCAACAGGCGACGGAGCCCGGCAGCGGCCTGCTGCACGAGGTGTTCCTGAACGGGTCCGTGGTCCTGCTGATCGGCAGCTTCCTGATCGGCCTGGTCGCAGGGAAGGAGAATTTCGCTCCGATCAGCCCGGTGTTCGAGGCCGGCTATCGGGGCGTGCTGTGCCTGTTTCTGCTCGACATGGGCCTCCTCGCCTCGCGCCGGTTGGCCGGTACCCGGGCCCTGACCTTGCGCCTGGGCTCGCTGGCGGTGCTCCTGCCCCTCGTCAACGGCAGCATCGGGGTGGCGCTTGGAACGGCGTTCGGCCTGGAGGTGGCCACCGCTGCCACCCTTGGCATCCTGGCCGCCAGCGCATCCTACATCGCGGTGCCGGCGGCCATGCGGCTGGCGCTGCCGGAAGCGGACCCGGGCATCTACCTGTCCATGTCGCTGGGCATCACCTTCCCATTCAACGTGATCATCGGCATCCCCCTGTTCGCCTCCCTCGCGACCCTGCTAGGCTGACGCCCATGCAAACCGTTCAACGCAAACGCATCGAGATAATGGCGGACGCGCCGCTGGTCCCGGCGATCGTTGCCGCGCTTCGCCGAGCCGAGATCGGCGGCCACAGCGTCCTCCCCGTCCTGTCCGGCGGCGGCCGGAGCGGAAGCTGGAGCGAGGAGCGGCTGACGGGCGCGGAGACCAAGCAGCTGGTCTGGGCGATCGCGTCGGAAGAGCATAGCGCGCAATTCGTGGACGCGGTCGCGCCGCTGCTCAGCAGCCATCGCCTGCTCTTGACCATCAGCGACGTCGCCGTGGTCCGGGGCGAGCGCTTCTGATGCCGGAGTTCCGTGCCCTGCTTCGCGGCTACCACCGGTTCCGCGGCGAGCGTTACGAGGCCGAGCGTCGCCGCTGGGCAAGCCTCGCCAGCGGCCAGGCCCCGCCGGTCATGATCATCGGCTGCTGCGACAGCCGCGTGGACCCCGCCACCATCTTCGACACGGAGCCGGGCCAGGCCTTTATCCTGCGCAACGTCGCCAATCTGGTCCCCCCGTTCGAGCAGGGCGGCGGCCTGCATGGGGTATCGGCGGCGCTCGAGTTCGCCGTAACAAAGCTCGAGGTACGTCACATCGTGGTGATGGGGCACGGAGGGTGCGGCGGCGTCACGGCGGCACTGCAGGGCGGCGACCATGGCGTCCCCGGCCCAAGCTTTATCGACAGCTGGATTGCGTTGCTCGACCCGGCGGTGGAGCGGGTGCGCGCGACCGCGGCGCCCGACCCGCAGCGCGCGCTGGAACTCGAGGGCGTCAGGACCAGCCTCGCCAACCTGCGCAGCTTTCCCTTCGTCCGCGAGCGCGAGGAAGCGGGCCAGCTGAAGCTGCACGGCTGCTACTTCGCAATCGCCGACGGGCGGCTATGGGAGCTGGACGAGGGCAGCGGCGCCTTTCAACAGCTCGCGGAAGGCGCGGCGGCATGAGCGACGAACCCAAGATCGCCTTGCTGATCGACGCCGACAACGCCTCGCCCGACCACCTGGATGAGGTGCTGCTGGTGCTCGGCGGTCTCGGGACGGTCAACATCCGCCGGGCTTATGGCAATTGGCAGAAGCCGGCGCTGAAAGGCTGGGGCGAGCTGTCGAACCAGCATTCCATCATCCCGGTGCAGCAGTTCGATCCGACCAAGGGCAAGAGCGTCACCGACATGCGGATGACCATCGACGCTCTCGACCTGCTCCACGGCGGCCGGGTGGATGGCTTCGGCATCATGTCCAGCGACAGCGACTTTCTTCCGCTTGCTCAGCGGATCCGTGAGGACGGGCTGCCCGTCTATGGCTTCGGAACGGAGAAAACCCCGGTCAGCTTTCGCAACAGCTGCACCCGCTTCCTGGATGTCGCGGCGCTCGCCAGGACCAACGATGCCGCCATGTCCGACGTCGACGTGGAGGATGGAACCAAGCCGATCGATCCCGAGCTGCTCGACGTGCTCGGTGCCGCCTGGAAGGCGTCCAAGCGCAACGAGGACGGCTACGCGTCCCTTGCCGAGATGGGCCAGCGCGCCAAGGCCGTGTCCAGCTTCTCGGTCCGCAACTATGGCCACAACCGGCTGTCGGATCTGGTCCGCTCCCTGGACGCGTTCGACGTGAAGGCGCTTCCCGACGGCAAGCAGCTGGTCCGCCGCCTTCGCTAAGGGAACCCCCGCTTCCCTTTTCCGTTCGGTTGCAAAACCCTATCGAACGGAGTGTGAGGATGGCAGACAGCGCCAATCGCGACCAGGAACTCAAGCAGATGTTCTGGAAGGAGCTCGCCTCCTCCCCCTTCATGATGATCGGCCTGCAGGGCGTCGAGGACAGCCGCACCCGCCCCTGGACGGCGCAGATCGATCCGGCGGACGGCGAGGACAAGGAAGATGGCGGAACCATCTACTTCTTCGGCTCCAAGTCCGACCATCTGGTTCAGGGCCTCGGCACCAACAATCGCGCGGTCGCGACCTATGTGTCCAAGGGTCACAACATCTTCGCCCATGTGCACGGCACGCTGACCCCGGTGAACGACCGGGCGCTGGTCGAGAAGCTGTGGAACCCGTTCATCGCCAGCTGGTACAAGGACGGCAAGGACGACCCCGATCTGGCGCTGCTCCGCTTCGACACGGAGAATGCCGACATCTGGAAGTCGGAGTCCGGAGCGACGCTGGTCGCGGCGGCGCTGCGGATGCTTGGCCGCGATCCTGGCGAGGATCACCAGCGGGCCAACCGGGCCGAGGTGACCGTCTGACCCCCACCGACTGTAGCGCTGCGGCAACAATGCCGGGTTCCCGGTAGCGGGTCCGGAACCCGGCATGCGGCTGCGCTTTCCTACCAGACGCAACAATCACCTGTGAGAAGTCAATTGGCGACCAGGGCCGAGTTCAAGACCGATGCAGTGATCGGAGACGGCCGCCTTGCCGACCTTCGTACCAAGGCCGAGCGATGCCGCCGCCTTGCCGCCGGGATCAACGATCCGCAGGCATCCGAAATCCTGCGAACCATGGCGCGGGAATATGAGCAGGACGCGCTGCTGAGAGCCTGACGCTTTGCATCGGCAGGCCGGACGGCTACCGCCGCCGCCATGGCTCGCTCCGCTACCGCCATCCCTCCCCACCAGCGTAAGATCGCGCACAGGTCCGTTCCGGCACGGGTGCTGTTGTTTCTCCTGAAGCTCGTTGTGGCACTGCTGCTGCTGTCCGTGCTGTGGGTGGTCGCCTACCGTTTCATCAATCCACCGGTTACCGCCACCATGGTCAGCGATCTGCTGGCCGGACGCGGGGCCGACGCCAAGTGGATGGGCATCGACCGGATCGACCGCGACATGGTCCGTGCGGCCATCGCCGCGGAGGACAGCAAATTCTGCCGGCATTCCGGCTTCGACCTGGAGGCGATCGAGGACGCGCTGAAAAGCAATGCTTCCGGCGGGCGCATCCGTGGCGGCTCCACGATCAGCCAGCAGACCGCCAAGAACGCCTTCCTGTGGCAGGGCGGCGGCTACTTCCGCAAAGGGCTGGAAGCCTGGTTCACCCTGTTGATCGAGCAGCTCTGGGGCAAGCGGCGGATCATGGAGGTGTATCTCAACATCGCCGAGACCGGAGTCGGCACCTATGGCGTGAACGCCGGCGCCCAGCGCTACTACGGCCATGACGCCAGCGCCATGTCGCGGCAGGAGGCGGCGCGGATCGCGGCGGTGCTGCCCTTGCCCAAGGAGCGCGGCGCGGTGGCGCCGAAGGGCTTCACCCGCCGCTACGGCAACAGCATCGCCGCGCGGGTCGGCGTGGTCGCGCGCGACCGCCTCGACCGCTGTGTGTACCAGGGCGCGGCCGCGCCGATCGACAAGGCGCCGCCGCCCAGCCGCAAGCCCCAGCGTCTGCCCGGTGAGGAATATGAAAGCGCCAGGCCGCTTCCGCCGCTGGACGAGGTGGTGCGCGACCTACCCGAAGCCAGCAACCTGCCCTTGGAGGTGCCACCGGAGGCTGCTCCGGCGCCGGAGCCCGAGCCGGAGCCTTCGCTCGAGCAACCCCCGCCATCCGAGGAGCCGGCAGAAGCACCTCCCCCGCCGCCCCCGGCCGAGGAGCTGCCCGGCAACGCAATGTGAGCGGGATGAAAGTCGTTCGCAACAGGAACGTCGCTCCTCGCCTGTCGGTTGAAGCCGCAACCCATTCCGACAGGAGACAAGAAGATGGCTACCCGTACCGAAACGCGCGACTCCAACCGTTCCGAGCGTAAGCGCAACCGCAACGGCGGTGAGCGCAGCGCCTTCGACTTCAGCTCCGGCGGCAACACGGGCCCGCTGCTCGGCGCGCTGGCCGCCGGCGCGGTGATCGGCGTCGGCGCGAACTGGGCCCGCAAGTTCCTGATGCAGAAGTCCGCCTCGCTCGCGGCCGGCAACGAGTGGGACGAGATCCTCAAGCTGGAGCACAAGGCGACGCTCGCGACCTTCGACGTCCTGCTCGCCACCGACGACAGCGAAACGGGCAAGCGCGCGACGCTGGTGAAGAAGCTCGGCTATGCGCTGGAGAAGCATGCCCACCAGGAAGAGAAGGTCGTCTACCCGGCGCTGCGTCAGGCGAACGAAACCGTCGACGCCGACCACCTCGAGCATGAGCACGGCTATGTGAAGACGTTCCTGTACGAGCTCGACAACATGCCCAAGGACTCGCCCCAGTTCCTGGTCCGTGTGCGCGAGTTCCGCAACCTCATCGCCCAGCATGCGCAGATGGAGGAGGAGCAGGTCTACCCGCGCTTCAAGGGTGAGATCAGCGAGGAGCAGAACAAGAAGATCACCGCGCTGATGAACAAGGAAGGTATGAAGATGCTTTAGGCAGCTGCTCCCCCAGATTGCGCCAACGGCGCAACGCGGGGGAGCTGTCGGCTGCGCAGCGGACGACTGAGGGGGCTGGCTCTGCCGCAACCCCCTTTGCCCCTTCGGGGCACCTCCCCCACGGTGCGGCTTCGCCGCGCTCTGGGGGAGGAGCTTCTAGTGTCTACCCCACCAGCCGCATCGGCTCGGCAGCATCGAGTGCGATGCTCCCAGCTCCGGTATGCCGCTCCAATCGGGCGACCAGCTCCGCATCCAGCGCGTAGTTCTTGCCGAGCAGCAGCACCGCTTCGCGCCCGTCCGCCAACGCGGTCACCAGCCGCACGAAGCCGGTGCCTCCGCTCGCCTTGCCCAATTCGGCGGCAATCGCCGCAATGCACCCGGGATCGTCGCAGCGGATGGTCAGCTCCAGCCGGCTTCGCTTGGCCAGCTCGTCCAGCGGCTGGAAGCGGCGGATCGTCACCCGCGGCTGCTCCTCGCCCGGACGGCGGTCCAGCTCCACGCTCAATAGCCCGCATGCGCCCGCCTTGGCCGCCCCTTCCACCGCGGCGCTTGCCTCATCGTCGAACACGGTCGCCTCGAACTGCCCGGCACTGTCGCTAAGCCGCGCCATCAGGAAGCGCCGCCCCTTCTGCGAGGTGCGCCAGCGTGCTTCCTCCACCAACCCGGCCATGGTCGCGGCGGTGCGGTTGCCGTCCGCCGGCAGGGGGATGCTGCCGAGCTCGCTCGAGGTCCGGACCCGGTGCGCGGCCAGCAGATGCTTGTGATGATCGACCGGGTGCGCGGAGAAGTAGAAGCCGAACGCCTCCCGCTCCGCCCCCATCCGCTCGGCCAGGCTCCATTGGACATCGCGCGGCAGCCGGATCGGCGCAACCGCCACCTCGCTAGGTCCTCCGAACAGACCGCCCTGCCCGCTTTCCCGCGCCTCGGCAGCGCTGGCCGCATGGGCCAGGATCGTTTCCGCGCCCGCATGCACCGCCGGGCGGTTCGGGTTCAGCCCATCGAGCGCGCCCGCCGCGGCCAAGCTCTCCAGCTGCCGCCGGTTGAGCAGCCGCGGATCGATCCGCTCGGCGAACTCGTCCAGGCTCTTGAACTCCCCGTCCCGCTCGCGCTCGGCCACCAGGTCGGCCATGGCCTTTTCGCCCACGCCCTTGAGCGCGCCCAGGGCATAACGAACCTTGCCGTCCTCCACGCTGAAGTCCGCGCGGCTCCGGTTCACGTCCGGCGGCAATAGGTCCAGCCCCGACCGGCGCAAATCCTCGGCGAACACGCACAGTTTGTCGGTCTGGTGGATATCGAAGCTCATGGACGCCGCGAAGAACTCGGCCGGATGATGCGCCTTAAGCCAGGCGGTATGATAGGTGATCAGCGCGTAGGCCGCGGCGTGCGACTTGTTGAAGCCGTAGCCCGCGAACTTGTCGATCAAGTCGAACAGCTCGTTGGCCTTGGCCGGCGTGATGGCGTGCGCCGCGCAGCCTTCCACGAAGCGAGCGCGCTGCGCGTTCATCTCCGACTGGATCTTCTTGCCCATCGCGCGGCGGAGCAGGTCCGCTTCACCCAGGCTGTAACCGGCCAGCACCTTGGCCGCTTCCATCACCTGTTCCTGGTAGACGAAGATGCCGTAGGTCTCGCTCAGCACCTCCTCGAGCAGCGGATGCGGGTATTCGATCGGCACCCGGCCGTTCTTGCGGTCGCCAAATAGCGGGATGTTGTCCATCGGCCCCGGCCGGTACAGCGCGCCAAGGGCGATGATGTCCTCGAACACGGTCGGCCGAACGGCGGACAGCGTGCGACGCATGCCTTCCGATTCCACCTGGAACACGCCCACTGTGTCGCCGCGCTGGAGCAGCTCGTAAACCTTCGGGTCGTCCCAGGGCAGCTTGGCATAGTCGACCTCCACCCCGCGCTGGCGGAGCAGCCGCTGCCCTTCCTTGAGCACCGACAGCGTCTTGAGCCCCAGGAAGTCGAACTTAACCAGCCCCGCGGCCTCGACATATTTCATGTCGAACTGGGTCACCGGCATGTCGGAGCGGGGATCGCGGTGGAGCGGTACCAGCTCCTGCAGCGGCCGGTCGCCGATGACCACGCCCGCCGCGTGGGTGGAGGCGTGCCGCGGCAGGCCTTCGAGCTTCATCGCCAGGTCGAACAGCCGCTTGACCTGCGGCTCGTCGCGGTACTCGGCGGCGAGTTCGCTGACCCCGTTCAGCGACCGCTCCAGCGTCCAGGGATCGGTCGGGTGGTTCGGCACCAGCTTGGCCAGCCGGTCGACATGACCATAGCTCATCTGCAGCACGCGGCCGGTGTCCTTGAGCACCGCGCGCGCTTTCAATCGCCCGAAGGTGATGATCTGCGCCACCCGGTCGCGGCCGTACTTGCCCTGGACGTACTGGATGACCTTGTCCCGGTGGGTTTCGCAGAAGTCGATGTCGAAGTCCGGCATCGACACGCGCTCGGGATTGAGGAAGCGCTCGAACAGCAGGTTGAGCTCGATGGGGTCGAGATCGGTGATGGTGAGCGCCCAGGCAACTACCGAACCCGCACCCGACCCGCGGCCGGGGCCGACCGGGATGTCGTTGGCCTTGGCCCATTTGATGAAGTCGGCGACGATCAGGAAGTAGCCGGAGAAGCCCATCCGCGCGATGACGTCCAGCTCGAAGTCGAGCCGCTCGCGGTAGCGCGCCTTGTCCTCCCCGCGGCGCTCTGCCAGCCGTTCCTCGAGACCCGCATGGGCGTCGCGGCGCAGCTGCTCGTCCTCGTTGTCGCTGAGCCGCGGCAGGATCGGGCGGCGTTTGGGCGCGGCAACGGCGCAGCGCCGGGCGATCACGGCCGTGTTCGCCAGCGCTTCGGGCAGGTCGGCGAACAACGCTTCCATCTCCGCGGCGGGCTTGAGCCAGCCATGCTCGCTCGAAGCGGCCCGTTCGGAACTCTCCACGTAAGCGGACTGGGCGATGCACAGCAGCGCGTCATGCGCCGGGTGAAAGGCCTGGTCGGCGTAGGCCGCGGGGTTGGTCGCAACCAGCGGGAGGTCCATCACGTAGGCGAGATCGATCAGCGGCCCTTCCGCCGCCTCCTCGGTACGGTCCTCGCGGCGGGACAGCTCGACGTACAGCCGCTCGGGGAAGATCGCCCGGAGCCGCTCGAGATAATCCCGTGCGGCGCGCGCCTGCCCGGCGGCGAGCAGACGGACGATCGCGCCCTCGCCCCCGGCGGTCAGCGCCAGCAGCCCCCCAGATTGTTTGGCCAGCGCCTCCAGGCCGACGTGCGGCGGATCGCTGTCGGGCCGCTCCATATGCGCCGCCGACACCAGCCGGCAGAGGTTGGCATAGCCTTCGTCGTCCTTGGCGAACAGCACCAGCGAGTCGATGCGGGTGCCGGGCAGGTCGGTTGGCCGGGCCACGCCCAAGGTGGCGCCGATCAGGGGCTGAACGCCTTCCGCCATGCAGGCCTCGCTGAACGCCATGGCGGCGTACAGGCCGTTGCGGTCCGTCAGTCCGACCGCGGGGAAGCCGAGCTTGCGCGCAGCCTTGGCGATCGCCTTGGGCTCGATCGCCCCCTCCAGCATGGTGAAGGACGAAAAAACGCGTAAGGGAACGAACACCATCGACCGGACTATAGGGCGGCACGGCGATGAGCCAAGCGCGCCGCCCCACTTATCCCCAGCTTAGCGCGGCGGCTGCCACCGGCCCGACATGATGTCGGAGATCTCGCGCATCCGGCCCCGATAAGTCTGCGCAACGCAGGCGTCCGAGGGGCACTGGTCGCGGTGGCCGAGAAACGCGTCGCGGGTGCGTTGCAGAAGCGCGCGCTCGGAGGGGTCGGCCCGCCGCAGCGCCGCGACATATTGCGCCGCCATCGACCGGTCCAGCGAGGCCAGCTCCGGATCCCCGCAGACCGCGCGCTCGCCGCGAGTGCGGGCGTTGGCGCAGTTGAAGCTTGGCCGGGCGGAGACCGTTCTGGGCGGCGCGGGCGCCGGCTCGGCTCGCGGCGCGGCTGGTGCCCGCGGCGCTGCCGGTGGAGCCGGGATCGGCACGGGAGCCGGCTGTTGCGGCACCCCGGAGCCGGTTGCGTCCGGCAGCTGCTGGCCGGGCGGCACCGCCTCCGGCAAGCCCGGCTGGGTGCCGGTCCGCGCCAAGGTCGCCAACGGCACCACGATCGCGTCCGCGCCGCTCAACGTCACCACGTCGCCGCTGCCGTCCGCAGCGGGCTGGAGCGCATAGTCCATCTCGGCGGTCAGGGTCCGGCGCCCGCCCACCACCGCCACGCCCGGCGGAAGGTCGATCGACACCGCGCCCGAGCAGACCTGGGTACCGAGCTCCTCGTCCTGGCGCTTCAGGACCGGCGCATCGACGCGCACCACCGCATAGGCGGCGAGCCGATCAAAAGTCGCCTGGTCGGTGCCGCGCATCTGGGCAGCGCGGCGGAACAGCTGCTGCTTGACGGCCTCGTAGGTCCGCTGGGTGCCGCAGCGCTCCGCCGGTCCTTCGGCGACCGCGGCGTTCTCGCTTGCGGCTTCGCTGGCGGCGGCGTTGTCGTTCAACCGGTCTTCCGCGGGGCCGGCGCGGGTCAGGCGGTAGGCGAAAAAGCCGATCAGCAGCAGCGCGAGGAGCCCGCCAAGGATCGCTAGCAGGCGGCCGCGTGGGGCCGGCCGGCCGGTGGCTGCCGGCGGAGCGGCAGAAGGCGGCGGCGGTATGGGTCCGCTGCCCCGTGGATCAGGATCGCGCCGAGGATCGTAGCGCGGGTCGTAACGTGGGTCGGCGCGGGGGTCGTAGCGCGGGTCGGCCCGAGGATCGTAGCGCGGGTCGGCGCCCGAATCGTAGCGCGGGTCGTAACGGGGGTCCCGGGGATCGTACCGGGGATCGTTGCGCGGATCGAACGGCCCCTCCTCCCTCGGGCCGTAGCCAGCTTCGCCGCCGCGCGGGTCGTAGCGAGGATCCTGACGAGGATCGTAGCGCGGATCCCGGGGCGGGCGGTCGCGCGGGTCGAAGGGGGGCTCGGACGGACGATCTGGCATGACACGCGCAACGTTTCAGGGGCGATTTGGTCCCACTGGCTGGAGCCGCCCGTCATGCAGCCGCACGACCCGGTCCATCCGCGCCGCCAGCCGCTCGTTGTGGGTCGCCACCAGCGCGGCACTGCCCTCGCCCCGGACAAGGCCGAGAAACTCGGCAAGCACCACGTTCGCGGTGGCCTCATCCAGGTTGCCGGTGGGCTCGTCGGCCAGCACCAGCGGCGGCCGGTTGGCGAGCGCCCGCGCCACCGCGACCCGCTGCTGCTCGCCGCCCGACAGCTTGGCCGGACGGTGATCGAGGCGCGCGCCCAGCCCCAGGGTGCTCAGCAACTGCCTCGCCCGGCTGTGGGCCTCGTCCGGCTCCGCGCCGCGAATGAGCTGCGGCAGGACGACGTTTTCCACCGCGTTGAAGTCCGGCAGCAGGTGGTGGAACTGGTAGACGAAGCCGAGCGCGTCGCGGCGAAGCTCCGTCCGCTGGTCGTTGTTGAGGGTCGCCGCCTCCTGGCCCGCCAGCCGGATCGAGCCGGAGAAGCCGCCCTCCAGCAGCCCCACGGCCTGCAACAGGGTCGACTTGCCCGACCCGGAGGGCCCAAGCAGCGCGACGATCTCGCCCGGCTGCACGGCGAGATCGACTCCGCGCAGCACCTCGATTGTGACTTCGCCCTGGGTGAAGCTGCGGGCCAGGTCGCGCGTCTCGAGGACCGGCTCACTCATAGCGGAGCACCTGCACCGGGTCGGTGCTCGCCGCCTTCCACGCCGGGTAGAGCGTTGCCAGGAACGCCAGCACCAGCGCCAGGACCACGATCGCCGCCACTTCCAGCGGGTCGGTCTTGCTCGGCAGCTCGGACAGGAAGCGGACGCTTGGGTCCCACAGGTTCTGACCGGTCAGCACCTGGATGGCGTTCACCACCGCCTGGCGGAAGAACAGGAATATGGCGCCAAGGATCAGGCCCAGCACGATGCCCAGCGAGCCGATCGTCACCCCCACCGTCACGAAAATCTTGAGCATGCCCCGGCGGCTGGCGCCCATGGTGCGGAGGATGGCGATGTCGCGGGTCTTGGCGCGGACCAGCATGATGAGCGAGGACAGGATGTTGAACACCGCCACCAGGATGATCAGCGAGAGCACCACGAACATCGCCACCCGCTCGACCTCCAGCGCCTCGAACAGCGCCGAGTTCATGGACCGCCAGTCGACCACCGCGCCCCGGCCCTGAACGATCGGCTGAAGCGCGGCGAGCTGGTTCTCGATCTTGTCGGGTTCCGCCACTTCCAGTTCGACGATCCCGACGTCGTTGCCGAGCATAAGGAGGTTCTGCGCGTCCTCCATCGACATGACCACGAAGGCATTGTCGTAGTCGTAGACCCCGACTTCAAAGGTCGCGGCGACGGTATAGCTGACGATCCGGGGCACCGTGCCGATGGGCGTCGCGCGGCCTTCAAGGCTGAGCAGGCTGATCTCGCCGCCCGGGTAAACGCCGAGCGCATCGGCAAGGCGGGTGCCGATGGCCACGCGGCGACTGCCGGGTGTCAGCAGCCGGATGTCACCCGACTTCACGTTGTTCACGATGGTCGGGTTGGAGCGGAGGTCCTCCACCCGCATTCCCCGCACTATGGCGCCTGTCGCCCGGCCGTTGGCGCTGGCCATCAACTGCTGCTCGACCAGCGGCAGCGCCCCCGTGACACCCGGCACTCGTTTGGCCTGCGCCGCCACTTGCTGCCAGTCGGCCAGACGCCCGTCGTAGCCTTGGATCACCGCATGGCCGTTCAGGCCGACGATCTTGTCGAACAGTTCGGCGCGGAAGCCGTTCATCACGCTCATCACGATGATCAGCGCCGCTACGCCCAACGCCACCGCGCCCAGGCTGATCGCCGCAACCAGGAAGATGAAGCCCTCGCCCTTGCCGGGAAGGAGGTAGCGCTTGGCAATGGTGCGTTCGTAACGGTTGAGGATCACGCCGCGAGCCTCGCCAACGCACTCTCCAGGCTCAGCTCCTGCTTCTCGCCCGAGCGGCGGTCCTTCAGCTCGACCAACCCCTGCGCGAGCCCACGCGGGCCGATGATGACCTGCCGGGGCAGGCCCATCAGGTCCATGCCCGCAAGCTTGGCCCCGCCCCGCTCGTCGCGGTCGTCGTAGAGCGTCTCGATCCCTGCCCCGCTAAGCTTCGCGTACAGGTCCTCCGCGGCGGCGGCGCTCGCCGGGTCGTCACCGCGCATGGTGACGACCCCTACTCGCCAGGGCGCAACCGCGTCCGGCCAGATGATCCCGGCGTCGTCATGGCTCGCCTCGATGATCGCGCCGACCAGCCGGGACACGCCGACGCCGTAGCTGCCCATCTGCGGGGTCACCATGGCGCCGTCCGGCCCGGACACGCGGAAGCCCATGGCGTCGCTGTACTTGGTGCCGAAGTTGAAGATGTGCCCGACCTCGATGCCCCGGCCCTGCCGCTGCCGCTCGCCCGGCACCTCGGCCCAGCGCGCTTCGTCATGGGTCTCGTCGGTCGCCGCGTAGGTCTGGCCGATGCGGTCGAACAGCGCCTGCAGCCCCTCGGCGTCGCCGTAGCTGAGTCCTGACTGCGACCAGTCCATGCCCTCATAGTCGGCGTCGTAGAACACCTCGCTCTCGCCGGTCGGAGCAAGCACGATGAACTCGTGGGAGAGATCGCCGCCGATCGGCCCGGACGCCGCCTTCATCGGCACCGCCTGGATGCCCATCCGCTGAAAGGTCCGCAGGTAGGCGAGCAGCTGCGTGTAGTAGCTCTGCCGGGCGCCTGCCTCGTCCAGGTCGAAGCTGTAGGCATCCTTCATCAGGAACTCGCGCCCCCGCATCACCCCGAACCGCGGGCGGACCTCGTCCCGGAACTTCCACTGGATGTGGTACAGGGTACGCGGCAGGTCGCGGTAGCTGCGGGTCTCGTCGCGGAAGATGGCGGTGATCATCTCCTCGTTGGTCGGCCCGTACAGCATCTCGCGCTCGTGCCGGTCGCGGATCCGCAGCATCTCGGGCCCGTAGGCATCGTAGCGGCCGCTTTCCCGCCACAGCTCGGCGGATTGCAACGTCGGCATCAGCAGCTCGATCGCGCCCGCCCGATCCTGCTCCTCGCGAACGATCCCTTCGATCTTCTTGAGCACGCGATATCCCAGCGGCAGCCAGGCGTAGATGCCCGCCGCCGTCTGCCGCACCAGCCCGGCACGGAGCATCAGCTTGTGGCTGACGATCTGGGCGTCGCTTGGACTTTCTTTGAGGACCGGCAGGAACGCCTGGGACAACCGCATGGCAGCGCGCTCTAGGGCGGGCGATATGAACTGGCAATGCAACGGACGTTGTGTCCGCACCGCCACAGCCGCCAGGCAAACGGGGCGCCCGTAACCGTTTGCCCGTGGACAAGCCCGCGGCCCGGACTCTAGCCTCCACTCTCCAAGCGGACCTGGGCGAGAGCCGGTGGTCCGGAGGGCCGCGGCCGGGAAGTAAGCTCTCGGGTTCGCGGCGCCACTCCAAGGGGGCTGACGAGCGATCGTCACGCGGACGCCCGGGTCGCCCAACAAGCGGTCCGGGCGTTTGCCGTCCGGCTGCGACCACGCGGCTGGGGGATGGTAGCGGAGGAGGGACTTGAACCCCCGACACGCGGATTATGATTCCGCTGCTCTAACCAGCTGAGCTACTCCGCCCCACAAGGCCGGCGGCCTCGCCGGCCGACAACATAGTCTCGGGCTGCCCGAGAGCGGGCGCGGGCGGCATATAAGCGGGGGCCGTGCGCCGGTCAAC
>NZ_CADCWA010000127.1 GCF_902806285.1 uncultured Sphingomonas sp. | reverse complement strand
CGCCACAAGCGCTGCTGTACGTGCCCGAGAGCGTCCGCGTAGACCGTCCCGCACCCTTAATCCTGATGCTTCACGGCGCGGGCGGTCAGGCCGCACATTCGATCGAGTTGGCCCGCGTTCACGCCGATCGTCTCGGCGCTGTCCTGCTGGCGCCGGCGTCCCGGGCCGCAAGCTGGGACATCATCTCCGAACGTGGGTTCGGCAGCGACGTACAGGCGATCGACCGGGCGCTTGGACAGATCTTCTCGGCTTACTCTATCGATCCCGAACGGGTCGCCATAAGCGGCTTCTCGGACGGCGCGTCCTACGCCCTCTCCCTGGGCCTGACCAATGGCGACTTGTTCAGCCACGTCTTGGCATTTGCGCCCGGCTTCATGGTCCCGACACGGCAGCAGGGCAGGCCCCGCATCTTCATTTCGCACGGTGTCCAGGACCGTGTACTGCCGATTGATCGCTGCAGCCGCCGCATCGTTCCGCAGCTTCGGAAAGCCGGCTACGTCGTTGACTATCGCGAGTTTCCGGACGGTCATACGGTCCCGCCCGAGATCGCCCAGGACGCCTTCGCGATGCTCGTAGCGGATGGGGAACCAGCATCGGTTCAGCCGATCTAACCGCAATCCGGTGTTGCTACGGGGAACGGCAAGCACGGAGCAGAGTTGATGAGCGATGCAGAAAAAGCGTTGTTTATCATATGCTTCGCTTGCGCGCGCGGGTCTCGGCTGTGCGGCCGCCTTGCTGCTCCCCGGCTGTCAGGAGACCGATCACGTTCGGTCGCCGGCAGCCCCGACGCGCTCGCTGGCGCAGGCGGACACCGCCATCCCCGTCATTCAAGCTCGAGCTGTTCCGCTCCGCTCCACGCACGGCGACCACGACCGGCTGATCGCAAGCATCGGCGGCGCAACGCGTGTGCTGCTGGGGGAGTCGACGCATGGCACCGCTGAATTCTATCGCGAGCGCGGGCGCATCACCCTCAGGCTGGTACGAGAGGCGGGGATTAGGGGCGTCGCGATCGAGGGCGACTGGAGCCCGACCTACCGGGTCAACCTGTACGTCAGGGGCCTAGGCGCCGACCGGAACGCGCGGCAAGCGCTGCGGGGCTTCACCCGCTTCCCGTTCTGGATGTGGCCGAACGCGGAGTTCGCGGAGTTGGTCGAGCAGCTCCGAGCGCACAACGCGGCCTTGCCGGCCAACGAGCGGGTGGGCGTCTACGGCATGGACGTTTATGACCTTTATGACGCGGCCGACTTCGTCGTCGAACATCTGCGCGGCATCGCGCCCGAGGCGGCGCGGCGCGCGCGAACCCGATACCGCTGTTTCGCCGCTTACGGTCGCAATACCCACACCTACGGCGTGGCTGCCCAACAGGCTCCCCGTTCCTGCCGCGACGAAGCCCAAGCGGTCGCCGCCGAGGTGGCCAGGCTTCCCCGGCCTGCCAATCCCACCCAGGCGGAAGCGCATTTCGCGGCGAACCGCGCCGCCGCCTCGGTCGCCGCGGCCGAGGAGTATTTCCGGACCGTCTATACGGGTGCAAACGCCTGGAACGTGCGCGATCGGCGCATGGAGGCGAACGTCGAAGCGATCGCCGAACACCTTGGCCGACTGACGAACCGGCCCGCTAAGCTCGTCATGTGGAGCCACAACACGCACAGCGGCGACGCCCGGGCGACCTTTGCCGCGCAGCAGGGCGAGCTGAACCTGGGCCAGCTGATGAAGCAGCGCCACGGCAATGGCGCCTACTTAGTTGGGTTTTTTACTCACAGTGGAACGGTCCTCGCGGCGCCCGCCTGGGATGAGCGGGGGAGGGTCTATGATCTGCGTCCCGCCCTGCCGAACAGCTACTCGGGCCTGTTCCATCGAACCGGACTGCCCGCCTTCACCTTGCCTCTGAGGGACGATCCGCAGCTGCGCGCAGTTCTTTCGACGCCCATGCTCGAGCGGGCCGTTGGCGTGGTCTACGTTCGCGATCGGGAACGCACCGCGCACTACTTTCCGGCAACGCTCTCCCAGCAGTTCGATGCCGCCATCTTCCTTGATCGAACGACGGCCGTGAAGCCGCTTTGAGCATGGCACTTCATTTCCATGGACGAGCGCGCGCTTCGAGACGCACAAAAGGAGACCGCCGATGACTGCACCGTTCCGAGCCACCCACGCGGACAGGAGGTCGCTGGCCAACCAGAGCGTCGAGGAATTGGGCGGCCGCCTGAGTGTACTCAGCCGCCAGAAGCTGGATCACATGAGGTTGGATGAGCTTCTCGAGAGACTTCGGCAGGCGCCGCGGGGCGAGGAGACTCCGATCCTCCTCTCCATCTACCGCCTCGTGTTCACCCATGCCTTTGCGGAGGAGGCTGTGCTGTGGCCGGTAATCCGGCGAGTGCTGCCTGACGGGCATGAACTGACTCTCGAAGTCGAGCGTGAGCACCAGCAGATCAACGAACTGGTGACAGCGCTGGAGAGTAGGCCCTCGGGATTGCCGGAGGGCCAAGAACTGGATCGGTTGATCGCGCTTCTGTCCGAAGATGTCCGGGACGAGGAAGACGTGCTGCTTCCGCGCTTGCAGGCGAAGCTCAGCCCCAACCAGCTTCGGCTGCTCGGCGTCGCGTGGGAAGCTGTGAGGCGGATTGCGCCGACCCGCGCCCATCCGATCGTCGCCAGGCGTCCTCCCGGAAACGTTCTAGCGGCCTTGCCGCTATCCGTCCTGGATAGGAGCCGGGACCGGATCGATGCGCTGCTTTATCGCGAACCAGGATGGGGGGCGC
>NZ_CADCWA010000126.1 GCF_902806285.1 uncultured Sphingomonas sp. | reverse complement strand
AGTTCCTCCATGCGCGAAAGGATGCCATCGAGGTGCAGCTGGCGGCGGAGGCGCGGCGGTGAGGCCGATCGCCAATTTCGAGTTCCCTGAGGAGGAAGCCAAGCTCTTCCGCGAGGCGCGGCGGCTCGAATGGTTCACGCTCGCCTATATCAGCTCCGCGGCGACAGTCCTGTATCTCACGATGGGCACGTCCCAGGCGATGCGGACCAGCTTCTTCGAGGACGTGGTCAGCGTCGTGCCGGCCCTGGCCTTCCTCGTCGGCACGTCCGTCGCCCGCCGCGCGCCGGGGCCGGACTACCCCTACGGCACCCACCGCGCCACCTCCATCGCCTACCTCACGGCCTCGCTGGCCCTGTGCGCGATGGGGGTGTTCCTGCTCGCCGAAGCGGCGGTGAAGGTGCTCTCGGACGAGAAGACGACGATCGGCGGCTTCCCTCTCTTCGGGACCGTGGTGTGGGGCGGGTGGCCGATGCTCGCGGCCATCCTCTACTCCGCGGTCCCGTCGGTTCTGCTCGGCCGCGCCAAGCTCCGCCTCGCGCCGAAGATGCACGACAAGGTGCTCCACGCGGACGCCGAGATGATGAAGGCGGACTGGATGGCGGAGGGCGCCACCGCGGTCGGGGTGGTCGGCGCCGGCTTCGGCCTGTGGTGGCTCGACCCGCTCGCGGCGGCTCTGGTCTCGGCCGACATCCTGAAGGACGGCGCGTCCAACCTGAAGGCGGCCGTCCTCGACCTGGTCGACCGCCGCCCGGAGAAGACCGACCAGTCCGGCCCGGAGCTCCTGCCCGACCGGGTCCGCGACCTGCTGCGCGGCCTGGACTGGGTGGCGGACGCCGAGGTCCGGATGCGGGAGGAGGGCCACGTCTTCATGGGCGAGGCCTTCGTCGTGCCGCGCCCTGGCGCCGGCGACCTCGTGCGCGAGCTCGGCCGGGCCGCGGAGGCGGCGAAGGCGCTCGACTGGCGCATGCACGAGCTGACGATCATGCCGGTCGAGCGCTTGCCGGACGCCGAACCGCGCTGAGGCCCGTTACACAGATGGCGAGCCGTTCTCGCGTTCGCGCGGCATGGTCATCCTGGGCGAAGGCGAGCGCTCGCGGCCGAAGGCGGCGGTGGGCGCGGGAAGGGGGTGGAGGCTCGAAGACCCAGTGGATCCTCCCCCGGCGCCGGTGCCGGCGGCAGGCGCCGGCCGGCCCGCGCCCCTCCGGTCACTCGCGCCCGGTCTTGATCCGCACGTCCTCGAACTCGACCTCGACGGTCTCGGCGTAGGTATCCCTCCGGTGATGGCCGCCTTCCGGCGCGGGGTTGAACCTGCCTTCTGATCTTATCGACGCTCGTAAGGGTGTTGCTAAGGACGGAGCGGGTTGGCGGGATGGAAATCATCAGCGGCGTCGAGCGTCGGCGCCAATGGCGTGTCGAGGATAAGCTGCGGATCGTCGCCGAGGCGGATCTGCCGGGCGCATGCTTCGCGGAGGTGGCGCGGCGGCACGAGGTTAGCCGGAGCGTGCTGTGGTCCTGGCGTAAGCAGGTCCGATCGGGCGCCTTGGTGGCGGAGCAGGCGCCGGTCTTCGTGCCGATGCAGATCGTGCCCGAGCGGACAGCGATGGCAGTGCCGCCGTCGGCAGGACCTCCCGCTGCTCTGCCCGCGGCCGATCCGGCTGACGCACGCGACGATCGCATCGAGATCCTGCTGCCGGATGGCCGGCACTGCGGGTTCCCGAGACGGTCGGCACCGCGGCGCTGCGTCGCGTGCTGTCGGCGCTGCGCGGATGATCCCTGTCCCCTCCGGTGTCCGTGTCTGGCTGGCGGTGGGCCACACGGATATGCGCCGCGGGCATTGTCACGTTGCTTGGCGAGCAGGCGAGTTTGACCGCGCGAGGAGCCTGCGTGACGTCACGCTGCCATCTGGACGCATGTCTCCTGCCGCCAGACCCGGAAGGCCTTGTCACGCGCACGGCGGTACTGATCGGCGGTCATCAGGTGCCGCCGCGGACGGAAGTGGCCGTAGATCATGGCGTGGGACGACAGGAACCGCTGGGCGTGCTCCGGTGACTTGAACCGCTGCATCTGTCGCTCGCGGCGCCGCGTCGGCCTATGGGAATTCTCGGCACGGTTGTTCAAGTAGCGGCTCGTCCGGTGCCGCACCTCGGGCAGGACCTCGCGCTGGGCCACACCATAGCTGCGCAGGCCGTCGGTGACGATGCGGCGCGGCTTGTACTTGAGCCCGGCCAGCAGGCGCCTGAAGAAGCGTTTGGCCGCGGTGGCGTTCCGCCGGTCCTGGACGAGGATGTCGAGCACGACGCCATGCTGGTCCACCGCGCGCCAGAGGTAGTGCAGCACGCCATTGATGCGCAGGTAGACCTCATCCATGTGCCAGGTGTCACCGGGCCTCGGCCGCCGCCGGCGCAGCCTGGCCGCGAAGTCCGCGCCGAATCGGTTGCACCAGCGCCGGATGCTCTCGTGGCTGACCACCACGCCCCGCTCGGCCAGGATCAGCTCCACGTCCCGCAGGCTGAGGCCGAACAGGTGGTAGAGCCAGGTGGCGTGGCGGATGATCTCGGCCGGGAAGCGGAAGCCGGGGTGGGTGGCGGGCTCGGACGTCATCCGGCCAGCTTGGCCCAGCCAACTCGTTCCGGCCATGGCCTGGCAACGTGACAATGCCCCGTCCCGTCCAGGACCAGCCGGACCACGTCCCCGCCGCCCAAGTCGCGTCGGCACCACGCCTCCCAATCGGTCTTCACCTTGCGCCAGGTGCGGCTG
>NZ_CADCWA010000125.1 GCF_902806285.1 uncultured Sphingomonas sp. | reverse complement strand
CCTCCCGCCCGCTGTCGCGCCCAATCAGCGCGGTGCGGAGCGGGATCACCATCGGCAGCTTGTCGGGCTGCCCCGGCGTCGGCGGCACGCTCTGCGCCAGGTGCAGCGTCGCTCGCCCGTCCTCCTGCTCAAGCCGCGCCCGCACCGTTGGCGTACCCGCCTGGCTGTACCACTGGCGGAACTGCTGGAGATTGATGCCGCTCCCCTCCTCCATCACCCGCACGAAATCCTCGCAGGTCACCGCCTGCCCGTCGTGCCGTTCAAAGTAGAGGTCGGTGCCGCGCCGGTAGGCCGCAGGGCCAAGGATGGTCCGGAGCATGCGGATGACCTCGGCGCCCTTGTTGTACACGGTGGCGGTGTAGAAGTTGGCGATCTCGAGGTAGCTGTCGGGCCGAATCGGATGGGCGAGCGGACCGCCGTCCTCCGGGAACTGCGCCGCGCGCAGCGTCCGCACCTGGTCGATCCGTTCCACCGCTTCGGAGCCCATCGCGGCCGAGAACATCTGGTCGCGGAAGACGGTCAGCCCTTCCTTGAGGCTCAGCTGGAACCAGTCGCGGCAGGTGACCCGGTTGCCCGACCAGTTGTGGAAATATTCGTGCGCCACCACCGTGGCGATCGCGTCAAAGTCGGCGTCGCTCGCGCTCTCCGTGTCGGCCAGGATGTAGCGCGAATTGAAGATGTTGAGCCCCTTGTTCTCCATCGCGCCGAAGTTGAAGTCGGACACGGCAACGATGTTGAACCGGTCGAGATCGTACTCGCGGCCGTATTCACGCTCGTCCCAGGCGATGGCGTCCTTGAGCGCCCGCATCGCGTGGCCGGTCTTCGGCAGGTCGGCTTCGCGCACCCAGATGCCGAGCTCGACCTCGCGGCCGCTCGTCGTCGAGAAGCTGTCGCGGTTGACCGCCAAGTCGCCCGCGACCAGCGCGAACAGGTAGCAGGGCTTGGGGAATGGGTCTTCCCACACGGCGAAGTGCCTGCCTCCGTCGAGCTTGCCCTGCTCGACCGGGTTGCCGTTGGCCAGGAGCACCGGAAAGCGCACCTCCTCCGCACTCATCCGCACCCGGTAGCGCGACAGCACGTCGGGCCGGTCGGGAAAGAAGGTGATCCGGCGAAAGCCCTCCGCCTCGCACTGGGTGCACAGCAGCCCGCCCGAGGCATACAGGCCCATCAATTGGCTGTTCCGCTCCGGGGTGGTCGCCACCTCCGTCTCGACCGTCGCCGTCGCGGCGGCGATCGGGACAGTGAGCTGGCCGCTGTCCAGCACGGGGGCAACCTCCTGCCCGTCGACCCTCAGCGCAAGCAGCTCGAGGTCTTCGCCGTCTAGCCGTAGCGGCCGATCGTGCTCGCCGTTGCGCTCGACCGCCAACCGAGCCCGCACCACCGTGCGCGCAGGATCCAGTTCGAACTCAAGCTCAATCGCGGGCACCAGCCAGTCGGGCGGACGATAGTCCCCGCGGCGGTTGGCGGCTGGGACGGCGGCGGTAGCGCGGGCATCAACCATGCCCACGGACTTAGTCAGCCGGTGGCGGGGCGGCAACCGGACGGCGGCTGGACAAGGCGAGCATGATCCCGCCGATTGCCAGCGCCCCACCAGCTGCCGAAAGCAGCGTCCAGCGATAGTCCTCGAACAGCGTCGACAAGGCCATGGCGACGATCGGCACCAGCGCGCTGCTGTACGCCGCCTTGCCCGGCCCAATCTTGCGGACCACCGGGAAGTAGAGGCTGAAGCACAGCGCAGAGGCCAGCACCGCCAGGTAGACAAGGCCGATCCAGTAGGACCAGCTCCACTCGAAGGCTGGTGGCCCGGCAACGGCCAGCGCTAGGGCGCCGTCAGCGATCGCGCCCGCCACCATCGCCCAGGCGAGCATAGTCAGTACCGGAATCTGCTTCAGCCGCTCGGTCGCCTGCAGCACGTTGGAAATTGACGCACCCAGGATGCCGAGCAGGGTCCAGCCGATCCCCGCCAGCACCGCCGCATCGCTCGCCTGGTCTCGCCGCAGTTCCTGCAGGAACAGCAGGCCGATGCCGGCGATAGCGATGGCCGAGCACACGAGGAAACGCGCGCCCGGCCGCTGCCCGAGCAGGGCCCAAGCCAGTAGGCTATTGGGGATCAGCAGCAGCGCGAAGACCGTGGCCACCAGGCCCGAGGTGATGAAGTGCTCCGCCACATAGACCGCGTTGAAGTTCACGCAGAACTGGAACACGCCGATGACCGCCACCACGCCCCAGTGCCGGCGCTCGAGCAGCAGCGGCGCCCGCTTCCAGGCGGCGATCGCGAACATGGCGGCCGCGGCGATGATGAAGCGGTAGGTCACCGACCATTGCGGCGGTACCGTACCCAGCTGGTCGCGGATGACGATCCAGGTGGAACCCCAGATCAGGGTGAAGATGATGAACGGCAGGATGACGCCGTGGACCGGCCGCCCGTCGACGTCCTTCACGTTCCGCTACTCAAAGGGCGCGGATCGCGTCGGCGAGCTTGTCCACGGCGGCGAGGTCCTGGTCCCAGCTGGTCACCAATCGCGCCTCGCCTACACCCCAATCGTAGAAGTCGTAGCCCTGCCGGCGCAGGTCCGCGGCCTCGTCCACACTCAGCCGCAGGAATATTTCATTAGCCTCGACCGGGTAGACCAGCCGCTCGCCCGCCGCCTGCCCTAGCCGCTCGGCCGCTTCATTGGCGAGCCCCGCGTTGGTCAGCCAGATCTCCTCGTCGAGCATGGCGAGCAGCTGCGCCGCCATGTAGCGGCCCTTGCTCCCCC
>NZ_CADCWA010000124.1 GCF_902806285.1 uncultured Sphingomonas sp. | reverse complement strand
CTGCGTGAACGCGGTGCGCGGCGGGGTGAAGGGCGCGGTGATCCTCGACGGCCGCGTGCCGCACGCGGTGCTGCGGGAGCTGTTCACCAACCGGGGCGCGGGGACGCTGATCAGGGCCTGATCCGACGCGCCTCTTCGCCGCGTTGACCCCCGGCGCCCGCCTCGGCAAGGTCCGCCGCCCGCGGAGGCCGGACGCCTCCCCACTTCCCGGACGCCGCCCATGGACACGAGCACGCTCCGCCCGCGCATCGAAGCCTTGTGGGAGCAACGCGACACCCTTTCGCCCTCCACTGGCGGCGACGACCGGGCGCAGGTCGAGGCGGCGCTGGAGGCGCTCGACAGCGGCCAAGCCCGCGTAGCCGAGCCGGACGGGCAGGGCGGCTGGCGCGTCAACCAGTGGCTCAAGCAAGCGGTGCTGCTGAGCTTCCGCCTCACCGACTCCGCCCCGATGGACACGGCCGCCGGGGCCTACGACAAGGTTCCGCTCAAGTTCAAGGATTGGGGGCCGAACCGCTTCCGGGAGGCAGGCTTCCGCGCCGTGCCCGGCGCCGTCGTGCGCCGCTCCGCGTACATCGCCCCCGGCGTCGTGCTCATGCCCTCCTTCGTCAACGCCGGCGCCCACGTCGGCCGCAACACCATGGTGGACACCTGGGCCACCGTCGGCTCCTGCGCGCAGATCGGCGCCAACGTCCACATCTCCGGCGGCGTCGGCATCGGCGGCGTGCTGGAGCCTTTGCAGGCCAACCCCGTCGTCATCGAGGACGACTGCTTCGTCGGCGCCCGCTCCGAAGTCGCGGAGGGCGTGGTGGTGGAGCGCGGCGCGGTGCTCTCCATGGGCGTCTTCCTCGGCGCCAGCACCAAAATCGTCGACCGCGCCACGGGCGAGGTGCACCTCGGCCGCGTGCCAGCCTACTCCGTTGTGGTGCCGGGCAGCCTGCCGGGGCGCCCGTTGCCGGACGGCTCGCCCGGCCCGTCGCTCTACTGCGCGGTGATCGTCAAGCGGGTGGACGCGCAGACCCGCGCCAAGACCTCCATCAACGAGCTGCTGCGTGACTGAAGCGGCCGGGCCGGCAACGGACCCGCTGCCCATCGCCCAAGCGCTGATCCGCTGCCGCAGCGTGACGCCGGCCGACGACGGCGCGCTCGGCGTCGTGGAGGACGCCTTGCGCCCGCTCGGCTTCGCGTGCCACCGGCTGCGCTTCGGCGAGGTGGAGAACCTCTTCGCCCGCCGCGGCACCGGCGCGCCGCACTTCTGCTACGCCGGCCACACGGACGTGGTGCCGCCGGGCGACAAGGGCTGGACGGACGACCCCTTCGCCGCCGCCGTGCGGGACGGCGCGCTCCACGGCCGCGGCGCCTGCGACATGAAGGGAGGCATCGCCGCGTTCCTCGCCGGCCTCGCCGACTTCATCGAGGCGCGCCCGGACCACACCGGCAGCGTCTCGCTCCTCATCACCGGCGACGAGGAGGGCTTGGCGGTGGACGGCACCGTCCGCGTGCTGGAGTGGATGGCCGCGAACGGCCACACGCCCGACATGGCGCTGGTCGGCGAGCCGACCTCGCGCGCGCGGCTCGGCGACATCGTCAAGATCGGCCGGCGCGGCACCGTCAACATGTGGATCACCGTGCCGGGAACGCAGGGCCACGTCGCCTATCCGCACCGGACGGACAATCCGATCCCCAGGCTCGGCCGCATCCTGACGGCGCTGGGCGCGCTCCACCTGGACGACGGGACGGGCGCGTTCGACGCGTCCAACCTCGAGTTCACCGCCGTCGGCACGCCGACCAAGGCGACCAACATCGTGCCGGGCGCCGCCACCGCCCAGCTCAACATCCGTTTCAACGATCTTCATCGCGGCGAAGAGCTGGTCGAGCTGGTGCGTCGCACGGTGGCGCAGATCGCTCCCGCAGCGAGGGTGGAGGCCCGGATATCGGGCGAGGCCTTCCTGACGCCGCCGGGGCCGCTCCACGAGCTGGTGACGCAGGCCATCCGGGAGGAGACCGGGATCACCCCCGCCTTGTCGACGTCGGGCGGCACGTCGGACGGGCGGTTCCTGATCAAGCTGTGCCCGGTGATCGATCTCGGCCTGCCCAACGCGACAATGCACAAGCTGGACGAAGCTGCCGCCATCGAGGACCTGCACAAGCTGACCGCCATCTACGCCCGCATCATCCGCAGCGCGCTTGGCTGAAGCTCAGGCGATCCGGAGCCTTTTCTGCCGGCCGGCGATCCAGGCGAGGAAGTCGGCCTCGCTCATCGGCTGGGCGAAGACATGGCCCTGGACGCTGTCGCAGCCGACCGCGCGGAGCACGTCGAGCTGCTCGCGCCGCTCGACCTTCTCGCCCACCACTTCGCAGCCCAGGCCGTTGATCAGGTGAATGAGCGCGGCGACGACGGTGCGCGCCATGTCGGAGGTGTCGACATCGTGAGTGAGGCTGGCGTCCAGCTTGATGCGATCGAGCGGCACCTCGCGCAGCCGGCCGAGATTGGACAGGCCGGTCCCGAAATTGTCGATCGCGATGGTCGCGCCGTCGGCCCGAAGCGCGGCGAGTTCGGCGATCACGGCCGGGCCGCTCTTCATCGCCATCGCCTCGTTGATCTCGAGCTCCAGCAAGGAGATCGGGGCGCCCGCCCGATCCAGCGCGCCGCGGAGCCGACCGAAGAAATCGGGCCGGCTGAAGTGACGCGCGCCGATGTTGAAGGTGAGCCGCTGGCTGAAGCCGGCATCGTGCCAGCGCTTCAGCGCGGCGGCGACGCTTTCCACC
>NZ_CADCWA010000123.1 GCF_902806285.1 uncultured Sphingomonas sp. | reverse complement strand
GAGTTCGGCGATTTCCTCGTCGGTCAGGAAGCCCATGCGGCGGTGTCCCTTTGTTCGTCGAGCGAGGTTGGCGGCGTTTTCCCCGGGCGTGCAAGGGGCCTAGGATGGGATCGGACCCTGGGAGGAACGGCCATGAACGCACCCGTCGAAGCCGGGCCGGCGGCGGCGGTGCCAGACGCGCGGGCGCTGGCGCAGTTGTCGGAGCAGCTCACGCAGTTGCTGCGGCTGCGGACCTTCCCCATCGGCATGAAGCTGTTCGAGAGCGTGGAGGCGATGCAAGCCGTGCCGGGGTTGCGGCGGCCGACCAAAGGCAAGACCTTCTCCACTTGCCAGCTCGTGACGCAGGCGCGCATCGCGGGCTTCACCATCGGGGTCGCGCACGAGAACGTCCCGGCCTTCTCCAACTGCGGCGGCATCATCGGCTTGAACGAGCCTTCCGACCTCTACCTCTCGGGGCGGAAGATGGAGGGTGTTTGGTTCGAGAACCGGGAGGCCTCGGCGGCGCACCAAGCGCAGATGCCGCGGGTGCCGGCGGGGCGGTTCCACGGGCTGGTGGCCTCGCCGTTGCGGAGCGCGCGGCTGGACCCGCCGGACATCTGCTTGTTCTACGCCAATCCGGCGCAGATGATCCTGTTCATCAACGGGCTCCAGTGGAAGAGCTACAAGCGGTACGACTTCTCCATCACCGGCGAGAGCGCTTGCGCCGACTCTTGGGGCCGGGCGCTGCGGGACCGGACGGTGTGCCTTTCCATTCCCTGCTACGCGGAGCGGCGGTACGGCGGCGTGGCCGACGACGAGCTGCTGATGGCGTGCCCGCCCGCCGATCTGGCGCGGGGCATCGAGGGTTTGCAGGGCTTGTCCAAGTCGGGGCTGCGCTACCCGATCATGCCCTACGGGCCGCAAGCCGATCCGGCGGAGGGCATGGCCAAGAGCTACTCGGACAAGGCTTGAGGACCGGGGCGGGCGGGCACCGGTGCGCGCCGCCTCACCTCCTTACTGCCTTACCACCTTACGATCTTACCCGGTGCGCCGGCAGCAGCCGGACTAGTGGCGGCTTCGGCGCTCCGGGTCGTGCGTGTCAGGCGCCGCCTTACTGCCTTACCATCTTGCGATCTTACCCGGTGCGCCGACGACGATCGGACAAGCGGCGGCTTCGGCGCTCTGGGTGACCGGGCATCAGGTGTCGCCTTACCTCCTTACCATCTTTCCATCTTACCTTTCGCGGTCTTGCACCGGGCGATGTTTAGGAATATAAGCTTGTGGTGTTCTGGCCGTGGAGGCTCTCATGCGTCCTGTCGTCGTCAAGGTCACCAGCAAGAACCAAGTCACCCTCCCTGATGTGTTGATGCGCGAACTCGGCAGGCCGAGCCACTTCAAGGCCTTCGTCCAAGAGGGGAATCTGGTGTTGTTCTCGGCCCGGCTCGCCACCTACGACGAACAGGCGAAGGAGGCGGGCGTGCCGCCCGCCGTGCTGAAGCGGGCCTACGCGCTGGCCGCGGAGCGGCGGGCGGCGGCGACGGCAGAGCAGCACCCGCCGGTGGTCAGCGTCGTTGAGGAGGGTGGCGGCAGTTGACTACATTCCTATAGGGCGACGGTCGGTTGTCGGTCAACGGACACCAGATGCCTCGATTTTTCGAGTCGAGGAGGTGCGACTCGGCGCTTGGATCGGCGGGCTTCGCACCCTATTTGTTCTCATGGCTCGCTGGCGCACGCGAGTCACGGCACCCGACCACGCCGCGCCGACAGCGTCCGGCCCACCCGTCCCCGGGCGCGTTGTCGGCGACGATTTGCACCCCGGAGCCTCGAAGAAGCCCGGTCCGCCTGTCCAACAGAGCTTAGCGGGAACATAACATGAACGAAATCGTCCGCCAACCGGCCGCCGACCCCAACTGGAACGGCTCGCCGACGCATTGCGTCAGCATCGCGCGCGAGAGCCCCGAAACCGGCCAGATCGCGTTCGCGCTGGTGTCCGCGCTCAGCAAGCTGCGGAACCCGCCGCGCAACCGCTCGGTGGAGGTCAGCACGCGCGGCGGCGGCAAGTACAGCTTCCGCTACGCCACGCTCGACAAGATCCTCGACATGGCGCGGCCGGTGCTGGCGGCGGAGGGGCTCGTGCTGTTCCAGCCGATCTCGACCAACGAGAAGGGCGGCCTGGTGCTGGTGACGCGCCTGCTGCACCGGAGCGGCGAGTGGATGGAGACCTCCATCCCCCTCCCCACGCCCGGCGGCGACCCGCAGAGCTTCGGCTCCGCCGTGACCTACCTGCGCCGCTACGCCGTGACGGCGCTGCTCGGCATCGCCTCCGACGAGGACGACGACGCCAACCGCGCCGCGGGCAACCACCTCAAGGACGTGACGCCGCGGCACGAGCGGCTGCGCGACGAGGCGGGGCGCTCCACCGACCCGGTGCAGGCGCTGACCGCCAAGGCCAAGGGCGCGCGGGACGTGGACGACGGGACGGACCTGCTGCGGTCCTGGGCGGCCGCGGCGGCCACGACGGAAGCGCTGCGCGGCAAGCCCGAGTGGGAGCAACTCGTGCGGCACGTCGGCGTGGGGCTGCGGAACAGCCTCGGCCAGATGTGCGCTTCCGCCTTCGTGCGCGCGGCCCGGCTCACCGGCCTCGAGGACGTGGAGAACTTCGAGACGGCGTGGGGCGGCGAGTGGGCCCACACGCTCATGATGATGCAGGAGGAGGCGCCCGAGACGTACCGGGCGCTACAGAGCCACGTCGTTTCGCAGCTCCGGCGGGCGCGGCGGGCGGCGGCCG
>NZ_CADCWA010000122.1:760-2769 GCF_902806285.1 uncultured Sphingomonas sp. | reverse complement strand
GAGCAGGGGCGCGAGCGCCTCGGCGAGCGCCGCGGCCTTCTCGTCCGTGGTGACGGTGACGAAGACCACCTTGGCCTGCGCCCCCGTCACCTGGTCGTCCGACCACCGCCCGCCGCGGCCCGCGCCGCCCAGCGTGGGCAGCAGCGTGTAGCCGGAGACGCCCGCGGCCTCCGCCAGCGCGACGACGCGGCGCACGAGCGGGGCGTCCACGAGGACCTCGACCTTCCGGCGCTGGACGTCGCTGGCCATGGCGTCAGATCAACCGCGTTGCGAGAAGGGTGTAGAACGGTATGCCCACCGCGAGGTTGAACGGGAAGGTCACGGCGAGCGACATGGCGAGGTAGAGGCCGGGGTCGGCCTGCGGCAGCGCGAGGCGCATGGCGGCCGGCACCGCGATGTAGGAGGCGCTGCCGGCGAGGACGCCGAGCGCGGCGGCCGAGGCGCTGTCCAGCCCGGCGAGGCCCGCCGCGAGAACCCCGACCGTGCCGTTGACTATGGGCAGCAGCACGGCGAGCGCGGCGAGGCGCGGGGTGAGCGCGCGCGCGTCGCGCAGGCGGCGGGCGGCGACCAGGCCCATGTCGAGCAGGAACAGGCAGAGCACGCCGCGGAACGCGGTGTCGAACACCGGCGCGATCGGCGCGACGCCCTCCTTGCCGCAGGCGAGGCCGATGGCGAAGCTGCCCATCAGCAGCACCACCGAGCCGTTCAGCAGCGCTTCGTGCAGCAGGTCGCCGCCGGCCTTGGCGCCGCCCGCCGCGGCCCCGTCGCCGCCGCGGCGCGCGAGCAGCAGGCCGACGACGATGGCCGGCGTCTCCATCAGCGCCAGCACCGCGACCATGTGGCCGGCCGGCCGCAGGCCGCCCGCCGCCAGGAGCTCCACGCCGGCCACGAAGGTGACGACGCTGACCGAGCCGTAATGGGCCGCGACCGCGCCGGCGTTCAAGGGGTCCAGCCCGCCGAAGCGGCGCAGCGCGGCGAAGGCGGGCAGCGGCAGGAGGGAGCTCAGCGCCACCCCGACCGCCGCCGCCGCCAGCATGTCGGCCGTGAACCCGCTCTCCGCGACCTGCACGCCGCCCTTCAGGCCGATCGCCGCCATCAGGTAGAGCGACATGCCCTTGGCGACGGCTTCCGGCACCGAAAGGTCCGAGCGCGCGAAGGCGGCGGCGGCCCCCAGCGCGAAGAACAGGATGACCGGCGACAGCAGCGCGCCGAGGCCCCCGGCCATCCGAACGGCCCCGCGCGTCAGTCGTGGTGCCGGGTTTCGCCGGAGGCGCGGCGCTGGGCGGCGACCAGCGCCTCCCGGAGCACGCCCTCGGCCCCGGGGCGCCCCGCGGCGCGGAGGTCCGCCGCGAGCTCGCGGAGCGCGTCGGCGTCGCCCGGCCCGTCGTGGTCTGCCTCCATGACGGCGCGGCAGTAGGCGGCGACGCGCTCCGGGGGCATCCCGAGGCGCCGCGCGGCCCACAGGCCGAGCAGCGGGTCGCGCCGCGCGCGGGGGCTGTCGGCCGTCTCGTCCGCCAGGCCCTCGACGCCGCGGGCCTCGGCGAAGCGGATGCGCCGGATGGTGCTCGGCAAAGCGTCCTCCTCTTCGGGGCGGGCGGGCGGCGCGTCAGGCCAGGGACCGCGGCTCGGCGCCAGGGGCGCCGTCCTTCGTGCGGAGCAGGGACAGCACGACCCCGCCGGCGAGCAGCGCGAAGGTGAGGGCGAGGGACACCGCCGGGTCCACCTTCCCCACGAGCTGGTTCCAGAAGATCTTGCCGCCGATGAAGACCAGCACCAGCGCGAGCGCGGTGTGCAGGTGCTTGAAGCGGTGCACCATGGCGGCGAGCGCGAAGTAGAGCGCGCGCAGGCCGAGGATGGCGAAGATGTTGCTGGTGTAGACGATGAACGGGTCCTGCGTGATGGCGAAGATCGCGGGCACGCTGTCCACCGCGAACACGAGGTCCGCGGCCTCCACCAGCACCAACGCCAGGAACAGCGGCGTCAGCCAGGTCGCCATGCGGCCGGTGCGC
>NZ_CADCWA010000122.1:0-750 GCF_902806285.1 uncultured Sphingomonas sp. | reverse complement strand
GTGCGCGGGTCCGGCAGCCGGACCAGGAAGCGCCCGCCGTGCAGGGTGGCGGTCACGCGGAAGCGGCGGCGCACCAGGCGCAGCACCGGGTTGTCCTCGATCTTCGGCGTCGAGTCCGCGACCAGCAGCATCTTGGCGCCGGTGGCGAGGAGGAAGGCGCCGAACACGTAGAGCACCGAAGAGAACTCGGAGACGAGCGCGGCGCCGAGGCCGATCATGACCGCACGCAGCACGATCACGCCGAGGATGCCCCAGAACAGCACCCGGTGCTGGTGGGGGCGCGGGACGGCGAAGTAGGCGAAGATCAGGTTGATGACGAAGACGTTGTCGAGCGCGAGCGTCTTCTCCACGGCGAAGCCGGTGAAGTAGGCCATGCCGCTCTCGGCGCCCATGCGCCACCACACCCAGGCGCCGAAGGCGCAGGCTATGGCGGTGTAGAAGGCGCTCATCCAGAGCGACCGCGAGGCCGGGATCTCCCCCGCCCCGCGGCTCAGCACGCCGAGGTCGAGGGCGAGCAGCGCGGCGACGGCGCCCAGGAAGGCGAGCCACAGCCAGGCGGGCGTGCCCAGCCAATCGGCGGACAGGAAGGCGAACTCCACGGGGACGGGTCCTCCGGCCGGGCGGGCGATGTCGGGGACGGTCCGACATCGCGAGGGCGCCGGCAGCGCTCGCCAGAGGGGCCCGGACCAGGGGTGGAGCGGAGGTGGGGGCTGCGCCGCACCCCGGGCAAGCCCGCCGCGGCCGGCTGAT
>NZ_CADCWA010000121.1 GCF_902806285.1 uncultured Sphingomonas sp. | reverse complement strand
GACCGCCACCAGCAGATCGTCCGCCTCGACGTCGGCGCGCATCTCGCCGGAGGCGGCCGCGTTGTCCAGCAACGCGCGAAGCTCCGGCTTGAGCCGCCGCTCGAAATACGCCGGCAGCGGTTCGTAGGCAGGGTCGCCCGAATGGAGGGCGGCCGCGAGGCCGCGCTTGGTCGAGAGGAAGTCGACGTAGCGCTGCATCCAGCGCGCCAGGGCTTCGCCGGGCTCGTGCCGGCCGGACAGGACCCGAGCGGCGTCCGCGCAGGCGTCCATCTCACGGCGGAAGACGGCGACGATCAGGTCGGAGCGCTGCGGGAAGTGCCGGTAGAGGGTGCCGACACCGACGCCCGCAAGGGCCGCGATCTCGCGTGTCGGCGCGTCCACCCCCGAGGCCGCGAACACGGCGGCGGCCGCCTCCAGGAGCGCGTCGATGTTCCGCCGCGCATCGGCGCGCACGGGCCGCGCCGCGCGGTCCCCGCCCCCCTCACGAACCGAACCGCCACTCATGCCGAATTGGACCTTGCAAAACGGAACACTGTTCCGCATATGCGGAGCGCCGTTCCAGTTAACGCTTCAGCGCCGCTGATGGCAATGGCCTCGGCCCGACACCTCCAGGAGCAGAGCCATGAATTACCGCACGCTGGGCCGGACCGGCATCAAGGTCAGCCCGTACTGCCTGGGCGCGATGATGTTCGGAGCGGCCGGCAATCCCGACCACGACGACTCCGTCCGCATCATCCACAAGGCCCTGGATTCCGGAATCAATTTCGTCGACACCGCCGACGGCTACAGCCGCGGGGAGTCGGAGGAGATCGTCGGGAAAGCCCTCAAGGGCCGACGCGACAACGTCGTGCTCGCCACCAAGGCGCACATGCCCATGGGCGACGACCCGAACCAGCAAGGCAACTCGCGGCGCTGGCTCACGCACGAGGTCGAGGCTTCGCTGCGCCGCCTGCAGACGGACCGCATCGACCTCTACCAAGTCCATCGGCCGTCACCGGACACCGACATCGAGGAGACCCTGTCGGCGCTCACCGACCTCATGCGGTCGGGCAAGGTGCGCGCGATCGGTGCTTCGACCTTCCCCGCCCCCGACATCGTGGAGGCCCAGTGGGTCGCCGAGCGGCGCGGGCTCGCGCGCTTCCGCACCGAGCAGCCGCCCTACTCGATCCTGAACCGGGGCGTCGAGCGCGAGGTGCTGCCCGTTTGCCGGCGCTACGGGATGGGCGTGATGGTGTGGAGCCCGCTGGCGATGGGTATGCTCACCGGCAAGTACCGCCGCGGCCAGCGACAGCCCGACAGCATGCGTGCGAAGCGGTTCCCCAAGCAGATGTCCGACGGGCGCAGGCTGGACGTGGTCGAGCAGCTCATTGGGCTGGCGCAGGACGCCGGCTTGTCCCTGACGCACATGGCCATGGCCTTCGCGGCGGCCCATCCGGCCGTCACCTCCGCGATCATCGGTCCGCGCACCATGGAGCATCTCGAGGACGTGCTCGCCGGCGCCGAAGTCGTGCTGGACGATGGACTCCTCGACCGGATCGACGAGATCGTCCCGCCGGGCGCCGATGTGGGCTCGCTGGAGGCGGCCTATTCGCCGCCCGCGATCACGCAGGTCGAGCTGCGCCGCCGTCCAGCCGCCGAGCGCGCCGTCGCTTGACCGATGGACGAGGAGACCGGGTGCTTGGTGCGCCCGGTTTGTCACAGCATACCCGTCCACCAAACGAACGGGCACTGGGTGGAGTCGCGGCTGGGCCGGCGAGAGGCGTTGAAGGGTGGCCAGATTCGGGCTGCCATGTCGCTCAGCCCACGGCCGGGCGCCCCGCCCGTGCCCGACGACACCCCTCGGAGGCCGATAGCGCGCAGTCGACGAGGCCCCGCTTGGCCGACAAGGCGGGGTGCTGCCCCACCCTGCGCTTGCCCTTGACGATCGAGGACGCCCGGTGACCGAAAACGAACCCCGACCCGCGCGGAACACGACCCGGCGGCACCTCGTGGCGATGCTCAGCGCCGCGCCGGTGCTGGCCGCGCTTCCCTGGATCGGAGGCTGCTCCGGCGGCGGCGTCGCAAGTCGCGTGGGACCGGTGAGCGGCCACTTCGACGGCGAGCGGTTCTTCAACCCGGGCGGCGCAAGCCCCCGCGGTTTCCTCGACTTGGCGCGCTGGAAGCTGGGCGGGAACGACGAGGACTGGCCCGGCACGTACCCGAGCCCGTTTCCGCCGGACCGGCCCCCATCGCGTGTCGGCGGCAGGGCGCTGCGCGTGAGCTTCGTGGGGCACGCGACCTTCCTCATCCAAGGGGCGGGGCTGAACATCCTGACCGACCCGGTCTGGTCCGAGCGCGCCAGCCCGTTTTCCTTCGTCGGCCCGAAGCGCGCCAACCCGCCGGGCATCGCCTTCGACGACCTGCCGCCGATCGACGCCGTCCTGGTGTCGCACGGCCACTACGACCACCTCGACGCCGAAACCCTCGCGCGCCTTTGGCGCCGTGACCGGCCGCGGATCGTCGCGCCGCACGGCAACGATGCGGGCATCCGGGGACACGACCCGGCCATCGAGGTCACCGCCGCCGACTGGGACGGCGTGGTGCCGCTCGGGAACGGCGTCGAAGCGGTGCTGGAGCAGGTCCACCATTGGACGGCGCGCGGTCTGCGGGACCGCAACCGCGCTCTGTGGTGCGGCTTCGTGCTGCGCGGGCTGGGGGACGGCGTCTTCTTCGCGGGCGACACCGGATTCGACGGCGGCCGCCCGTTCCGACGCGTCGCCGAGAAGCACGGT
>NZ_CADCWA010000120.1 GCF_902806285.1 uncultured Sphingomonas sp. | reverse complement strand
GGGCGCGCGTTAGCTGCCGCCCCCTCGCGGATCAAGCAACCGGCCGCCGGGCGCGGAGTGCCTGCGCCAGCGTGCCCTCGTCGAGATAATCGAGCTCGCCCCCGACGGGCAGGCCGTGCGCCAGCTGGGTGAGCCGCACCGGATGCTTCTCCAGCCGCTCGGCGAGGTAGTGCGCGGTGGTCTGCCCCTCCAGCGTCGCGTTCATCGCCAGCACCACCTCGTCGATGCCCCCGGCCGCCACCCGGCGCAGGAGACCGTCGATGTTGAGGTCGTCGGGCCGCACCCCCTCCAGCGCCGACAGGCGTCCGCCCAGCACATGGTAGCGTCCGGGGAACAGCCGCGAGCGGTCGAGCGCCCACAGGTCGGCGACCTCCTCCACCACGCACAGGCTCCGCTGGTCGCGGCGCGCGTCGCGGCAGATGCTGCAGGGGTCCGCCGTATCGACGTTGCCGCAGTTCGAGCAGTTCGCCAGCTTGTCCGCCACGTTCTGCAGCGCGGCCAGCAACGGCTGCAGCGCATTCTCCCGCCGCTTCATCAAGTGCAGCACCGCCCGCCGCGCCGAGCGCGGCCCGAGGCCCGGCAGCCTGGCCAGCGCGCCGGCGAGGGCTTCGATTTCCTGTGACGCCATGACCTGCGAGATAGTGGCACGGGCGCGGAATCGCGAGTGCGTCGTTTGTGATGCCGCTGGCTGGAGTGAGCGCCGGCGATACTTATTCTCAACCTTCTTGTGTCAGGTGGGACCCGCGTCTAACCCTCGCGCCAGCTCGGGGCTTGAGCTTGACGCTAGGAACAGCTTTGGGCTCACCGATGAGATCGACTGGATAATCTGGTGAGCCTGGTCGAGCGACTGATCAAGAATGCGTCCTTCAGCCTGATGGGCGGGCTGACGAGCGCGGTTGGCGCCTTTGTCGCTGCCGCGATCGTGGCGCGCTCGCTGGGAGTGACCGGAACGGCGAGCGTGGCCATGGCCATGTCGATCATTTTCTTTGCTACCGTGATAGCTGATGTCGGGGTATCGGGAAGCCTTTCGCGCTTCATGGTTCGCGAGATCCATGCTGGCGAGACAAGCGGGTTGCAAACGTTCGTCTGGGACCGCTTCAAGCTTCTCGCCGCCGCCATTGCTGGCGGCCTTTTACTGGTGGGAGTCTTCTTGACCTTCTACTGGTCTGACATCGTCGACAAATACGCACACAGCAGGGAAGAAGCGCTTCTGATCTGCGCGCTGATCATCATCAGCTTCGTCGTACATATGCTGTTCGCCTTTTCTTACCAGTATCTACGCGGGTTCCTGGAGTTTCGTGCGATCAGCCGCTATTCGATGATCGGCGCCGTGCTCCAGGTCATCGGTGTGTTCATCGGGAGCCAGTACTTCGGCGTGGTCGGAGCCCTGGCGGGTTATTTGCTGCCCAACCTCCCGATGCTGTGGGTGCTGTCGCGCCTGCGCACGGCCCGTGGGACGCCGCCGCCGCAGGAACGGCTGGCGGTCCGCCGGTACGCGCTCAGCCTTTACGTCGCCGCGCTGCTTTCGCCTTTGCTGTGGGTACGGGTGGACCTGTTGATCGTGGATCAGCTCGCCAGTGCCAAGGCGGTCGGCCTGTTCGCCGCGGCCGCCACCGTTGCCGCATTGCTCATGGGGGTCTGTCAGATGGTCACCAATGCACTGCTGCCCAACCTCCTTCGAGCTGTAGCGGAGCGGCCGGAGTCGGCGGCGCAAGTCAATGCGACCATTACCCGCTTCGGCATGTTCCTCCTGCTGCCCGCCTGCTTCATCGGCGCGGCGCTCGCGCCCAACGCGATCGAGCTGGTATTCGGCGCCGAGTTCGGGGGGGCAGGTCCAACCGCGACGTTGCTGGGGTGCGCAGCGGCCGCTTCGGCGATCACGCTGGTGCTCAGCGGGGTGCTGAACGCGGCCGACGCCAACGTCGCGCTGGTGAGAAGCGGCGTGGTGGGCGCCGCGCTGACGGTGGTTCTGGGGATTGCGCTGGTGTCCCAGTTCGGCCTCCTGGGCGCGGCCATGGGACGCCTTGGAGCGCAATCGACCGTGGCCGCGATGAACATCGCCGCGGCGAATCGCGTGGTACCCGGGCTGATCCGGGCTGGGTGGTTCAGCCGCTACCTTCTCGCAAGTGCAACTGCCGGAGCCGCCGCCTGGCTGACCGCGCACGGCCACGGCCTGCTCGGCCTGCTGCTCGGCGCCCTTACCGGCGCCTTGGCTTTTTTCGTCATGACCGTGCTTGCGCTCCGCCTAGTGGAGGACGACCGCATGGCGCTGCTGCGCTCGATCGCAGGGCAGCCCTCCTGGGTCAGGCGAGCGGCTGTGGTCTTGATCGGTCGGCCGGCTTAGGGATGGCGAGTGTTGATGGCGCGCCGGGCAAGCCGGTGAAGCGCGCCCTCGCAAGTGCCGCGGTCTGCCGACCCTCCGGCCTGCTGCCGGGCGAAACAGATCGAGCTACTGGGCGACCCGTTTGATTGAGCCTGCCAGGCGGCCGCCGCTAAGTTCCACCCCTGTGCCGGAACGGGGCAGGTCGGCCGCCGCATCCACTGTTGCCTCCCGGTCCTCGCGGATCGCCCGGCCGAGCAGAAACCAAAGCAGCGCTGCCGTCTTGATCGAGAACAGGGACCAGCTGACCGTCAGGTTCATCGACACGTAAATCGCAACCGCCAGATGCACGTAGCGGCCTTCCGGCGTGACCAGGCGCCTCAGCAATAATGAGCCCCAGACGATCAGCGCGACCAGCAGCGATTGCGACATGATGACGTAAGCGAAGCCCGCATCCTCCGCCGGTCTCAACAGATCGACGGCCAGGCCGGCATAATGCTGGACTTCCATCGCCCTGAACACGTCGACGCTGTGTGCGATGCGGCCGCCGAAGTCGTCGGTGCCGGCCTGAAGTCCCAGCCCCACGTCCGCCAGGAACATGAGCCCGATCACGATCGGCGCGGTCAGCACCGCGATGTAGCTTGGCAGCAACCGCCCAAGCGGGATGGCAAGCACCAGCACCAGGCAGGTGAGGCTGGCCATCCGGCTGTCGCTGCCGACCAGCAGGAACAGGTTGGCAAGCACCGCCACGACCCGCATGCCGCTGGGGATCCGCCGCCAGAAACCTGCCAGCCAGATGGTGGCGATCATCACATAGTTGCCCAGCGACACGGGCTCCAGAAACACCGACGACAAGCGGTGAAGCGGAAGACCCGGGAACAGAAAGCGCGATTCGGGGCGGACGGCGCTCAGGTAAAGGCCGCTATCGACCCACCAGTCGTCGTTGCTGAACCTGCGGGTATGCTCGAAATAATCGCCGATCGAGAGGACCGATACGAAGCTCTGGACCGAAATGGCTTCCCACAGGGCGAAGACGAAAACCGTCATGTGCAGCCAGAACAGGCGCCGGTGCAGTGTCACGCCGCGGCTCGCCAGGCCCAGCAGGACGAAGATCGGCATGATCGCGATGTCGCGGAACAGCTTGGGATCGACCGACTGACGAAGGATCGACAGCAGCAGCCAGCTCGCCAGGAGCAGAATGAGCAGGAAATCCATCCGGCCCGGCGACCTGCTGTGGAGCGCCAGCGGCACCAGCAGCGCCGCGCCGAGGATCGCCGCCTCGACGGCCATCACGGGGAAAGGGCTGAGCGTAACGAGGTTGCTGTCGATGAAGCAGAGAAGCAGATTGAACAGCACGCTGGCCCAGATCAGCTTCTCGGGCAGGGTCGAGGTAGCGCCTACCGGTTCGGCTGCCGCGATCGCCAGGCGAGAAGCCGGCATGGCCGCGCCCCGCGCGACCGGGCGTGAACGGGTCAGCATCGCATTCCCGACACCGTGCCAGCCGCCCTCAAGCCAATGCGGGAGCGATCAGTCATGACCCGGCTTGAGGCTCCCGCCCGCCCGCGGCCGATCGGCCATCATCGCCAGCACGAAGCCGAAGGAGCGGATGAAGTAACGATGGAACAGGCGCCGGGGCTCGGTTGCGAAACGCCAGAACCATTCCATCCCGATCCGGCGCATGAAGAGGGGCGAGCGCATCTTGAGGCCGGTCACGAACTCCACCGCGGCGCCGACGCACAGAACGATCGCGTCGCCCAGCTGGTCGCGGTGCTCGTGTGCCCAAATCTCGGACTTGGGTGCGCCCACGCCCATGATGATGTGGGTCGGCTGCTTCGCCCTGATCCGGGCCGCCAGGTCCTGGCTGTAGTCGGCATCGCGTTCGAAGCCGAAGGGTGGCACTTCAATCGTGAGGGTGCGCTCGTCATAGCCGCGCTGCGCCATGGCCAGCGCCATTCGGGCCGCCACCGCGTCATTTGGAACCAGCATGAACAAACGGTGCTTCGCGGGTTCCCAGCGCTCGATCAACTCCGCGAACAGATCGGCCCCGGTGACACGTTCGCGCAGCGGCACGCCGACCGCCCGGGCATAGAGATACACGGGCGCGCCATCGACGGTGACCCGCCAGGCGCGATCATAGGCCTCGCGGAAGCGCGAGTTGGTCCGAAGCGTCACCACATGATCGACGTTGACCGTCGCCACCAGCTTCGCCCCCCCGGCAGAAGGCGGCGCTAGCAACTCCTCGATCAGCTCGTCCTGGGCAAGCAGGGAGATGTCGAGCCCGAAGATCGGCCGCGGATCGGCCCGCGCCTCGCTCCCCCGGCTGTTGGCAACCGGGTTCATCCGCAGCGTCCGCCCAGCCGCCGGAGGGAGTCCGCGCTGCTGATCGCTCTGTCCAGGTCAGCGTGCAGCGATGCCACATCGCGCCCGAAGCGTCGTTGCGGCAAGATCAAGGGGACAGCCCGGATGGGTTCGGACGAGCAATTGTGTCTCACGATAAGGATGCACCTACTTCAATCTTGAGGTGGCGGGTAGTCAAGATCGTTTCGGAGAAAGGGCGGCCGCCGTCCAGATGTGAGAAACTGTGGCGCAAGGCGTCGGCGTGGTGGTCGTCCAACGGTCGCTTCGACGTTGACCGCCGCGCGCTCGGCGGGCTAAGCGAAAGGCAGGCACCCGTAGCTCAGCTGGATAGAGTGACGCCCTCCGAAGGCGTAGGTCACAGGTTCGAATCCTGTCGGGTGCGCCATTCCCGTGCAAAGCTGGGCACTCCGGCACCGGGGCGAGCCGAGGTCGCCAGCACGGCGCTTTCCAGTGCCTTGCGCGAGCCACGGATGTGGACCTGCTCCGCTCCGACGATCACCTCGTCGATCAGAAGTCGGACGTACGCTTGGCGCAAGGCAGGATTGTCCCCGCGAAGGCCCTCTCTCAGCAGGCTTCCGAACTTCTCCACGACATCAGGCGTAATCCTGCGTTGACTGGACGTGAGTTGCTTCTGGAGAGCGGTGATGTCGCTGGTGAGTGCTGCAATCCTCTGGCGATGATAGGTCAGCCGCTCAGCGAAGTCTCGGTCGGATGGAGCCGCAAGGCCCCGCTCGACAAGCTCAAACAGCCGGTTCAGCGCGCCGGTGCTGTTGGTCTTGGCCGAGCGAAGCAGCGTTAGCTCCTCACGGCGGCGATTGTCCGACTCGTCGGTTTTCTCGAGAAAGGCTGCGAGGAGGTCAGGAAGCCGTTCAGGCGCAACGATGCGGTTCTCAAGCTCATCGAGCACCGAACGATCGAGCTTCTCCATCCGGATTAATCGGCCTGTGCAGGCAGTCTCGCCGCGAGTCGCCCGACGTGAGCAGGCATAGTAACGGTGTTGACCCGACTTGCCGGTCTGATGGTCAAGGCGCCGCCGCACGAGGGGCGCCTCGGTCTCGTCGATCACCAGGACCTTCTTGTCCTTGTCGCCACGCCGTTCGGCAACGACGACACTGTAGCCAAGCGGCGGCCGTGACCCGTTCCAGAAGCCCTGCTTGGCATTGGCAAGCATGGATCGCCGCACATGCTTAGCGTTCTCGGCACTCTGGTACTCGTCGAACTTGCTCAGGATCGAGCGCACTGTGAGCTGAGATACCGATGAAGCAACTGCACTTCATCGTCCATCACTCGCAGGGTGAAGGTCATGACATGTCCCGCCTTGGTGCTGCTGAGCTTCACCTTGTCGGTGTTGATCGGGCGGAGGCAAGCCAAGCGAGTTGCCCGTTCGGCAAGGGTGCGAGGAGTGGCTGCTGCCTGCACCTGCTCTCTTTTCTGACGTCTGAGACACAATAATCACCCTCGATGATGAGGGCTGACTCACGTGGCACCAAGAAGCCGAGCAGCAATAGAGTGCTGTTGTAACGGGCGCCGTTACAACAGAGGCGTTGGACGTCATTGAAGAGAAGCAGGCTGCGGGAAGCATCCTGCGTATGCCTTACCCAGGATCGATCGTTCGCGCCTGTCCTCATCGGGCGATCGACAACTCCAAGGTGAGCCAAGTGTCGATGGCCGTCTGATGCACATACGGACGATCGCGGCCGATTGGACCCACAAGCAGACATTCGCGGCCGCTTCGCCGATCCCGATAACCGGACGTCCGTTCATGTGGGCTGATGGTCTAAATAGCCGAAAGCAGGCCGGCGCTTGAGTTCCTGCAAACTCCAAGACGGACATCAGAGTCATAGCTGCCGCCGTTATCCCGAACGTGCCCTACCTTGCCGCCTACTCCGAGCGGCGCATCAGCTTCTTGAGTGCAGCCCGAAGGCTAGGACCGCTAAGGTGCTCGTCCACCTGGGCGTAGCCTTCGCGCCGGAGCTTGGCGCGAATTTCCCCGACGTCGAAGGAAGCAAGCGCGAGTTGAAAGGCGCGCTCGACCAAGCCAATGCTTTCTACTGGGTTCGACATGGACTACTCCTGACCGGTCAGCGCATCAGCCCGGCCGAGCGCAATGCATTCTCGATGGTGGCCTGAACTCCACCAGGCACATGCCGCAGGTGAGGCCGCCGCCGAACAGGCTCCAGGTCCGGCAGCTGCTGCTCCGGCTGCGGAGGTCTCCGTTCCTCCGCAAAGGCCGGACGGCGAACTTCATGCTCCGCATGCTCCATTATGCCCCAGAAGCGTGCGATCAGCCGCGTGGACGAGATCCCGGCCTCCAGCATGTAGGGTCCGGCGACTTCCCCAGACACCGTGCCCGACGTGCTGAGCGGCGTGCCGTGGGCCATGCCGGTGATCACATATTCCTCCATCACCTCAGCTCCGTCCGGCCCGCACCATACCCGGTGGGGGTAGCCGTGCACCATGTCGGTTCGGCAGGGGGCCGCGGGCACGCCGTGCAGCAACCGCCATTGGCCGATTAGGGCCGCGGCGTTGGTTGGGTCTACCGTGGCATCGTTGCTGCCGTGCCAGACAGAGAGCTTCGGCCAGGGTCCAGGGTGGTCAGAGGCCGAGCGGACCAGCGCCGCCAACTGCTCGGGCGCGCCGCCGCCATGCGCGCGCATGCGGTCGAACGCTTCGGGCACCGAGCGGGCCGTACCGAACGGCAGGCCGGCAATGACCGCTCCTCCGGCGAACACGTCGGGGTAGGTCGCGAGCATGACAGCCGTCATGGCCCCACCTGCCGAGAGCCCCGTCACGAACGTCCGCCCGGGGTCCGTCGCATGGCGCGCATGCATTGTGTCGACCATCTGGCGGATGGACAGCGCCTCGCCCCGGTCGCGGGCAGCGTCATCCGGTGAGAACCAGTTAAAGCAAAGGTTCGGATTGTTGCTCCGCTGCTGCTCGGGGTAGAGCACCGCAAAGCCGCGCTCATCGGCGAGCTTCGACCAAGCGGAACCCGCATCATAGCTGGCAGGGGACTGGGTGCAGCCATGAAGCACGACAACGAGCGGCGCATCGGCAGCGAGGGCCTCCGGCACATACATCCGAGCGTTCAGATTACCGGGGTTCGATCCGAATCCCGTCAACAGCTGCAAACGGGCGCTGCTTGCTTCAGGTGCCGGGGCGTGCACTCGCGCCTTGAGTGCAGCCAGGCGCGTAATCGTATCGTGTATCTTGCGGATCGTCTTAACTCCTGCACTCGGACCGGACGGCCGCAGCTTGCAAGATAGGTCTTTTGCTGCACTGCACAATGGACGGACGGAAGCTCGTGATGACCTTCCTGGGCGATCAAGCCGTACGGCAACACCAGTTCCGAGTTAAACCTGCGCTTTCGTGGAAGTTGGCAACCCTTCCTCATTTGGGTCAGGTTAGCTCGTAATAACCAGAACCGGCGCCCACCCGAACGGTCGTATCTGGCCGGTAGCGGAACGTCTGGTGTCACCTGAGACAAGGGTTAAGCAAACCCCACACAGCACCAAGGAGGAGGACTAGCTGACCAGGTACCCAATCCACCTAGCTAAGGATCAGTGCCGCAAGACAAGCCAGTCCGATCAGGGTCAGCGGCGGCCAGCCGACATGCTGCCCGCGACTCCCGATCGCATCCCATATCCCCGCCGCGCTGAACACGGCTCCTGCCAGTGCGAGGCCGATGGAGCGCGCACTCTCTGGCGCCCAGGCCCAAGCGAACAGGATCGCGGCCAGGACGAGGCCGATGAGACTGGTCAGATGCCAGGCAAACGGCACAATGAACCGGGCAAGCGGCCGCTGCATGATGCCTCCGCTCTGATCGAGGAGCGGCCGGATCAGCCGCCGCTGTCCCAGAATCGAATGGACGCACATAGTAGCGACGATCAACAGCGCAGCGATCGTAAGGGCGGCTTGCTCCACTGCGCTAAACCGGCTCAACTGCCACAGCAGTGGCAAGGACATCTCGATGTCTCAGCATAGCGTCACCTCAAGGTAGCAATCTGACATAGCTGCAGCCGAAAGTCCGCGAGGGATCAAAGCAGACAATGGAGGATGACGAGCGTCCGATCCCGGTTCAGGCTGATGAGCCTTCAATGGCCAAGGTGGGCGCATAGCTGCCCATTGATGCGAGTTGGCCCAACAACCCGTCCGTAATCACAGCGACGACCCACAAGCGGACGTTCAGCGAGGATCTAGCGCATCCCAGGACCGGACGTTTGTTCATGCCGGCTAATAACGTGGAGTGGCCGAGCGGGCAATTCGCTCTCCGCGTTCCTGTTCGCAAAGGCGGGCTTGTATAAGCGCTGTGTCCGCCGCTCACAATTCAAGACCAAGTGGTCGAAAGCTGATGTAATCAGGATCGTAGGACATCCCGAAATCTGAGATGGCGTGGCCTCCGTTAGGTGCCGCGCGACTGCGCCGCGCGTAGCGAGTTTAGGCGGCTTGCCGCTCCAGCTGTTCGCTGGCCTGCAGCCAACGCGCTTCCGCGAGCGCCAACTCGGCGGCGAGCTTGGCTCGCTCACGGGACAGTTCGCTTATCGGCAGCAATGCAAGGGTCGGATCTGCTCCACCCGGATCGAACATCGCGCGGTCGATGGCCGCGCACTGGGCCGCCAAGCGGGCGCTTTCCGCCTCGGCCGCCGCCGCGGCCTTCTTCAGTTCGCGGGCGTCTTCACGCGCCTTCGCCTCGGCCTTGCGATCGACCTTGGCCGCTTTCGGCCTCGCCTCGGCCTTGGGCTGGTTACGGCCGAGCACCAGGTCGATGTAGTCGTCGATGCTGCCGGGGTAGTCGACCGCCGCCCCATTATCGACCAGCACCAGCCGGTCGGCCGTCAGCTCCACCATGTGGCGGTCGTGGCTGATGAGGATGACGGCGCCGTCATAGTCGTTCAGCGCCTGCACCAGCGCCTCCCGCGCGTCGACATCCAGGTGGTTGGTCGGCTCGTCCAGGATCAGCAAGTGCGGCGCCTCGCGCGTGATCAGCGCCAGCGCGAGCCGCGCCCGCTCGCCGCCTGACAGCTTGTTGGTCCTGGTGGTCGCCTTGTCGCCCGAAAAGCCGAAGCGGCCGAGCTGCGCCCGAACGGCTCCGGGCGTCGCCCCCGCCATGGCGCGGGTCATGTGCTGCAGCGGGGTGTCGTCGCCATGCAGCTCTTCCACCTGATACTGGGTGAAATAGCCGACCCGCATCCTGCCCGAAGCGTTGATCGCGCCTTCCATCGGGGCGAGCTGGGCGGCCAGCAGGCGCGCCAGCGTCGTCTTGCCGTTGCCGTTGCGGCCAAGCAGCGCGATCCGGTCGTCGGGGTCGATCCGCAGGTTGAGCGAGCGCAGCACCGGAGCCGCGTCCGCATAGCCGACGGCCGCCATCTCGAGCGTGATCAGCGGTGGCTTCAACTCAGTCGGGTTCGGAAAACCGAAGCTGAGGGTCGGATCTTCGGCCAGTGCGGCGATCGGCTGCATCTTGGCGAGCATTTTCGCACGTGACTGAGCCTGCTTGGCGGTCGAGGCCCGCGCGCTGTTGCGCGCTATATAGTCCTGGAGCCGGGCGCGCTGGGCATCCTGCGACGCCTTGGCGGCCGCGAGCTGCGCCGCCCGTTCTGCCCGCTGCCGCTCGAAATCGTCGTAGCCGCCCGAGTACAGGGCGATCTTGCCCCGGTCGAGGTGGAGGATGGTATCCACCACATTGTTCAGCAGGTCGCGCTCATGGCTGATCACGATCAGGGTGCCGGCGTAGGTCTTGAGGAAGCTTTCCAGCCAGAGCGTGGCTTCCAGGTCCAGGTGGTTGGACGGCTCGTCGAGCAGCAGGAGGTCGGGTTCGGAAAACAGCAGCGCCGCCAGGGCGACGCGCATCTTCCAGCCACCGGAGTAGCTGTCCAGCGGCCTGGCCTGCATCTCCTCGTCGAAGCCGAGGCCGAGCAGGATCCGAGCCGCCCGGGCCGGTGCCGAATAGGCATCGATGACCAGCAGCCGCTCATGCACGTCGCCGAGCCGGTCCATGTCGGTGCAGGTCTCGGCCTCGTCCATCAGCGCCGCCCGCTCCACATCGGCCGCCAGAACGGTTTCGAACGGCGTGGCGGTACCGCTGGGCGCGTCCTGGGCGATGTAGCCGAGCCTGGTGCGGCGCGGCATGTCGATCTCGCCTTCGTCGGGCTCCAGCTGGCCGATCAGCACCTTCATCAGGGTCGACTTGCCCGCGCCGTTGCGGCCGATCAGGCCGACGCGGCTGTTCGGGCGGATCGCCGCAGATGCGCGATCGATGATCGTGCGCCCGCCAAGGCGCACCGTGATACCGTTGATGCTCAGCATGGGCGGCGCCTTACCGGCCAATCGTGGCGAACCCAAGACCTCAAGCTGCAACAGGGCGGCAATGTTCGCCGGGCTTGCCCAGCTAGGCGGCCGACGGGCGCGAGCCTGAGCCACGCGCCTTGGCGGGCCGCTGCGGCTTTCCGCGGGGACGGGCAGCCTCCTCGGCCGAGCGCGGCGGTGCGGGCTCGATCACCATGCCGTCGTCCTCGGCCGCGATCGTCGCGCGGCGGAGCGCCTTGACGAAGCCCGGCGTGGCCCGCGGGGTCACCTCGAAATAGCTCTCGTTCGCCGCGATCCTGATCGCGCCGATGTCGTTGCGCCCGACATGCCCGTAGCGGCAGATCAGCGGCAGCAGCCAGCGCGGGTCGGCGTTGTGCCGGCGCCCGGCGTTGATCCGGAACCAGGTCGAGCCTTCGAACCCGCTGCGCGGGCCGGGGTCGCTGCGGTCTTCCTTGCCGCCGGACACCAGCAGGTCCTCGGGCGCCGGGAGATCGGTCCGGAGAGACCGGACCAGCGCCCGGGCGATCGCTTCTGGTGAGAGCTTGGCCATCAGCTGCTGCGCCAGCTCGCGATCTTCCTCATCGGCTTCGACGGGTGCGGACGCAATTTCCAACAGACGCTCGCGGTCCTTGGCCCGGATCTGCTCGGCCGTCGGCGGCTCGATCCACTCGGGCTGAATGCGGGCGCTCCGCAGCATGGTCTCGACCGCCCGGCGGCGGCGGAACGGGACGATCAGCACGGCGACGCCCTTGCGCCCGGCGCGCCCGGTCCTGCCCGATCGATGCTGCAGCGCCTCGGCATCGCGAGGAAGCTCGACGTGAACAACCAGCGAAACCGAGGGCAGATCGATCCCGCGGGCGGCGACGTCGGTCGCCACACAGACCCGTGCGCGCCCGTCGCGCAGGCTTTGAAGCGCAGCGTTGCGTTCGTTCTGGCTATGCTCGCCCGAAAGGGCCACCGCCTGGAAGCCGCGCTCGCTGAGGCTGACATGCAATCGCCGCACTGCTTCGCGGGTGGCGCAGAACAGGATGGCTGTCTCCGCTTCGTGCATCCTCAATAAGTTCACGACCACATGCTCGATGTCGGTCGGGGACACGGCCACGGCCTGGTAGACGATGTCGGCATGTGCCTCCCGCTCACCGATCGTCTCGATGCGCAGCGCGTCCTTCTGGTACCGCTTGGCCATCGCGACGATGGGCCGCGGCATGGTGGCGGAGAACAACAAGGTGCGCCGCCCGTCGGGAGTCGCGTCGAGGATCTCCTCGAGCTCCTCGCGGAAGCCCATGTCGAGCATCTCGTCCGCTTCGTCCAGCACCACGACCCGCATGCCGGACAGGCTCAGCGCGCCGCGCTCCAGATGGTCCCGCAAGCGGCCTGGCGTGCCGACCACGATGTGGGCCCCGCCGCCGAGCGCCCGGCGTTCCTTGATCGGATCCATCCCGCCCACGCAGGTGACGACCCGGGCGCCCGCGGGATCGTAAAGCCATTGCAGCTCCTTGCTGACCTGCAGCGCCAGCTCGCGGGTCGGCGCGATCACCAGGGCCATCGGCTCCGGCGACCAGGGCACGCGCTCGCCCTCCAGCAGCTGTTCCGCCATGGCGAGGCCGAAGGCGACCGTCTTGCCCGACCCGGTCTTGGCGGAAACGACCAGGTCACGGCCTTGAGCCTGGTATTCGACGACTGCAGATTGGACGGAGGTGAGCGTATCGAAGCCGCGAGTGGCCAATGCTCGACCAAGGGCCGGATTGATATACGGATTGTGCATCATGTCAGCGCCTACTCGCCGGGGGTGCAAAGAGGTAGCTCCGCGTGGCTCAGTCGCAAAAGGTGACCGGAAATCCGCTTACGAGTGCGCGGCGGCTTGGTCTGAGTGACGCGGATCGGCCCTTAGCGGCCGCAGCCCTGATGTCGAGAAGACCCAGACTCGGATACTCAGGCTTTGATCGCCACTGCCCATAAGCGGACTTTCGTTCATTGAGGATGGCTGCGGCCGCAAATACTCGGTGTCGGACATTCAGGCTCCGATTGCTGCTGCCCGTGATCGGACGTTCGTTCCCGCTTACCTTTGGGTTGGATGCTCAGCTTGCACGGCCGGTCTCGTCAGACCTGAATGGCCGCGAGATTGAGAGATGTATGCGGACATCGTGTTGGTCACCAAGCTGGGTCAAAGCAGCTCGGTTTCCATTTCCAAGTTGACTGCTACACTGGCTGCTATGACCAAGCTGATCATCGCAGCGTTCATGATGCCCTTCGCCGGGGCGTGCGCCACGGTGCCTGCCATCCCGACGCCGCCGACAACTGCGCCGGGCCCCGACTTCCTCGTCCGCAACGCGGCGGCTAAGAACGTTGTAACGACCTCCAGCGGGCTTCAGTATTTCGTGATCCGCTCAGGCTCGGCAACCGGGCTGCACCCGGCTGGAAGCGACACCGCGACCTTCGATTACGAAGGCAAACTGGTAACCGGTGAGACATTCGACAGCAGTTATCAGAGCGGTCGGCCGCTGACCGGCCCGATCGACGGCTTCGTTCCTGGCTTCACAGAGGCCTTGAAGCTGATGCGGCCGGGCGATGAATGGGTTGTCTGGATCCCACCAGCTCTTGGATACGGCGATCGAGCAAGTGGACCCATCCCGGCCAACAGCGTCCTTCGTTTCAGACTGGCGCTGCACAGCGTCACGCCCGCTGGGGGCACTGTGCCAACCCCCTGATCGCTTTGATAGCATCCGAACCTCGGCCAAGGCCCGCAAAGGGTGGAAAGCGTATATAGGCCTGCGTAGGCTCTCGACCGTGGGCCACATGCCGGGAACGCATGACAGGATAACCGCTGTCCGCGCCAAAGCAGCGCTAAGACCGTATGCGAAACCTGAATCGGCGCGCCAGGTGCATCAAAATGCGTCTTTTGCCCGCACAGGGGAGCGTAGGGGAAATGAGTGCATCAAAACCGATACGCCAAGCACGCGGGCGAGGCGCGGGGACCAGCGCCGCGCCGTGAACTTGCGAGAGAGCGAGAGACCGCTTCGCGCCCACTTCGGTCATATCTACCTTGTAACCAGATCACCGAACACGGACGTTCACTTGAGTTCGGGTAAGCGAGGGCAACCGCCACTTGGCCGGCTGGTTCAGCCCGGCATCTTGAGCATGGTTGACTCGCTGCCACCCGCGGTTCTCCTAATAGCCGGAAATGGCAGGCAGAGGGTGCGAGTCATGGATTGGCAAAGCTTTATGACGAGCAGGCGCGCGCTGCTGCAAGGCACGGTCGCGGGCGCCGCCACGCTGATACCCGGAACGGCGTCGGCGGCGCGATCGAGCGACATGGCGGCGATCCGACGAGCGGTAGACGCCGGTCTGCCCGCCTCCGTGGCGCGCATCCAGAACTGGATCCGGGAGCCTACCATCGCCGCCGAGCGGCACCGGATCAACGAGGGCGTCGCCCACATGTCCAAGCTCGCGCGCGACGCGGGGTTCGGGAAGGTGCGCGCGGTACCTACCGGCGGGGTGCCCGCGGTCTTCGCCACGCTCGACGTCGGCGCGCCCAAGTGGATGGGCATCTATTTCATGTACGATGTGAAGCAGTTCGATCCAGCCGAGTGGTCGGTGCCGCCGCTGGAAGCGCGGATCGTCGACCGACCGGGCGTCGGCAAGGTCATCATGGGCCGGGGCGCGGTCAACCAGAAGGGCCCGGAAGGAGCATTCCTGGCCGCGCTGCACGCGTTCCGGGCCGCGGGCCGCAAGCTCCCCGTCAACATCGCGCTGATCGCCGAAGGCGAGGAGGAAATCGCCTCCCCCAACTTCCTCAACGCAATCCGCGATCCCGAAGTGCTGGCGACCATGAAGCGCTGCGTCGGAGTTATCATCCCGAGTGCGGGCCAAGCACCCAACGGCAACGCGACGATCACATTGGGCGCCAAAGGCGCGGTCGAGATGGAGATCGTGTCGAGCAGCCAGAGCTGGGGGCGGGGTCCGGCCAAGGACATTCACTCAAGCAATTTCGCCCGTGTCGACAGCCCGGCCTGGCGGCTTGTCCAGGCCCTCGGAACGCTCATGGCGCCGGACGGGCACACGCCCGCAGTGGATGGCTTCTTCGAGCATGTTCGCCCCCTCACCGCGCGTCAGAAGGCGATCATTGCGGAAGGCGCGCGCAAGGCAAGCGAAGCGGACGCCAAAAAGGCGCTCGGCGTCCAGCGCTGGATCAAGGACGAGACCTGGGCCCAGTCGCTCGAACGGCTCGCCTCGCAGCCGACGATCAACATCCAGGGCCTGGTCGGCGGCTACACGGGGCCGGGCGGCAAGACGATCCTGCCGCACCGCGCTGTTGCCAAGGTCGAGATGCGGCTCGTGCCGGACATGACCAAGGACGACAGCGTTGCCAAGCTCAAGGCGCACCTTGCCAAGCGAGGCTTCGCGGACGTCGAAGTCAATGTCACCGGTGGTTATGGGCCAACGCAGACGCCGGAGGACTCCGCGCTTATCCGAGCGCAGCAGGCAGTGCTGACAAGGGCGGGAGTAAGCCATTCGGTCAACGTGCGTAGCGCAGGGTCTTGGCCGGGCGTGGTCTTCACCGGCGAGCCGCTGCGGCTGCCGGCGGGGCAGTTCGGGATCGGCACGGGCGGCGGCGCGCATGCGCCCGACGAGTATTTCGTGATCGAGAGCAGCAACCCGAAGGTCGCGGGCCTCGCCCAGCAGACTATGGCCTATGCGGACCTGCTCTACGAGATCGCGGCGCGGGCTTGAGCCGGGTCGGGCGGCGATCTGGGGATTCGGATCATTGACTTGCCTCGTCGCGGAACTGTATTGCAATCATCATACACCGGGAAGCGGTCGGCTGAGCTGGTCGGGCCTGCGAAGCGGGCGGCTCGTATCGGACAAGAAGGATCAACGATGAGATCGATCAAGAAGTCGATATTGGCACTCGCCTTGCTGAGCCTTCCGGCTGCATTGGCGGCGCAATCGCCGGCGGCGACCGACACGCCCGGCAAGACCACGTCCGGGGTCAGCTATAGCCAGCCCAAGGACTGGACGGTGACGACCCGGGCTTCGGCAACGATCTTCGCGGCGCCGGAAGCCGATCTTGGGATTGCCGTGGTGGACGCCGGCGGCGCGGCGGACGGGCGGGCGGCCGCGGCCAAGGCGTGGGCGGCGTACAAGCCGAACCTGACCCCCGTGATACGGCTCGTCACATCCGCTGCGCCGGGCGACGGATGGGACGAGCGCGTGAGCATCGATTACGAGACCTCGCCGATCCAGAAGACGGAGCTGTCCGCGCTGGCGCTTCGCAAGGGTGACCGGTGGACGGTGATGATCGTCGACGGATCGCAGGCGACATTGAACAAGCGTTCGGCCGCTGCGTCGATCATCCAGCAGAGCCTGCGGCCCGCCGGCTACGCGCGCGAAAGCTTTGCAGGGAAGACAGCGCATCGGCTGACGCCCGCGCGGGTCCAAGCGTTGCGCGACTTCGTCTCGCAGTCTGCGCGCGCGCTCGAAGTGCCGGGCGTGGGTATCGCGCTGATCGATCGGGGCAAGGTCGTCTGGCAAGGCGGTATTGGCGTGCGTGCGCTCGGTTCGCCGGAGCCGGTAACGCCACGGACGAAGTTCATGGTCGCTTCCAACACCAAGGGAATGGCGACGCTTCTGCTGTCGGTGCTTGCGGACGAGGGCAAGCTGCGGTGGGACCAGCCCGTCACTGAACTCTACCCGTCTTTCCGTCTCGGGAGCGACGCGACCACTCGGGCGACACTCGTCCGCCACCTGGTCTGCGCGTGCACCGGCCTGCCGCGCAAGGATTATGCGTTCATCCTCGCCGACAAGGAGGCGCCCGCATCCGACACCTTCCGTCAGCTTGCCATGACGCAGCCCACCAGCGGGTTCGGTGAGCTGTTTCAGTACAACAACCTGATGGCATCTGCGGCGGGCTATTTGGGCGGCGCGCTGACCTACCCGAAGCTCGAACTCGGTGCCGCGTTCGACACGGCCATGGACGAGAAAATCTTTCAGCCGCTGGGCATGCGCGACACGACCTTCGACAACGCGGAGGCGATGCGTGGCGACTGGGCGCGCCCACACGGGCTGGACGTGGACGGCCGGACTACGGTGATGTCGAACGACTTCAACTTCACTGTTCACGCGCACCGGCCTGCCGGCGCGGCCTGGTCGACGGCCGCCGATATGGCGCGCTATGCCCAGCTCGAACTCTCGAAAGGCCTGACTCCCGAGGGCAAGCGGCTGGTCAGCGAAGCCAATCTGCTCGAGCGCCGCAAGCGGGGCGTCGTCGTCGGCGAGGACAGCTGGTACGGCATGGGCCTGTTCGAGCGGGTGGCTTACGGTGTGCCCGTCGTCACGCACGGCGGGACGCTGCTGGGCTACCGCAGCAATTTCTGGGTCCTGCCCGAAGCAGGCATCGGCGCGGTTGTTCTGACGAACTCCGATTCAGGCGCCGCCATGTTGGAGCCATTCCTCCGCCGCCTGTTGGAAGTCGTGTACGACGGTAAGCCAGAGGCGGCAGGGGAAATCGCGTCCGCTGCGGCGCAAATCAAGGCGCAGGCGAAAGCTCGGCGCGAACGGCTGACCGTCCCGGGGGATCCGGCCGTTCTCGCAAGTCTGGCGGCAACCTACCGCAGCCCCGAGACCGGCGTGCTTACCATCCGCGATCAGGCTGGCGCGAAATGGCTGAAGGCTGGCTTTGTCGAGGGCCCTGTCGCGACCCGGAAGAATCCCGACGGAAGTATGTCGCTGGTGTCCGCCGGGCCGGGCGCAATCGGCGTCGAGGCGCTGGTCGGCACGGGCCCTAACGGTCGCACGCTGACCGTCCGCGACAGCCAGCATGAGTACGTCTACACGGAGGTACGCTGATCGGAGGCCGGCGCGAGATTGATAGGCACGGCCGCGTGGCATAACAGCATGGGCACGCGAGCCCGGGCGGAACAGCGTATGCCGGAGGTCAACCGAGCGGCGGGCCACGTTCGCGTAGCTGAGGCCGGGTCGGATCAACATACAGTTGTCGTCGCGTACCACGCCGACCACGCTGCCGGCGATGTCACCGCTTCCAGCGTATAGGCATGCCCCCACGGGAAGGCGTCCACGTCCGTGCCTTTTAGCGCAATCGGACGCGCCCTGCGTCCAAGGGCGCGGAACTGACCGCCCGCTCGTCTCGCGTCCGCTCTGCGGAATGGTCCAAGTTCTTACGGAGAGCCAATTCGCCTAGGCGGAGAATAGCAAAGCTGGTGCTGCCTCCGCTTTCCCTTGAATCAATTGCGGTTTTTGGTTGGCGGCGCAATAGTAGACACGCCTAGCTAGGATTGTATTTTCGGTAAGGGCATGATCTGAGTTCGTCTGGCCTGATTGGGATCAGCCAGAACGGGTTGGAGTCGAACGGAGGGGAAAGGTCATGACAAGTCGGTCTTCCACTAAAGCGCGTGCGTGGCTGGGCGGCAGCTCGATTGCCGCCATGCTCGCGATCAGCTGCCCCGGCGCAGCGTTCGCCCAGACCGCAGCTGCGCCTCAGCCGGACGAAACGCCGGCCGAGCAGGCTGGCGAGGGCGAGAGCGGCACGGAGGGAGAAATCGTTGTCACGGGCTCCCGCATTGCGCGCGCCGGCTTCGACCAGCCAACACCCACCACCGTGCTGGGTGAGGTAGAACTGCGTCAGGGCGCGCGGCCCAACATCCAGCAGATCCTCAACGATCAGCCGCAGTTTCGCCCCACGGTGACGCCGCAGGTGTCGGTCGGCAACACGTCCACCGGCACCGCTCCCGTGGACCTGCGCGGATTGGGCATCCAGCGCACCCTTACCTTGATCGACGGGCGGCGCTTTGTCGGCCGGAATAATCTGAATTTCGTTCCCACCAACCTAATCGAGCGGGTGGAGGTGGTCACGGGCGGCGCTTCGGCGGCCTGGGGTTCGGACGCGGTCGCGGGAGTGGTCAACATCCTGCTCAAGGACGAACTGGACGGGGTCTCGCTCGGCGGCTTCTCCGGCGTATCGTCACGCGGCGACGGCAGGCGCTACGGCCTAGACGGCTCGTTCGGCCTTCCGTTTGCGGACGGCGCTGGCCAGTTCCTGATCGGCGCCGAATATATTGACGACAAAGGCATCCTAGACCGCAACTCGCGTCGCAACCTTGGTAGCGCGGGCGTGGTCCGGGTGAACCCGTTCAGCACCACCGATTTGTCCACCCGGCTGGTGCGCGACGTCAACTTCGGCAACACGGCGCCCGGCGGCCTGATCACCACCGGGGTGCTGGCGGGACAGGTCTTCAACAGCGATGGCACGCTCAGGGGCTTCCGAACGGGCACGCCGCTCGGCCCGGGCGCATTTCCGGGGCAGGTGCTGGGCGGCGAGGACGCGATCGGCTTGTACGACTTTGTCTCCGCCTCCACGCCGTTCGATCGGCTGAGCACCTACGCCCGCCTGTCCTACGATCTCGGTCCGGCGACGGTCTATGTGGATGGCAGCTACGGACGGACGACGAGCGACTCGCGCTTCGTGCCGGACTTCCTGGTGCCGCCGCTCACCATCCAGGCAACCAACCCGTTCCTGCGCCCGGAACTTCGCAACCAGCTCACGGCCGCAGGGCAGACGAGCTTCACGCTGGGGCGCTTCTTCGAGGACATTCTGACGCTTAACTTGAACAGCAAGCGCGAGAACTACGAAGGCGCGATCGGCGTCGAGGCCGATCTGGGCGGCGGGTTCAGCGTGAGCGGCTACTACAGTCACGGCGAGATCGACAGCGACCAGCGTCTGGAGAATGCCCGCCTCGCCGCCAACTTCAGTCGTGCGATCAACGCCGTTCAGCTCGGCAGTGGCCAGATCGTGTGCGCAGTCAACGCCGATGCCGATCCGGCTAACGACGATCCAGCCTGCGTTCCGCTGAACCCCTTCGGCCGGGGCAACGCGTCGGCAGCGGCGGTCGATTATGTCACCGGCACCCAGCGCTCCCTATCGACCGAGAAGCTGGACGCGGCGGCGGTGGAAGTCGAGGGTGACCTGCTCCAGCTGCCCGCCGGCCCGCTGACAATCGCGTTCGGCGCTGAAGCGCGGCGGGAGAAGATCGAGTCCTCGCGCGACGAGGCGACGCGCGCCGGCGGCTTCGGCATCCCCATCTTCACCAGCGATTTGAATGGCGGCTTCAACGTCCGGGAAGGATTTGTGGAAGCGGCGGTGCCGCTGGTCGATGCGGACGGCCTGTTCGACCTCGATGTCAACGGGGCCGCGCGATATTCCGACTACAGCCGCAGCGGCGATGTTTGGGCGTGGAAATTGGGCGCGACGGCGCGGCTGTTCGACTCGGTGCTGTTGCGCGGCACGCGTTCGCGTGACGTGCGCGCGCCAACCACGGGCGAGCTGTTCGCCGCCCAGGCAATCACTGTCGGGCCGCTGGTCGACCAGGACCGCGCCGGGCGTAATGCGCCGGGATACAATCCAACCCCAGCGACAGTAACGACGTTCACCGGCGGCAATCCCAACCTCGACCTTGAGCTTGCGGACACGCTGACTGTTGGCGCGTCGTTCTCGCCCTCGTTCCTGCCGCGCCTCAACCTATCGGCCGACTTCTACGACATCGAGATCAAGGGTGCGATCATCGCCCTGAACGGTTCGACGTTGACGCTTGCTTGCGCGCAAGGGACGCAGGCCGCATGCGACGCGATCACTCGCGACGCGACGGGCACGGTGACCCAGGTCCAGGCGACGCAGCAGAACCTCGCGACGTTCCAGACGCGCGGCGTGGACATCGAGGCTTCTTACCTGCTGCGCATGGACCAGTTCGGCGGCAGCCTGCCGGGTACGGTCCGCTTTCGCGGGCTCGCGACCTATGTCGATCGCCTGATCTTCGACACTGGAATTACCCGCGTCGACACGGCCGGGGAGGTGGGCGACTCCGTGCAGCGCGGTACACCCAAGTGGCGCGCTACGCTGGGCGCAACCTACCAGGACGCGGTGCTGGGGCTCGACCTGCGCGTGCGCTATATCGATGGCGGCTCCTTCAACAGCGCGCTGACCACGCTTGTGAACAATCGGATCAGCTCGCGAACCTACGTCGACCTCGGGGCGCAATTCAAGGTGCAGGACCGCTTCACGCTGTTTGGAAACGTCAACAATCTCTTCGACAGAGACCCGCCGCTGTCAACGGTGGGCAACCCCAACTACGACATCGTCGGTACCTATTTCACGGTGGGTGCGCGGGTGAACTTCTGATGCGCCACGCGAGCCCTACGCCCCTGGAACAAGGAAAGACGCGATGGTCACACACTTGCTGGGCGCGATGCTCCTCGCGTCCGCGCCGGCGCCCGCGCCCGCGCCCGCGCCGCGATCCGCCGCGCCAGCCTTAGCGGCCGTCTCCGATGCGCAGCTAAAGGCAGCGGTTGACCGGATTGCGGCCGAGGCCCTGGCAGCCGGCGAGGCGGCGGGCTTCGCAGTTGCGGTGGTGGAGGACGGGCGGGTGCGACTCGCCCGCGGTTATGGCTTCGCCGACCTGGAGCAGCGCACGCCGGTGAGCGCGGACACGGTGTTCCGCATCGGCTCCGTCACCAAGGAATTCACGGCTGCCGGCGTGCTGCTGCTGGCCGAGCGGGGCCGGCTTTCGCTTGACGACCGGCTCGCCAAGTTCGTGCCGGACTTCCCGCGTGCCGGGGAGGTCACGATCCGGCAGCTTCTCAATCATACGTCCGGCATTCGCAACTACACGTCGGTTCCGGACTTCCTCCCGGCCGTCTCGCCGCGTGACTACACCACGGCCGACTTCATCAAGGTCATCGGCGCCGTTGACCCGCTCTATGACTTCGCGCCGGGCACGTCATGGAGCTATTCGAACTCGGGGTACTTCCTGCTCGGTGCGGTGATCGAGCGTGTGTCTGGGCAGCGCTACGCCGACTTTCTCCAGACGAATATGTTCCGCCCGCTGGGTCTGCTGCACACCAAGCCCGACGACCTGGGCGAGATCGTGTCAGGTCGCGCTGAAGGCTATGACAAGGACCCAGCCCGGCCCGGGGCGTTCCGCAATGCCGGCCACCTGTCCATGAGCGTCGCGGCGGCCGCGGGCGCGATGCGCTCCACGGCGGGCGACCTCGCCCGCTGGCACGAGGCGCTGCTCGGCGGCCGGGTTCTCAAGCCCGAGAGCCTGGCGCTGATGACCACGCCCGGGCGGCTTGCGGACGGCCGCCTCGCCAGCCTGGCCCGTCCGGCCGCGCAGACCATTCCCGGTGTGGTCAGCGACTACGGCCTGGGCATCGCCACGTCCGTGCGCGACGGGCGGCGGGGCATCGGGCACGGCGGCTCGATCAACGGCTTCAACGCTGCGCTGCAAACCTACCCCGAGATCCGCACCACGGTGGTGCTGCTGACCAACACGGGCGGGGGAACGGCCAAGCTGATGCCGCGGCTCGTCGAAACGGTATTCGCGAGCCGCTGGCCGGCCGCGTCCGAGTGATCGGCACACTTGGGGTCAGACCCTAAAGCGCGGATAGCGCGTCCAGTAGCGTGTCGACTTCCCCGGCCGTATTGTAGTGGCACAGGCCGACGCGAACGAGGCCACCGGCTTCGGCCAGGCCCAGCGCAGCAACCACCTCTACCGCATAGAAATGGCCGGACCAGGCGAAGACGCCGCAGTCGGCGAGATGCTGCGCAACATCCTCGGGCCGCCTCCCTTCGACGGTGAAAGCGAAGGTTGGCACGCGGCCGTCCATACGCGGCGGGCCATAGAGGCGTATGCGCTCGAACCGTGCCAATCCGGCGAGCAGTTGCTCGCTCAGAGCCCGCTCGTAGTCGGCGCAGCCCGCCATCGCCGCAAGGAGTCGATCGCGTCGCGTCGCGGCCGCCGGCTTGAGGTTGGACCCGAGCCATTCGAGGTAGGCAATCATGCCGAGCACGCCCGCCTGGCCCTCGAACGAGGGCGTGCCCGTCTCGAAGCGGACGGCCGCAGGGCGCGTGGAGGCGGGGCGCACCTTGTACGCCTCCAAATCGCCTAGCAGCTCGGCGCGTCCCCAGAGCACGCCCTGGTGCGGGCCGAACATCTTGTAAGGCGAGCAGGCGAGGAGGTCGCACCCGATCGCCCGGACGTCCGTCGGTACGTGCGGAACGGATTGCACGCCATCCACAAAGATAAGGGCGTCAGAGTGCCGGCGGGTAATGTCCACGATTGTAGGAAGATCGTTGAGCGTGCCGAGTGCGTTGCTGGCGCCGCCGACCGCCACGAGGCGCGTCCGCGAGCCGAGCAGGGCGGGAAGGTCGTCCAGCCGGAGCGTGCCGTCTGCCGGGTCGATGTCGAGCCAGCGGACAGTCATTCCGCGGTCCTCGGCAACGCGGAGCCAGGGCGCGACATTGGCGTCGTGGTCGAGGCGCGTGACGACCAGTTCGTCGCCTTCGCGCCAGCCTCGCGCCAGCGCGCGCGACACGGCGAGCGTCAGCGTGGTCATGTTCGGCCCGAACGCGATCTCGCTGGCGTCTCCGCCCAGCAGGTCCGCGACAGCGGCGTGCGCTTCCCTGCTCAACGCGTCGGTGGCGACCGAAGTCGCGAAGCGTCCGCCAGAGTTGGCGGTTCCGTCCCGCAGATGATCCGCCATCGCGTCGATCGCATCCGCGCAGGCCTGAGTCCCCCCGGGCGCGTCGAAGTAGACGCGCGGGCGATCCTCGTCGGTAGCGGCGAGCGCGGGGAAGCGCGCACGGACGAGGCCGATCGGGAACTCCGCCGCGTTCACGGAACAACCGGAAGTTGGATATGGCCACTGCCTTCGAACACTCGCCCGTGGCTGGTGAGGCTCTTCCGCCAGGCCGCCGCCGCGCTGGCGGTGGCCGCGAACTCCTCAGCGTCAGTCCAGGAGCCGGGCTTGTGGTCGAGCCCTGCCATGCCGGACGCGCTCGCCTTCATGCCGGCGGGCATCAGTCCCTGCATGCGCCTGAACTCGAGCATGGCCGCAACGGATGCTAACGCTCGAAGTGGTCGGATCATAAGCTGGTCTCCGGTCGGGGAGCACGAGACGACGGCCAGCGATCGGACCAGTCCGGTCGCGAGGGGGTCAGGAGCCCCGTCGGAGCAAACGCCACCGGCTTCATCTTGCGGCTTTGCTGCGCGTAGGGCAGGTCGTGGTAATCGCAGCTGCAGCCGGCAAGCGGGGTGACGGGCTTCCTCGTGACCTGGGCTCGCTACGCGCGAGATGTCCGTAGCTGGTCATGTTCAAACCTCGCCGATCGCGCCGTCGGTTTCCACGTTGCGCCCAGAAGGCGGCGGAAGTTGCCGCCCAGTACCGCCCTTATGTTCGCGTCCGAGTAGCGTCGCCGTATCAACTCCTCCGTGAGGTCGAAGACCTTCATGGGGTGATCGAATCCGTCCACGTCGATTTTGTCGCGAAAGGCGTAGCTGTCCTTGTACGCGCCTTTGAGCTTCGCGTACTGGTCCGGCGGCATGTCGTCATAGCCGTACAGGTCCGCGTCCGAGCCGATGCCCACATGCTCGATCCCGGTCAGCTTTACCACATGGTCAATATGATCCACGAGATGGCGGATCGTGGTCGGATCCGTTCGGCTGACGAATTGCCGCACGCCCGTGATGCCCATAACTCCGCCTTTCTTGGCGAGCGCGCGGATGGCCTCGTCAGTCTTGGTGCGGGGGTGTCCGGAGATGGCGCGGCAGTTGCTGTGCGTGTAGGCGATCGGCCCCGGCGACAGCGCGACCGCGTCAAGCGTCGTACGGTCCCCGCTGTGCGACACGTCCACCAGCATGCCGACTTCGTTCATCGCCTTGATGATGTCGGCGCCGAAGTCGCTGACGCCGCCATCCACCCGGTCGGTGCTGCCTGAGCCGATCAGGTTCTGGCTGTTGTAGGTGAGCTGCGCGCAGCGCTGGCCGAGGTCGTAGAAGGTCTTAACGTCCGCGGCCGTGCGGAAGTGCTGAGCATTCTGAATGCCCATGATCACCGCCGCACGGCCGGTTGCCTTGGCGCGGTCGAGGTCGGCCGCCATTCCCACCAGCGCAAACAACTCGGGATGGCGTCCGGCATAGCCCTGCCAGCCGGCCATGTAGGCGAGCGCATTCGCATAAGCGTCGGGCCCGCCCAACCCGTAAGCATTGTGGAACCCGGTGATGCCGCTCCGGCGAAAGTCGGCGACCCGCTCAGGCGGCAGCGGCTTGGCATAGGCGCCGGTATCGATGTCGATGGTGAGCGGCGCTAGCATGTCGATCACGAGCGAGCCCCGGACGAGGTCCACTGCGCGCCGCGAGTAGTTCCGGCCCGCTGCGCTGAGGCGATAGTAGCCGCTGTTCACCATGGGAAAGGCCAGCGCGGTCCCCAACACGCCCGCAATAACCGTCCTTCGCGAGGTGCCGCGCATTTTGCGATCCCCTTGTCCTGATCAGGACACTAAGTTTACAATAACTACAGTGTCAAACGCTCAATATCGCGCGTGCACGCATCGGCTCACTGCTTCATGCAACGGCGTAACGACGGTTCTGTCCGCTACCCGCCGCATCATCTCGGGCCGCCCATGCGTGACATGGCTTGCTTGAGGCAGGTAGTGCTAGATTGCAGCTGGCAGAGAAGGCAGGTCGTCTCGGCATAGGTGCGAACGTCGACCCGCGGCGCACCAAGTGGTATGTTCATTGCCTTGTAGTTCGACTTGGCTACGGCCATCTCTCGTGGGTGTCCGATCCAGTCGCCGAGCTAACCAGCGCGTGGACAGCGCCACGGTCCTGCCCCCGACCACCATGGCATTGCCCACGCTTCTCGATCAGAGATGCCCCGCCCGTATGTTCGCTTTCCCGCGGGCGACTCCCGGGAGCGTCTCGTCCGCTTGCGGGCCATAACAGCCATTCTCGGCCAGATCTTCGGCTTAACAATGAAGAACGTCCCGTCAGTGCGCCTTGGACGCTGAAGCCGAATAGGTCCCGAGACTGACCTGGGAGCCTCTGTGCTTGGCCATTTCGTTGAATTGCGCTCGTCCTGCAGCCTTTGAAGGCTTAGCGCTTTATGCCCCGGTTGCCGCAATCACCTACGCCCCGAGGAGGGTTGGGCAACATGCCTGTCCAACTCGTCTCGCCGAACGCGCCGGTCGAACGGTACCTGACCCGCAGTGGCGACGAACTTGTTCCAGCGCAGTTGGGCACACGTTCTTGTTAGGGGGAGCGCATGACTATGCCGAGGTCACAATGAATGACTCTCGTGCCCATCTTGTGCGGATGTCGCTGACCGAGCTGGAACGACGATTGCCTCAGTAGCGCTCTCAAGGGTTCACCGGTCAACCATCATCAGCTTAGCTCGATCAAGTCGGGTTGAGCCGATCGGGTCGGCTCGGCTCGCATTGCACCGGAGCGGTGGCCACACAGTTGAGACAGGCCGGGCCGGCGCCCTGCTGATTCAGTCGCGGGCAACCTGACCATGACTTGATTAAGGGCTCAGCCGAGCTGCTTTACTCAGGTCCACTTACGATCATCAGGCAGGGAACGTTGAATGTCTTCAATGAGCGCAAGGCAGCCGTCAGCTTCTTAGCTGTACGGAAATTGTCCAATGATCTGAGTGCCCATCATTGTCAGTCCGGGCGCGCCAGATCCTTCAGCCCTTTGCGCGGCCAGCCTCAGACTAGCACACGCGCCAGTCTTGGTCGCCGGATCCGGGCAAGACGATGAGCGCGGCAGCGCTCGCGAGCGCTGCTCAAGCGGACGTTGTCCACGGTCCTCCGCGATGGACTGCAAAGGCTCGACCGGCCGACGTCATGGTGGCGCCATCCCCGCCGTCCTGCCGGCCTTCGGGTCAGGCCCCCGTTACAGCCTCGAACCTTGCAGGACGGATTGTGCTTGCACGTTAAAGGTCACCGCCGCCCCGGCAGACCATCAGGTTCGATCTCACTGCGGCCGGGGAAGTTCATGCTTGAGCACGCCGTTGGCGACCGCCTCAGCTTCCGCCGCGCCTGCGAGGGCTTCGAGCCGGTGCAGCCGTTCCTCCAGCAAGGCCGACCGGCCGAGCCCGAGGGTCTTCAGGATCTCGTCCCAGCGGTGCGCCCAATCGTGCCGGCGCAGCGACTGCACCGCATTGGCGGTGCTGGCCCGCCGCAGACGCTCAGGTTGGGCGTTCAGGTCGGCCAAGATCGCGCCCATGTCCTCGGGAACAGCCGGAATGTCGATCAGCGCATCTTCCCAGTCGAAGAAACGACGGAACTCCGGAGCGTCGACCGGGGATCCGAGCATGACGGCGCCCCCGGCCGCACCCTCGAAGTAGCGCGTCGCCAAGACGCGCTCCCCGAAGTCCTTCTGGTGCCCGCTTTGCAGATCCACTGCGTGATGGTTGTAGGCCATGAAGAACTTGCAGCGCTTGATGTAGGCGGCACCAAGCAATCGGCTCTCCGCCAGATCCGTCGCGATCCCATGTTTGATTGTGTCGTAGACATAGAAGAACGAGGGATCGGCCCGTGCCAGCCCGAGGAGCTGCTGGTGGGCGGCCGTCGAACGACGCCCCATGCTATAGACGTCCACCGTGCGCTCCGGAGGGTTCGGGAACGGCGTTGACAGAAGGCAGTCGGCGGCGGTGGCCAGAAAGGAGCAGGGCGTGCTGGTGTATTTGGCGACGTTGGGGATGCTGGCAGCGTTGAGCAGGAACACGTGGTCGAACTTGTCGAGCAGCTTCAGTTCGGGTTTGGTCGTTGGCAGGTAATGCGACCAGGTCTCCGTGAGGAATGCGACAGCCTTTCCGGAACGCTCGCGCCAGCCGTGGATCCGGTCCAGGGCGGGAAGGTCGAGCGGGAACTGACACATGAAGAAGAAGAGGTCGTAGTCCTTTTCGAGCTGGATCGGCTGCATCGTCGGCAGACGCTTCAGTCCGGCCTTGTTGCGCAGAACCGACGTCGACCGATGAAAGGTTTCCAGTAGCAGGTACTCCATCGTCGGCCGCAGCGCCCAGCCTTGCTTAAAGGAAGGCGCAGTCGGTGCCAGAACGTCGGCGCCCTCGACGGAGCGGATTACCTCCGAGAAAGCATAGGTTTGTCCCTGGGCGACCCCTGGGTAGTAGTTCGACGCAACAAGAACCGATCGATCCGACATTGATCTGTTCTTACTCCAGACATTTGTCTGCCAACAGAGATATCTGTTGAACAGGGATCTTCAAAACTACCCGAGCCGCTCGCCTCCCTGCCGTTGTGACCAGCGCATCAGCCTGCATCGGCTACGAACTTGCTGAGCTTGTAGGACGGTGAGTGCACGACGACGGCGCTAGCTTCCTCGCGGTTGTGCGGCAAGCCACTCCCGCAACGGCCCGTGCAGATGGTAGGGTGCGGGTTGAATGTATCTCGCATTGCTACTTGTAGGGGGAGAGTAGCCTCTGAAGGGAGACAAAGTGCGGCAGACGGCGGAAGATCGGGGCTCGCTCCCTACCGGGGTGCGGGCCCTGTGGAGCGCCCGGGAAAGCAGTGGAGCGCCCGTGAAAGGACACGTCGAAACGCTATGCACATCTTGCCTCAAAAACGTGAACGATGCTAACGCACTACACTATGAGTTCTTCAGTGTTGCATGTCGTCCGTCCTCGGTCGTTGAACTTCGCGGGGGTTCCCGCGTATTGCTCCGAGCAGGGCGGGAGGCGACGGCAACGGTCGCGCACCGGATGGCTATAGTCGTCTTCGCCTCGGACATGGGCCTGGTGCATGTGGCGATGAACGTCCATCGCGCGGATGGTAACGGCACCGACTTGAATGCGACCAGCCGCTTTCTTTTAATCACGATGGACCCTTTGGACGTTTCTTAATGAGTTGGAAAGCTTTGATCGGACCTTTGGTCTTCCGCTGAACCGAGTGCTGCCGGCGAGAGGGCCGTCAGCCCGGATTGATGCGGAAACACATTGACTCAATTGGCGCAGGCAAGACCCGAAGAGGACTTAGTGATGATCAAGGGTAAGGTGCCAAAAGTGGCGATCCTGGCGGGCGGCTTCGGCACTCGGCTCAGCGAGGAAACCGCTGTTCGTCCCAAGCCCATGGTGGAGATCGGCGGTATGCCCATGCTGTGGCACATCATGAAGATCTACGCTCATTATGGTTGCCGCGAGTTCGTGGTGATCGGCGGTTATCGGGTGGAGTTCATTCGCGACTATTTCCTGAATTTCCGTGGACGCACTTCCGACTTCACCATTGACCTGTGCGATGGCGCCGTGGAATACCACTCCCAAACCGGTGAACCCTGGCGCGTGTCGGTCTTGGATACCGGCAAGGACACCATGACCGGCGGGCGTCTCAAGCGCGCCCAGCGTCTCCTGGAAGACGGTACGTTCTTCCTGACCTACGGCGATGGCGTCAGCGATGTCCGGATCGATCACCTCCTCGAGTCCCATCGCAGGACCGGGCATTGGTGCACGTTAACCGCAGTGACCCAACCCGGTCGCTTCGGCTCGCTCCATCTCGACCACGACAGCGGCGAGGTTGAAGGCTTCCGTGAGAAAGGCAGAACCGATGGCGGGTTGATCAACGGTGGTTTCTTTGTCTGCGAGCCTGAAGTGTTCAGCCTGATCGACGGAGACGCCACCGTTTGGGAGGACGAGCCCATGGCGCGTCTGATTGAGCAACGAAAGCTCGGAAGTTTCCGCCACGACGGCTACTGGCAGAACATGGACTCGTTGCGCGACAAGGAGGTCCTGGAGGCCACTTGGGCCAATCAGCAGGCCTGGAAGGTGTGGGCTTGACTGTCCCCGGGATGAATCGGCGATGATCATCATCGATACGGCGCTCGAACAAAGGCGAGCGCAAGGGCGACCGATCCGGGTCGGGATGATCGGCGCAGGGTTTCAGGCCAGCGGCATCGCGCTCCAGATCATCAAATCCGTGCCGGGTATCCAGTTGTGCGCGATCGCCAATCGGACGATCGAGCGCGCGGTGGCTTGCTATACGCAGGCCGGGGTAAGCGCCCGCCGGGTGGACAATGCCGCGGGGCTCCAAGCGGCCATCGCCGACGGCGCTTACGCGGTTACCGACGACGCCGACTTGCTCGCGCGCGCGCCCGAACTGGAAGCCATCATCGAGGTTACCGGAACCCTCGATTATGCCGCCGGATGCGTCCTCGCGGCCATCGAAAACGGCAAGCATGTCATCCAGATGAACGCCGAACTCGACGGAACGATCGGACCTATCCTCAAGCATTACGCGGATGAGGCTGGCGTGATCTTCACCTTTTCCGATGGCGACCAGCCTGGCGTCGAGATGAACCTGCTGCGCTTCGTCCGGGGCCTTGGCGTAAGGCCACTGCTGGCCGGGAACATCAAGGGTCTGCACGACCCCTACCGCAATCCCCAGACGCAGGCCGGTTTTGCCGCGAAGTGGGGGCAGAACGCGGCAATGGTCGCCTCCTTCGCCGACGGGACGAAGATTTCGTTCGAGCAAGCGATCGTGGCGAATGGCAATGGATTCCGGGTGGCCCGGCAGGGAATGCTCGGACCCGACTTCTCCGGCGGGGATCCCGGCGCCCCGCTTGTCCCCGTGGAGCAGTGCATCGGTTCCTTCGCCGACCATCTGGACCCAGACGGTCCCGGGCTGGTCGACTATGTCGTCGGCGCACGTCCAGGACCGGGCGTATTCGTCATCGGCACCACCAACGACCCGCGGCAACAGCACTATCTGAACTACTACAAGATGGGCGAGGGCCCGTTTTACGTCTTCACCACCCCTTATCACCTGTGCCACTTCGAAGTGCCTTTTTCGGTCGCTCGGGCGGTATTGTTCCGGGACGCCGTTCTGGCGCCCAAAGGCGGGCCAACCGTTGGGGTTTTGGCGATCGCGAAGCAGGATCTGGCGCCGGGCACCATGATCAAGGAGTTCGGGGGCTTCGAAGTCTATGGCGTGGCCGACAACATCGACGCGATCCGCTCCGAACGGCTGCTGCCGATCGGCCTCGCACTGGGCTCGACCGTCAAGCGGCCGATTGCCAAAGACCAGCCGCTCACTTTCGACGACGTCAGCCGCCCTGCGGGCCGGCTGGTCGATCGACTCTATGATGAACAAGAAGCTCTGTTCGGGAACCAAGAGGCTACTTCGACTGGCCTCAGCGAGGCGCAAGCGTGATCTTCGAGAAAACCAGCCTGGTCGATGTGTTTCTGGTCAAGCCCGTTATCCTCAACGACGAGCGCGGTACATTCGCACGCACGATGTGTCGCAGCGAAATCGAGCAGCACGGCTTGATCGAATATACCTCAACTGAGTCGCAAGCGGCGGACTGGAGGAAAGATGTGTCGATGTTTCAGGCCGCTGGCTAGCCGCACCCTTCGTGACAAATCATATCTCGAAGAGCAATGGAAGGCGAGCGCGCCTTGGAAGTGCTGGTGAGCGAGTTCGGCTGGGCCGGCCGGCGGGTGCTGGTGACCGGCCACACCGGCTTCAAGGGCGGTTGGCTGTCGTTATGGCTGCACCAGCTTGGTGCCATCGTTGGCGGTCTCTCGCTGCCGCCGCCGACTGATCCCAACTTCTTCGAGCAAACGCGGCTTCGCGACCTTGTCGATCATGTCGAAGGCGACATCCGCGACCAGCGATGCGTGGAACGAGCGGTCCGCGACTTCCAGCCGCAGGTCGTCTTTCACCTCGCGGCACAACCGCTGGTCCGTTATTCCTACGACAATCCGGTCGAGACCTACGCCACCAATGTCATGGGCACGGTGCACGTGCTCGAGGCATGTCGGCACCAGCCGAGCGTTGAAGCCGTGATCTGCGTCACCACCGATAAATGCTATGAGAATCGCGAGTGGGTCTGGCCATATCGGGAAAACGAACCGATGGGCGGATATGACCCCTACAGCAGTAGCAAGGGTGCAGCCGAACTCGTCATTTCGGCCTACCGCCGTTCCTATCCCACCGGTCCGGCAATCGCCTCCGTGCGCGCGGGCAATGTTATTGGCGGCGGCGATTGGGCGCTTGACCGGCTGATCCCAGACATCGTTCGCTCCCTGCTGAAGGGAGAAGCACCGCTGATCCGAAACCCCCGGTCGATCCGTCCGTGGCAGCATGTGCTCGAAGCACTCGGCGGGTATCTAATGATCGCCGAACGTCTGCTGTCGGGCTCGCGGGAGATCGCCACCGCCTGGAACTTCGGTCCGGCCGATGAGGACACGCAGCCGGTCGCCTGGATTGTTGATGAGATGCTAGCGAATTGGGACTCGAACCTCGGCTGGCGAAGTTCGGAGGACCCTCAGCCGCATGAGGCCGTGCTCCTGCGCCTGGACATCAGCAAGGCGCGCGCGGAACTCGGATGGCAGCCAAGGTTGCGGCTGAAGGAAGCCCTGACCAAGGTGGTCGCATGGCATACCGAGGTCGACGCCGGTCGCGATGCACGAGATGTCAGCCTCGAACAGATCGCCGATTATCGTAGCAGAGTTTGATAGCGTTCGGGGATTTTGTCGGCTCTGGCTGAGCATCGGCACTAGCACCCGGGACAAAGGCATGTGCCCGAACAAGATGGGCAAGAGCACGACTTTACAGGCCCGCTCATAGAGGCCTACGGGCACCACGACGAGCACGCGTCCGATGACAACTCTGACTGGATTCTATCCCCGATATGTCGCGAGATTGCAGACCGTCATGTTTGCGCCAAAAACCAGCAGGTCCTGGACTTGGCGAAGCGGAGCGGCCCGCCCCGCCCCGGACGCCAGTCACTTAGCAGCCAGACGAGCAGGCATGTCGAAGCCGTGGTTCCGAAGGTCAGGAGCAAGACAGCCCCGTGACTTCCGGTTAGATAGGCGGTTGCAACGGCCAGCGACGTGCCAACTGTTCGCGATATCACGTCGATAGTGGCGAGGCGCCAAAGTGAAGGCCCTGCGTCAGTCTGATGATATGCTAGGACGAGAGCGCGCCCAGGATAAGTATTGCACCCGAAGCCCCGGTCAGCCACCGCACCCAGGTTCTCCATAGAAGTCGGCGAGGGGCCCCACTACGTGTTCAGTACCCCCTATCACCTGTGCCATTTCGAGGTGCCCAGTTCGGTCGCCCGCGCGGTGCTGTTCGGCGATGCCGTGCTTGCGCCGCGCGAGCCGTCGGTTGGCGTGATCGCGGTGGCCAAGAAGGACTTGAAGCCCGGCGACATGATCGAGGAATTCGGCAGTTTCGAAGTCTATGGCCTTGCCGAGAATCTGGATGCGATCCGCGCCGAGCGGCTGCTGCCGATCGGCATCGGCCTGGGCTGCACCCTCACGCGGGCGGTCGGCAAGGACCAGCCGCTGACCTTCGACGATGTGCAGGCTCCGGCTGGCCGGGTGGTCGACCGGCTGTACCAGGAACAGGAAGCGGTGTTCGGTACCCAGCCTGCCGCCCGGACCCGGAAGGCCTACGCATGATCTTCCACAAGACCGCGCTTGCCGACGCGACCCTGGTCGAGGCGGTGGTGCGCGGAGACGAGCGCGGCTCCTTTGCCCGCACCATGGACCGCGCGCTGTTCGAGGAGCATGGCCTGAAGGCCGACTTCGTGCAGCAGAACACCTCCGTTTCCGCGCAGGCAGGCACGCTGCGTGGCATGCACTTCCAGCTTCGGCCCCATACCGAAGCCAAGTTCGTGCGCTGCATCCGCGGGGCGATCGTCGACGTGATCGTGGACATCCGCCGCGGATCGCCGACCTTCATGCAGCACGGCAAGTTCGAGCTTAGCGCGACCAACAACCGCATGCTCTACGTGCCGGAGGGCTTCGCCCACTCCTTCCAGACGCTGGTCGACGATTGCGAAGTCACCTACCTGGTGACGGCCGCCTATGCGCCCGATGCCGAGCGCGGGCTCCGCTGGAACGATCCGCGACTGGGGATAGAATGGCCGCTCCCCGTGACGACCATCTCGCCCAAGGATGCGTCCTGGCCATTGCTGGAGACGGACGAGCCCGACTTCTTCGACTTCCCCGCCCCGCTTTAGTCGGCAGCGACCATCTCCGCGACCTCGTCTCCTAGGGCAAGCGAGGCGGTGAGACCCGGCGACTCGATCCCGAACAGATTGACCAGACCAGGCAAGCCAGGGGCGGCAGGACCCGACAGGAGAAAGTCCTCAGCGATCCCCGAGGCCGTCCGGACCTTGGGGCCGATCCCGGCGTAGTCCGGCTGCAGCGCGTCCGCCTCGACCCCCTCCCAGATGCGCCTGGCCGCCGCCAGGAACTCGGGATGAAGCGACTGGCACACCGCTAGTCGAGCCGGTCGGGATGCCGTTCCTCCAGCCATTAGACGTTCGGCCCGAACGGGCCGCGGCCGGCCAGGTCGAGGGTCAGATGCGTACTCAGCCCTCCAGGCACCGGCACCGGGTAGATCAGGTGCCGGAAGGGGGTCGGCCGGGCGGGCGTAGGAGAAATAGCAGCCGCGGGCATAGACCGGCTCCGGGGCGTGCTCCGCGCCCAAGCCTCCGACCATCGACGCGACCTGCGTCGCGGCAAGGCCCGCGGAGTTGACGAGGCTGCGGACGACAAGTGCGGGCCCTTGCTCGCCGGCGATGCTGATCGCCCAGCCCTCCGCGTCGACTACATCCACCGGTATGGAAGTTCCGCCAATTGGCGCAGCGCACCCTGGCGATCGTGAAGCGCAGCGGAGCCTCCTAGTCCGGCATGGGAGAGGATCTGCTCCCAGCGGTGCGACCAATCGTGCCGCTTGAGGCTTTCGACGACGTTGCGGTGACCGGCCGTCTGCAGCCGGTCCTGGTCTTCCAGCAGCTCGGCCAATAGCTCCTCGACGTTCGCCTCGGGAGCCAGGGGAACACGGCATCGCCGAACTCCACAATCGCTGACCCGCGGAGGATCGGAAAGCCTAGCGCGACCGTCCCGGCGTCCGGCCCCAAGTATAGACCGACCCGATCTCGCTCACCACCGGGCGGCCTTCGTCGTCGGTTGCCGGGGTGAAGCGCAGCCGCTGCTGCAGCAGGTTGCAGGTCGTCGAATCGAGCGCCGGGTTGCCGCTCGACCGGGTAACCCGGCAGCTGGCCGTACGGCCGTTGGGCAGCACGGTGAAGCGCACGCCAACGGAGCCGGCGAAGCGGCCTCCGGCATTGTCGGCATCCACCAGGCCGCCGCCGAGATAGCGCGCGGCGGAAGCGCGGCTGACGCGCGGCGCGGGCCGGGTAGCGGCGGCCGGCGGCGGCGGAGGCGGGCTGGCGACTGCCGTCTCGGTCCGGGCCTCCTGGGGCGCTTCGGCCGGGGGTGCCTCCTCGCTCGCTTCAGCCACCTCCACCTGCTCTTCGGTCGTGCCGCCCTCGGCCGCTTCTGTCCCCGGCCCGACCTCCTCCTGGGCTTGCGGTGTCGGCGATGCGGGCGCGGCAGGGGACGGAGCTTGCTCCGTAGGGTCGAGCGTGCCGAGGATCTCCGACAGCAGGCCGCCTTCCTCCTGCGGTGCGGCGGATGCCAGTTCGCCTGTCGCCGAGGATTGCGTGCCGGTGCCGCCGTCCGGCAGCGCACTGCCGGCGTCCGCCTGTGCCGTCGGCGCCTGCTCCGGGGCGGGTCCGTTATTCCGCCCGACCAGCAGGAGCATGGCGAGCAGGCCCACCCCGATTAGGGCGGCAAGCGCATAAAGACCGGTTCGGCGCCGCTCCCGCGGCTCATGCTCGACTGGCTCGAGATACTCCGGCTCGGACTCCGCCCACGCTTGCTCGCGATCGGAATGGTGTTCGTACGCAGCGGGAGCAGGCTCCTCGCGGAAGGAGACAGGCTCCTCGCGCACCGGCGCCTGCTCATGCAGGGGAACGGCCGCCTCGACCGGCGCGGACTCCTGGACGATCGGCTCGGGCTCGGGCCGGAGCGGCTCGGGCGCGGGTGAAACGTCGCTCGCTGCGGCGGGAGGGCTCTCGGCGGGGGCCCGCGGCGCCATCTCTGGTGTCGTTGCGGCCCCCCCGGCCGCTCCTGCTGCCGGACGCGGCGCCAGCGTTGCCGCCGCGGCGGCGCCCGCGCCAAGGAACGCGGACTTGGGTACGGCTCTCGCCGGCGGTGTCCCGCCAAGTGCGGCATCGTAGTTCCGGCGCTTCTCGGCCCCCTTCAATGCCCGGTAGGCGATGGTCAACTGATGCGTCCGGTCGCCCCCGCCGGGCAGGTCGCGCACCTCGCGAATGCGCGCGCGATAGGCCTGCTCGACCGCCTCGGGCGACGCCGAGGGCGAAATGCCGAGGATGTCGTAATAGCTCTGCGGTCCGGGGCGGGTGCTCATAAGGTAGCTGCTCTCGCTTGGCTCGACCCAATGTAACGAACAGGAAGCTGGGAGGTTCTCCCGTAGGGTTCAAGCGTCAGCTGCGCTCCTCGGGCGCATCCGCTTACCCCCAGGAGCGTTGGGGCTGCCTATCGAAGGCTCGAAAGGTGCCGGCGCATGATGATGGTGGATACGGAACTGCGGCCCAGCGGCATTCACGGCATCGGCGTGTTCCTGCTGCAGCCGGTGCGGAAAGGCGACGTCATCTGGCGCTTCGACAGCCGGATCGATCGCATCTACTCCGACGCGGAGGTGGCCGATCTGCCCGAAGCTCTCCAGCGCTTCCTGCGGGTCTATTCCACCAGGCACGACGACCTGGACGTCTGGGTGCTGTGCGGCGACAATGGCCGCCACTTCAACCATTCGAATACGCCCAACACCCGCTCGCTGGGGGTGGCGTTCGGCGACGACATCGCGGCGGCCGACTTGCCGGCCGAGGCGGAGCTGACCTCCGACTACCGGACCATCTGCGACGCGATGCGGCGGGAGATGAGCTTCGCGGCCTAGGCGCCGCCGATCCAGCCCCACCGGGCGAGTTCGGCCAGTTCGCCCCGTATCAGCCGCTCGCCGATATCGGGGCGGTAGCGGACGTTCGGGACCGTGAGCCCGCGCGCGCGTCGCAGGGCTTCCTCGCGGGCCTGGTCGATGCTCGAGCCGGTTCCCGTGACCACCGCGGTCCAGCCGTACAGGCCGGACGTGACCAGTCGGCCGCCCGCCATCCCGACCTCGCCCCAGTGCAGGTGCTGCCTATCCTGCTCGCCGAGCGAGCCGTCGATAAGGATCGGCAGGCCGACCGCCTCCGCCACCTGCTGGCGCGAGTAGGGGAAAGGCGGCGTGGTCAGGACGATGCCGACCGAATAGCCCGCGGCGGTCGCGAGCCCGGTTGCGTCCGGGTCGGCCAGCCGCCGCAGCAGATCGCCCCACCCGCCCGTCTGAAGCACCGACAGCACCGCGAAGCCGGGATAGCCGAAGCGGCAGGTGAACTCGAGCGGCCATACCCCGGCTTCGTTGATCATGCAGTTGAGGTTGACCCAACCGACGTGCCCGGCTTCGCGCAGCAGCCGCTCGAGCGGCGCCAGCGTGCGCTCGAACAGCCGGCCGGAGCCGTCGAAGGTGGCGACCGTGCCCATCTCGCCGGTCAGTTCGCCGAGGTCGCCGGGAAAGAAGCGCTTCTCCTCCCAGTCCAGGCAGGCTGGACGCAGGAAGCGTTGGGAGTTGAAGTAAGCGCCGACGCCGGTCTCGACGCCCGTGACACGGTCCTGAAGGATGAAGCGGCCGCTATCCGGGCCTGCCTCGAGCATCGCCGCCAGGTCGCTTCCGTCGGCGAGCACCCCGACATAGCTGCCGCCACCGCTGAACTTCAGGGCATAGCGCCCGGGGTGGGCGGCCAGGAAGCTGCGGCCTTCCGCCGGGTCGGTGAACTCCCGCGTCGGTGCGACGGGCAGCCCCATGTCTGCCAGCAGTGCTTGGGCGAACGCCCGGTCGTTCTCCAGCCGGTCGCCGAAGGCGCTTCCGCCGATTACCTGGAAGCCGTCGCGGCGGAGCTCGTCCTGAAGTGCGCCGAAGCCTTCGCTGACCGCTTCGAACAGGATGAAGCCGTTTCGCCCGGCCTCGCGAACCCAGTCCAGCTCGGCGCGCCAATCGTCGGTCCGTGGCACCATCCCGGCCATCGTGCCGTGCGCGAACGGCTCACTAACGGCGACCCGGAGCTCATGTCCTTCGGCCAGCAAGGACAGGTAGAGCGCCCCGAGATCGCAGGTCTCGGTGACGCCGAGGACCCTCAGGCGAAGGCCTCCTCGGGCGCTCCGGCCAGCTCTCCCTCGTCGACGTCGGCCTCGTCCTCCGCCGCGACGCCCCCCTCCAGCGCCGCTTCCTCGGCCGCCAGCTCCTCCGCGTCCGCCGCGGTGATGCCGAACCGCGCCGCCACGTCCGGAGCGAAGCGCAGCAGGTCCGGACGGAGCTTGATGATCGACACGTCCTTGGACTTGCCCTCCATCATCACGTCGAACTCGAGGCCCTCGGCCATCCGCATGAAGGTCGCGAACTCGAACGGGTTGGTGAAGTCGCTGTGCCCGGTCCAGATCGGCGGCAACAGCACCGTCTTGATCCGCGCGGTCGCCTTGACCGGGGCCTTGAGCAGCTCGCCCTTCTTCGCCTTGGCCTTGCCCGCTTTGGCCTTGGCGCGCTGCTGGGGGGTAATCTTGCGCTTGACCTCGCGCATCTCGGTCCGCGGCGAGGAGAAGTGGATCTTGGGCCGGCAGCCTTCCGGCCAGGTCGCGATGAACTTCTCCAGCGTTTCGCGCATGTCGAGCCGCTCGGGGTTCAGGCACCAGAAGTGCTGGTAATCGAACACGCAGCGGACGCCCGTTCGCTCCTGGATCCACAGCACGTCGGCGGCGGAGAAGCGGATGTCGTCGTTCTCCAGCACCAGCCGGCGCCGCACATGCTCGGGACACTGGTTCCAGCCCTCGATCCAGCGCGCCCGGCTCGCCTCCCGGTCATCGTAGACACCGCCGACATGGGTCACCATCACCGCCTCGTCGTCGAGGCCCATGCGGTCGAGCATCTCGGCCTGGCTCCTCAGGTCCCAGATGCTCTTCTTGGTAAGCTCGGGATCCGGCGCGTTCAGCAGCACATATTGGCTGGGGTGGAAGGACAGGCGGATGTCGAGCTCGCGGGCCTTCTTGCCGAAGGCTGCCAGCTCCGCATCGCTCTCGGCCACCATGTTGTGGAATTGAGGCATGTCCGGGTGGGTGGCGTAGGGCGCCAGGTCCGACGACAGCCGGTACATGTCGATCCCGACCTTCACCAGATAGTCGAGGATCTGGTCGACATACTCCAGGCTGACCTTGAGGTGCGGGTTCTGCTGCCAGCGGCGAGTGTCGTTGCCCTTGAGGCCGGGCACGCCCATCACCTTGACGGGGAAGCCGAGCCGGAGGGGGTGGGAAGAACTGCTCATGCTACGCTCCTCAGTGCACCTGCGAAGGCAGGTGCCCAGTTGTTCTTGGTGCAAAAGGCACTGGGCTCCTGCCCCCGCAGGAGCGCGAGGCGCCGGTCATGCAATCTGCTCCTCGGGAAAGCCGAGCTCGGACACGAAGCGGTTCCACTCGGGGATGCGCAGCGCTCCGCCGCTCGCCTGCCGGTGGCCGCTGCCGTACTCGCTGCCGGCGCCGTCCGGCCGGCGTTCGGCGAAGAAGCGGATGAGGTCGTGCCCGGCCGCGGTGCGCGCGGCGAAGTGCACCCAGCCCGGCCGATAGTCGCGATTGGCGGCGATCACGACCTTGTCCTTGAGCCGCCCGCGCCATTGCTGGGCAACCAGCGGATGGATCTGGCAGGCCGATGCGAGCGGGATCAGCGCGACGTCGCCGCGGACCTTGGGCGCGATCCGCTTGGCGACATCCATCTCCGCCTTGACCTCTTCCTTGGCCGCGAGCAGTTGCGCGGTTTCCGGGTGCTCGCCCGACAGCAGCTCCTTGGGCGAGCTGCACTTGAGCAGGAGCGCGAGCGCGGGTCCGGCGTCGGCGCTGGCGGTGCGGCGCGGCGCGTTGATCAGCGAGACGGCGCTCCGCAGCGCGGTCTTGCCGTAGCGCCGCTGCGCTTCGGCCAGCTCGGGAAAGCCGGCATCGTCCGCCATGTCGCCGATCAACCCCACGGCCGCCAGCCACAGCAGGTCGTCCGGCGCGCCGATACCGCGTGCGCACCAGTAGGCGAGCAGCGCGGACGTAGGTTCGGGCTCCAGACCATTGCCGCTCACCACGGTGGCGGCGCCGGGCGTGCCGGTGGGCACATGATGGTCGATCAGGATTGTCGGCGTGCCCGGCAGAATGTCGCCTTCGCGCTGCCCAAGGTCCGTTGCGATCACCGCGGGCGGACGTCGCTCCTCCATCTCGGCGCGGATCGCCGGGCTCCACGGGTTCTCGCCCTTGCCGACCAGGCGCTCCGGAGCGCCGTCCAGGCTGCGCTTGAGAATGGCGACCGCGGCGAGGCCGTCCGCGTCGAAATGGCCCAGGACCAGCGGCGGACCGGACGTTTGTCCCAACCATTCCCGGAACGTCGCGCCGATCGCTTGGGGGTCCGCGGAGTTGCTCATTGCAACGGAAAAACAGCCATGGTGGCGGAAGGCTCCATCCGGATCGGCAACGAGATAATGGCGGCCGCGCGGCGCCCGGAGCCTTCGGCCATCCTATGATGAGATTACGCCGAGGGGCGGAGCAGGACCGAACCAATGCCGACAGAAGAAAACCGCCGTCTCCGTGAACTGCGCGCCTATGGCGTGCTCGACACACCCAACGAACCCGAGTTCGACTCAATCGTCCACAAGGCTGCAAGTATCTGCCGCACCCCAATCGCGCTTCTTTCGTTCGTCGATGAGCGTCGCCAATGGTTCAAGGCCAAGGTCGGCATCGCCGTTTCGGAAACCCCGCGCTCCATCTCCTTCTGCACCCATGCGATCCGCAGCGGCGAGCCGACGATCGTCGAGGACGCCTCGCGCGACCCGCGGCTGGCGGCGAATCCGCTGGTCAGTGGCGCACCCCACCTCCGCTTCTATGCCGGCGTACCGCTGCGGATGGCCAGCGGCGCTCGCCTGGGCACCTTGTGCGTGCTCGACGACAAGCCGCGGACCCCGGCCGCCGATCAGGTGGAGGAGCTGGAGCGTCTGGCGGCTATGGTGGTTGCGCTGCTGGAGCACCGCCGGGCGCAAGCTGCCTCCCTGGCTGACGCGGTCTGACGCAACCATCGCGGCTGCGCTCGGTTGGTGGGGCGGACCAAGCAGGAGGCCGTACCATGATCACCCGCACCGCGCGCGCCCGCTACGAGGGCATGGGCAAGACCGGCAAGGGCTGGGTTTCCACGCAGTCGGGCGTGCTGCAGGACCAGCGCTACGGCTTCAACACCCGGTTCGAGAACGAGCCCGGCACCAACCCCGAGGAGCTGATCGCCGCGGCCCACGCCAGCTGCTTCACCATGGCGCTGAGCTTCGCCCTGGCGGGTGCCGGAGTGAACGACGGCACGCTGGAAAGCGAGGCGCAGGTGAAGCTGGAGCAGGATGGCGCGGGCTTCACCGTCACCCGCTCCGACCTGAAGCTCACCGCCAGCGTCCCCGGCATCGACGAGGGTCGCCTGCGCGAACTGGCGGAAGAGGCCAAGCGCAACTGCCCAATCTCCAAGCTGCTCAAGGCCGAGATGAACTTGGAGGTGGAGGTTCGCGAGGCGACCGCCGCCTGAATCGATTGCGTGAGTAGAAGCTGGCCGTCATGAGCGAGGCATGGCGGCCGGCAACGCAGCAAGAAGTGAGCGCAACGCCGGCCTGCTGTTGATGGCAGCGGCCGCGGCGGCGTTGGTTGTGGCCAACTCGCCGCTCGCTCCCGCCTACGCCGCGGCGCTCCATCTGCGGCTCGGCCCGCTCGACCTCCACCATTGGATCGCCGACGGGTTGATGGCGCTGTTCTTCCTGCTGGTCGGGCTGGAGGTGAAGCGCGAATGGTACGACGGGCGGCTGTCCACACCGGACGAACGCCGCCTGCCGACGATCGCCGCAGCAGCGGGAATGGCGGTGCCCGCCGCGATCTACCTGGCCGTGGTCGGCAGCGACTGGCAGCTGGTGAGCGGCTGGGCGATCCCGGCCGCGACCGACATCGCCTTTGCGGTGGGCGTGTTGGCGCTGCTCGGCCCGCGCGCGCCTGCCTCGCTCAAGCTGTTGCTGGTGACCATCGCCATCATCGACGATGTCGGCGCCGTCGTCATTATCGCCCTGTTCTACACCGCCGAGCTCAGCGTTCCGGCTCTTGCCATGAGTGCCGGGCTGGTTGGCGTCATGGCGGCGATGAACATGTTCGGGGTGCGGAAGCTCTGGCCCTTCCTGCTCGGCTTCGTGGCTTTGTGGGCGGCAGTATACCAGTCGGGCATCCACGCGACCATTGCGGGAGTGCTGGCTGCCCTCACCATTCCGCTGGGCCGGGGCGAGCCGCACTCACCGCTCAAGCTGCTTGAACACCGCCTCCATCCGCTGGTCATGTTCGGCATTGTTCCCCTGTTCGGCTTTGCGAGCGCCGGCGTCACGCTGGCCGGGGCGCAGTTCGGGACGCTGGGGCTGGCCGTTGCGCTTGGGCTGTTCCTCGGCAAGCAGGTCGGCGTGTTCGGGGCCATCTGGCTGGCCGATCGCACCGGCCTCGCACCCAAGCCGAACACCTTGTCTTGGCCGCAAATTTATGGCGCCGCGCTGCTCACCGGTATCGGCTTCACCATGAGCCTGTTCATCGGCGGGCTCGCCTTCACCGACCAAGCATCGGTCGATGGCGCCAAGCTCGGAACCCTGGCCGGATCGCTGGCCGCCGGGCTGACTGGCTTTCTTGTGCTCCGTACCGCGGTGCCGCTACCAGTGCCTGACGCCGACCGCGAGGAAGCTCGCGAGATCTTCGGCGAGGATGCGGATGAGGACCCGACGGTATGCAACGACTCCTATGCGCGCTGATCCTGCCGCTGCTGCTCGGCGCGTGCATGGCTGTCCAGCCGCCCGCCGACAGCCTAGATGCCGCAGCGCGCGACTACGTCCGGCTGCAGCTGGCGATCGGCGAGAAGGAAGAAGGCTATATCGACGCCTACTACGGTCCGGAGGAGCTGCGGGCCGAGGGCAAGGCGGTCGCCGCGGCCGAGGGGCTGCCGCAGCTTTCGGCCCGTGTCGCTGCGCTCTCCGCCCGGATCACGGTGCTGCAGGCGGCTGAACCCCGCCGCGCCCGCTTTCTCCTGGCTCAGCTCACCGCCGCCAGGACCCGCCTGCGGATGCTTGGCGGCGAGAAGCTGTCGTTCGAGGACGAGGCGTTCGGCCTGTTCGGGGTCCGGCCGCCGCTGCAGCCGCTCTCCGCGTTCGACCCGATGCTGGCTCAGATCGAGCGGCTGGTTCCCGGCCAGGGTCCGCTGTGGCAGCGCGTTGACACCTTCCAGGACCGCTTCACCGTACCGCGTGACCGGCTCCAGCCGGTGTTCGACGCCGCCATCGCCGAGTGCAAAGCGCGCACGGCCAAGCACATCAGCCTGCCTCCCGGCGAACGCTTCGCCATGAGCTTCGTCACCGGCAAGAGCTGGTCCGGGTACAATTACTACCAGGGCGATTACGCCAGCAAGATCGAGATCAACACCGACCTGCCGATCCGCATCAGCCGCGCGGTCGATCTCGGCTGCCACGAGGGTTACCCCGGCCACCATGTGCTGAACGTGCTGCTGGAACAGCGGCTGGTGCGCGGCCGCGGCTGGCTCGAGCACAGCGTTCAGCCGCTGTTCTCGCCGCAGTCGATCATTTCGGAGGGCTCGGCCAATTACGGGATCGACCTGGCTTTTCCCGGGCCCGACAAGCTCGCCTACGAGGTCCGGGCGATCTATCCGCTTGCCGGCCTGCCCACGGCCGACGCGGCGAGGTACGACGCGCTGTTGAGCGCCCTGCGGGACCTTCAGGGTGCACGCTTCACCATCGCCCGCGAGTTCCTTGAGGGCCGAATCACCGAGCCGCAGGCGGTCGCGCTGACGCAGAAGTACCAGCTGGTCAGCGAAGCGCGGGCCAAGCAGTCGATCGCCTTTACCAAGCAGTACCGCAGCTACGTCATCAACTACGGCTTGGGGCGCGACATGGTCGCCGCGGACGTGGAGAGCGCCGGGTCGGATCAGGCCGCGCGCTGGCGGCGGATGGAGCAGATCCTGTCGGAGCCGACCCTGCCCTCCGACCTCCGCCCTGTCCGCTGATGCGCTGCTTTTGGGACGAGCGGCAGCGCGCCCACGCGCCCCAAGCCGAGTTCTTCAACGGTGCGCTTCATCCCGCGGCGGAGCATGGCGGGCGGGTGGAGTCAGTGCTCGCGGCTATCGGTCCCACGGAGGCGCCCGGAGATCATGGGGCGCCGCCGCTGCTGCGCGTGCACTCCGCCGACTATCTCGAGTTCTTGCGGAACGCGCATGGCGAGTGGCAAGCCGCGGGGCGGGAAGGCGACGCTTTTCCCTACACCTTCCCGGTGGTCCGCCGACGTCCGCTGGAGTTCGACCGTATCGACGCCAAGCTCGGCCAGTACAGCTACGACACTTCGACCCCGATCGGGGAAGCGACTTGGCACGCAGTCTATTGGGGTGCCCAGACGGCGCTCGGCGCGCTCGCGGCTGCGCAGAGCGAGGGCAAGGCGTTCGCCTTCTGCCGCCCGCCCGGGCATCACGCGGGGCGCGATTATTGCGGCGGCTACAGCTACCTCAACAACGCCGCGGTCGCCGCGGAGCAGGCGCTGGCCGATGGCGCGCGGCGGGTGGCGATCCTCGACGTCGACTATCACCACGGCAACGGCACGCAGGACATCTTCGCCGGCCGTGAGGACGTGCTGTTCGCCTCCCTCCACGCCGACCCGCGCACCGACTATCCCTTCTTCTGGGGTCATGCCGACGAGAACGGCGGCAACATCCTCAACCTGCCCCTGCCGCGCGGGACGGAGTTCCCCGCCTACGACGAAGCGCTGGCCTGCGCCTTGGAGTGGCTCGGCGAGGGCGAGCCCGAGTTGCTGATCGTAAGCTTCGGCGCCGACACCTACGCCGGCGACCCGATCAGCCACTTCGCGTTGCAGACGGCGGACTACGCGCGAATGGCCGAGCGCATTGCAACGCTTGGCCTGCCGGCACTGATCGTCATGGAAGGGGGATACGCGGTTGAGGAGCTCGGAACTAATGTGGCCGCGTTCCTCAACGGCTTTTGACGCCTGCGGCTCTCTCACTTAACCTTGTGGCGATGGAACGCGTAAGCATCGATCTCCCACCCGAAGAGCTGGCATGGGCTCAGGCTCAGGTCGAGGCCGGCGAGGCCGAAAGCATTGATGCTTACTTCCGTAACCTCGCCGCGCGGCATCGCGCCTGGTTGGAGGCGGAACTTGCCAAGGGTGAAGCGTCCGGCATCAGTCCGCTGAGCCACGAACAGGTCTTTGCAGCGCTTCGGAAAGAGCACGATCTCTAGGCTGCGTTACAGCGAGGACGCTCTCAACGACCTTCGCGCCATCTTCGGCTGGACCAAGCGTCACTACGGACGCGACCAGGCCAATGCTTATACCGCTGGATTGGAAAAAGCCTGCGACGGCTTGTTGCGCTACCCGGCAGGCGCGCCGGTGCACGCATCGGGAGCGCGGAGTTACTGCGCCAAGCGGTACCGAAGCCATCGCATCTTCTATCGGGCGGACGGAGGCGACCTCCTTGTCGTGCGCATCCTCCACACGGCGCAGGACGCGCCCGCCGCGCTCGACGACTAAAGCTTCTCCGTTAGCTCCGGCACCAGCTTGAACAGGTCGCCGACCAGCCCGACGTCGGCGACCTGGAAGATGGGCGCTTCCTCGTCCTTGTTGATGGCGACGATGACCTTGCTGTCCTTCATGCCCGCGAGATGCTGGATCGCGCCGGAGATGCCGATGGCGATGTAGAGCTCGGGGGCGACGATCTTGCCGGTCTGGCCGACCTGATAGTCGTTCGGGACGTAGCCTGCGTCCACCGCTGCGCGGCTCGCTCCAACGGCGGCACCGAGCTTGTCGGCGAGCGGCTCGATCAATTGGTGGAAGGCATCGCCGCTGCCGAGCGCGCGCCCGCCGGAAACGATGATCTTGGCGCTGGTCAGCTCCGGCCGCTCGCTCTCGCTGGCGTCCATGGAGACGAACTGCGAGCGGTCGTTCTGGACACCCGCGTCGACCTGCTCGACCACCGCATTGCCGCCGCCGCGCTCCGCCTTGTCGAAGGCGGTGCCGCGGACGGTGATCACCTTCTTGGCATCCTTGGAGCGCACGGTGGCGATCGCATTGCCGGCGTAGATCGGGCGGGTGAAGGTATCCGGCCCTTCGACCGAGATGATGTCGCTCACCTGGCTGACGTCGAGCAGCGCGGCGACCCGCGGCGCGATGTTGCGGCCGGTGGTGGTGGAGCTGGCGAGCAGCACGTCATGGTCGGCCATCAGCCGGGCAAGCAGCGGGGCCACGGCCTCCGCCAGCTCATGGTCGAGCGCGGGATCGGCCGCAACCAGCACGCGCGAGATGCCGGCGATGCTCTTGGCATCGTCCGCAGCGCCCGGCGCATCGGGTCCGATCAGCAACAGGTCCACATCGCCGCCGAACTTGGCGGCCGCGCCAAGGGTCGCCAGGGTCGAATCCTTGACCTTGCCGCCGCTGTGCTCGCCGAGAACCAGGACCTTCATGCCACCACTCCCACGCTCTTCAGCTTCTCAACCAGCTCATCGACGCTGCCGACCTTGGCGCCGGCCTGACGCTTGGACGGCTCGACAACCTTGAGCGTTTCCAGCCGCGGCGCCGTGTCCACGCCGTAGTCGGCCGGCGTCTTCTGCGCGAGCGGCTTGGACTTGGCCTTCATGATGTTGGGCAGCGAGGCGTAGCGCGGCTCGTTGAGGCGGAGGTCGGTGGTGACGATCGCGGGCAGCTTCAGCGCCACCGTCTCCAGCCCGCCGTCTACCTCGCGGGTGACATTGACACTGTCGCCATTGACCTCGACCTTGGAAGCGAAGGTGCCCTGGCCGTAGCCGGTCAGCGCGCCGAGCATCTGCCCCACCGCGCTCGAGTCGTCGTCGATCGCCTGCTTGCCCAGCAGGAATAACCCGGGCTGCTCCTCTTCCGCGACCTTGGCGAGGATCTTGGCCACGGCCAGCGGCTCGACCTCGTCATCGGTCGAGACCAGGATCGCGCGGTCGGCGCCCATCGCCAGCGCGGTGCGCAGCGTTTCCTGCGCCTTGGCCGGGCCGATGGAGACGGCCACGATCTCGGTCGCCGCACCGCGCTCCTTGAGGCGGATGGCTTCCTCGACGGCGATCTCGTCGAAGGGATTCATGCTCATCTTGACGTTGGCGAGATCGACGCCCGTGCCGTCCATCTTGACCCGCGGCTTGACGTTGTAGTCGATCACTCGCTTGACCGCGACTAGGACCTTCATCTGCTATCCCTCTGAGAGCTTGGATTGGCTGAGCTTAATGCGTCAGCTCCAGTCGACGCTCAATCCGATCTAACCGGGTGTTGACGCTGTCGATCGACACCTGCTGCGCAGCGTCAGCAGCGGCAAGATGGGCTAAGTGCTGCATGATTGCTGCCTGACCACTTTCGAGATTGGCGACCCGGTGCACCATCTCGTCCTGCTTGCGCTCGACACGATCGAGCGTCGCCTGAAAACGCTTCAGGTGCTCCAGCATAAGATTCTCTACGTTGTCAGCCATGCACCGATCCTAACACGGAAACGCTCAAGCCGCCTTCACCTCGGCCACGATCTTCTGCGCCGCGTCGCCCAGGTCGTTGGCGGCAACGATCGGCAGGCCGGAGCCCGCCAATATGTCCTTGCCCTGCTGGACATTGGTGCCTTCCAGCCGGACGACCAGCGGCACCTTGAGGTCCACCTCGCGCGCCGCGGCGACGATGCCGTCGGCGATGATGTCGCACTTCATGATGCCGCCGAAGATGTTGACCAGGATCCCCTTCACCGCCGGATCGGCGAGGATGATCTTGAACGCCGCGGTGACCTTTTCCTTGGAGGCGCCGCCGCCGACGTCGAGGAAGTTGGCCGGCTCCGCGCCGTTCAGCTTGATGATGTCCATGGTCGCCATGGCCAGGCCCGCGCCGTTGACCATGCAGCCGATGTCGCCGTCGAGCTTGATATAGGCGAGGTCGTACTTGCTGGCCTCGATCTCCTGCGGGTCCTCCTCGGTGAGATCGCGCAGCTCGGCCAGGCCCTTGTGGCGGAACATGGCGTTGCTGTCGAAGCCGACCTTGGCGTCGAGCACCAGCAGCTTGCCGTCGTCGGTGACCGCCAGCGGGTTGATCTCGATCTGCGAGGCGTCGGTGCCGAGGAACGCGTCGTAGAGCTTGGCCAGCACGTTCTGCGCCTGCTTGGCGAGGTCGCCGGTGAGGCCGAGCGCCGCCGCCACCGCCCGGCCGTGGTGCGGCATCAGCCCGGTCGCCGGGTCGATGGTGATCGTCTCGATCTTCTCGGGCGCGTCATGGGCGACCGCTTCGATGTCCATGCCGCCCTCGGTCGAGGCGACCACCGCAATGCGGCCGGTCTCGCGGTCGACCAGCAGCGCCAGGTAGAACTCCCGGGCGATGTCCACGCCATCGGTGATGTAGAGGCGCTGGACCTGCTTGCCCTGCGCGCCCGTTTGAATGGTAACAAGGGTCTTGCCGAGCATCTCTTCGGCGTGAGCGCGGACTTCCTCGATCGACTTGGCCAGCCGGACGCCGCCCTTGGCCTCGGGGCCAAGCTCCTTGAACTTGCCCTTGCCGCGGCCGCCGGCATGGATTTGCGCCTTGACCACCCACAGCGGGCCGGGCAGCTGCCCGGCGGCCTGCACCGCCTCCTCGACGCTCATCGCCGCATGGCCGGCGGGCACCGGCACACCGAAGTTGGCGAGCAATTCCTTGGCCTGATATTCGTGGATGTTCATGAAGCTTCCCGGACGTGAGTTTGGCGGCCCTAAAGCATGACTCCGCCCTCAAGCCAAGCTAGGGAACGAGGCGTGAACGCCCAAGCGCCGACTCCGCTCCGCAAGATCATCCACATCGACATGGATGCCTTTTACGCGAGCGTGGAGCAGCGCGACGATCCGAAGCTGCGCGGCAAGCCGGTGGCCGTGGGCGGCGGTCATCGCGGGGTCGTGGCCGCGGCAAGCTACGAGGCACGCGAGTTCGGCGTCCGCTCGGCCATGCCGTCGGTGACGGCCAAGCGGCGCTGCCCCGACCTCCTGTTCGTCAAGCCGCGGTTCGATGCCTACAAGGAGGTCAGCGGGCAGATCCGCGCCATCTTCGCGGACTTCACCGACCACATCGAGCCGCTGAGCCTGGACGAAGCCTATCTCGACGTGACCGAAGACCGCCGCCGCCTCGGCTCCGCCCGGGCGATCGCCGAGGAGATCCGCCGCCGCATCCGGGAGGAAACGCAGCTTACCGCGTCGGCAGGCGTGTCTTACTGCAAGTTCGTCGCCAAGCTCGCCTCCGATCAGAACAAGCCGGACGGGCTGTGCGTGATCCGCCCGCAGGACGCGCCGCGGTTCATCGCGACGCTGCCGGTCGGGCGGTTCCACGGCATCGGGCCCAAGACCGCTGAGCGGCTGAAGGGCATGGGCATCCATACCGGCGCCGACCTGCAAGAGCTGAGCCGGGCCGAACTGGAAGGCCGCTTCGGCAGCTCGGGCGAATGGTATTGGCGCATCTGCCGCGGCCTCGACGAACGGCCGGTCCGCGCCTCCCGCCAGGCCAAGTCGGTCAGCGCGGAGCGGACCTTCGATACCGACCTCTCCGAGCCCGCGGCGCTGAGCGCCGAGCTGGAGCGGGTGGCAGGCCTGGCCTGGGCGCGGATCGAGCGATCGGGTGCGGCCGGGCGCACCGTGACCTTAAAGGTCAAGTTCGCCGATTTCGAGCTGATCACCCGGTCCAGGAGCTTCGCCGATCCGATCTGCGACCTCGGCAGCTTCGCGGCTGCGGGACGCCTGCTGCTCGCTTCATTGCTGCCGGTTCCCAAGGGCGTGCGGTTGCTAGGTCTCGGAATCCACAACATAAAAATGGTCAGTGGAAGCGGCCCCTTACAGCTGGGTCTAGCGATCTGAATCGGTTTGTGTTAAAGACTTGTGTCAGTTGCTCGCCACGCCCGGTGGCGCTCGCACAGCAGGATGTTTTACCGGAAGAGCGCACGACCAGGGGTCGACTTGGGGAGTGCTTGGGTCGCGTGCCGCTTTTCCAATCACAAGTAGGAAGGTGAACGAATGGCAGCGAAGGCGTTGAGCTTCGACGTTGGCGATTATGTTGTTTACCCCAAGCATGGTGTGGGCCGCGTCGTTGAACTGCAAAGCACGGAGATCGCGGGCACGCGGCTCGACCTCTACGTGCTGCGGTTCGAGAAGGAGAAGATGACTCTCCGCGTTCCCGTCAACAAGGCGGACTCGGTGGGCATGCGCAAGCTGTCCTCCGACAAGACCATGCAGGCCGCGCTGGAGACGCTCAAGGGTAGGCCCAAGGTCAAGCGCACCATGTGGTCGCGCCGGGCCCAGGAGTATGAGGCGAAGATCAACTCGGGCGACCTCACCTCGATCGCCGAGGTGACCCGCGACCTGTTCCGCCCCGACGATGCGCCCGAGCAGAGCTATTCGGAGCGGCAGATCTTCGAGGCGGCGTCCTCGCGGCTGGCGCGCGAGCTGGCGGCGATGGAGCAGACCGACGAAAAGGCGGCGCTGGCCAAGCTCCTGGAGATCCTCAACAAGGCCGTCCTGACGCACCAGAAGAGCAAGGAACTGGTCGAAGAGGAAGATTGAACCGTCCCGAGGCCGGATGAGAAGGGCGCTCCCGCTGCGGGGGCGCCTTTTTCTTTGCCCCTTGCCGCTACATTTGTCTTGCTGTATTAGCTGTTCAACACAGCGAGGGAGATGAATGATGCGCACCTTGTTCCTAACCGCCGTCGCCTTCGGCCTGGCAGCCTGCAGCGCGGGGCGGGCACAGAGCGCGGGACCCGAGATTGCGCGGAGCTTCCCGGTGCCGGCCTTCGACAAGATCGAGGTCGCCGGGCCGTTCGCGGTGGACGTCTCGACGGGCCGGCAGCCGTCGGTTGCTGCGCGCGGCCCTTCCGCCATCGTGGAGAAGATGGAAGTCGTGGTCGAGGACGGCACGCTCAAGATTCGTCCCGAGAGGCGCCGCGGCATGTTGAACGGTTGGTCTTCGAGCACTCGCGGCACGGTCAGAGTGGCGGTCAGCGTTCCCATGCTGCGCGCGGCGGCGATCGCCGGCTCCGGGGACATGGCGGTGGACCGGGTCGCAGCCGAGTCCTTTCATGCTTCCATTGCCGGATCGGGCGGCCTGCGGCTGCCGCAGGTGCAGGTGGGCTCGCTCCGGCTGGAGATCGCAGGGTCGGGCGATGCGATCGCGGCTGGCCGCGCGGCGGCGGCTCACTATGAGATCGCCGGGTCCGGGAACATCCGGGCCGGGCAGGTCGCCACCGACCAGGCCCGCGCCGAGATTGCAGGCTCCGGCAACATCGACGCCAACGCGCGCTCGGCGGCGCGGGTCGAGATCGCCGGGTCGGGCAACGTCCGGGTGACGGGCGGCGCCAGGTGCAGCGTGAGCAAGGCCGGCTCGGGCAGCGTGCAATGCTCTTGAGGGTGCGTTAACCATGGCGTGCGAGGGTTGGACGCATGATCCGACCCATGGCCCGCCTCGCCTTCGCCCTCACCGCCGCTCTCTGCTTCGCCGCGCCTGGCGCGGCCGCCACCCGGAGCTACACGGTCACCAGCTTCGACCGGGTGCGGGTGGATGGCCCCTACTCGGTGCAGCTGACCACAGGGAGGTCGCCCTTCGCCCGGGCGAGCGGCAGCGCACAGGCGCTGGACGGGCTCGGCCTTCGGGTCGAGGGGCGAACGCTGGTCATCCGCCGCAACGCCTCCGCCTGGGGCGGCTACCCCGGCCACGGCCAAGAGCCGCTCGAGATCAGCGTCGGCACGCATGAGCTGACGGCGGCGTCGCTGAACGGCGCGGGCACGCTGCTGATCGACAAGGTCAAGGGCCTCACCTTCGAGCTGTCGGCCCATGGGGCGGGCCGCGCGGAGATCGGGGAAGTGCAGGCCGACCGGCTGGTCGTGGCACTGTCCGGAACGGTGATCTCGCGGGTCGCGGGCAAGACGCTGAAGCTGACGGCGATCGTGCGCGGCGCCAGCAGCCTGGACGCGAGCGGGCTGGCGGTGAAGGATGCGCTGCTGAGCGCCGAGGGTCCCGCCCAATTGACCGCGGCGGCGAGCGACACCGCGCGGGTGGACGCCAGCGGCACCGCGCAGGTCGCGCTGACCGGCCGGCCGGCCTGCACCCTCAAGGTGCTGGGGTCGTCGACCGTCTCCGGCTGCCGCTAGAGCAGCGCCAGCGCCGCCAGCTTGCCATAGAGTGGCGGTGGGAGCAGCCCGATCCCGCTGTCGTCATTGTCGCCGGGCTTGGGCGCATCCGCCGGATCGAGGTAGCGCCAGCCCTGGTGCGCCCGCTTCGGCTTGGCCGGCACTGGCATGAGCTGGGCCGAGCAGACGATGTCGAGCCTTCCGTCGGTGCGATCGTCGAAGCGGAGGATCTGCTGGCAGGCGACGAGCCGGTGCTTGACGATCCAGAACAGCGAGCCGCCGACCAGCTCCTCCATCCGGCGCGGGCGCATGCGGGTGACGACGCGCACCTCGCCGCCGTCGTCGCGGCCCGCGATGCGCTTCTCAAGCGCCGGAAGGTCGCGGCAGCCGACGGCGACTTTGGTGAGGTGGAGGGTTGGCACGGCGGCTGTTTAGCGAAACTTTCAGGCATCTGTAAGGAGTTGGTTCGCGTGGGAGGGAAGGTGCTGGTTCACGCGGAGGCGCGGAGGCCCGGAGCTTTCACTCACGTGGGAACGTCGCCGCATAGCGGCAGATCTTGCTACCTCGGAGCGAGGTTTGCCGCTTCGCGGTGCGCTTGCCGCAAGCTGGCACCCTCCGCGCCTCCGCGCCTCCGCGTGAACTGGAAGCTACCCAGTCAGCCCGGCCGCAGTCGCAAGTCCTAGGAACAGCAGAAAGCCCATGGAGTCGGTCACCATGGTGACGAACACGCTGCTGGCCACCGCCGGATCGGCGCGTAGCCGCTCCAGCGTCAGCGGGACCAGCACGCCCGCGAGCCCCGCGATCAGGATGTTGAACAGCATGGCAGTGCCGATCACCGCGCCGAGCTGCGGGCTGCGAAGGATCAGTGACACGGCGACCCCGATCAGGGCGGCGACGGTGACTCCGTTGAGCCACGCCACCCGCATCTCCCGCCCGACCGCCCGCCAGCGGTTGGACCCGGTCAGCTGGTTGGTCGCCAGCGCCCGCACCGTCACCGCCAGCGTCTGCGTGCCGGCATTGCCGCCCACCCCCGCGACGATCGGCATCAGCACGGCCAGGATCGCCAGCCGCTCGATGCTGCCTTCGAACATGCGGATCACGGTGGAGGCGACCAGCGCGGTCAGGAGGTTGGCGATCAGCCAGCGGACCCGCGCCTTGTAGCTTTCGGTCACCGGCTCGTTGATGTCGCCCTCGCCCGCGCCGGACAGCAGCAGGACGTCCTCGCTGGCTTCCTCCTGGATGATGTGCACCACGTCGTCGACGGTGATCATGCCGACCAGCCGGCCGCTGCCGTCGACCACCGCCGCGGACACCAGCGCATATTTCTGGAAACGCAGTGCGACGTCCTCCTGGTCCATGTCGACCGGAATCAGCGTCTGCTCCTCCTGCATGATCTCGGTGACCGGCGTGGAGCGGGGAGAGCGGAGGATGGTGGACAGGCGGCAGGTGCCGGCCGGGTGGTGGCCGGCGTCGACCACGAACACTTCCCAGAAATCGTTGGCCAGCTCCTCGCCCGAGCGGAGGTAATCGATGACCTGGCCGACGGACCAATGCTCCGGCACCGCGATCAGGTCGCGCTGCATGAGGCGGCCGGCGGACTCCTCGGGATAGGTGAGCGCTTCCTCGATCGCGGCGCGGTCGTCGGGCTCCATCCGGCGGAGCACGGCGCGCTGGTCGTCCTCCTCCAGGTCCTCGATCAGCGCGACCGCGTCGTCCGTCTCCAGCTGGCCCGCCAGGTCGGCGACCTGCTGCGGCTCCATCTCGTCGAGGAGCGCCTCGCGGACGTGGTCGTTGAGCTCGGCCAGCACGTCCGCGTCGACCAGGTCGGCGAGCGCCGCGACCAGACCTTCGCGCTCGTCGGCGCGGGCGAGCTCGATCAGGTCGGCGACGTCGGCGGGGTGGAGCGGGGCAACGAGCCGGCAGGCGGTGGCGATGTCGCCGGCTTCCACCGCGTCGAGCACCTGCTCGACGAACTCGGGACGCAGCCGGTCCTCGGCGTCCATCACGCCCCGGTCCGGTTCCGACTGCTGCGGTAGGGTCAGCACGTCCGCTTCGGAAGCACGGGAGGCGGTGGCGATGTCCTCGCGTTCGCTCATGCCGTTGGTTCCTTCCCCGACCCCGCTCCTGCCCCTCTGTCATGGCTCCAGGCGATTGTCATCCGTCCGATCGTCACACGAAGGCACGAAGATCACGAAGGCACGAACGCGTTGGTTCTTCCGGGGAGCGGAAAGGAGAAAGAGTTGATTCACGCGAAGGCGCGAAGAAGAGAGCTTTTCCTTTGCGTCTTCGTGCCTTCGTGTGAAATCCCTTTCTTGATGCCCGCGCGTTGCGCGGGGATGACGGACGAGGTCCAAGCCACTAGGTCCGCCGCAATCCCTGCAGGAGACCCACCATGCCCGACACGCCGCAAACCCTGACCCTGACCCTTTCCACCGGCGGCGATGTCGTCATCCGCCTGCGCCCGGACCTGGCGCCCGGCCATGTCGAGCGCATCGCCAAGCTGGCGGGCGAGGGCTTCTACGACGGCGTGAAGTTTCACCGGGTGATTCCCGGCTTCATGGCCCAGGGCGGCGATCCGACCGGCACGGGCAGCGGCGGATCGGAGGAGCCGGACCTCAAGGCCGAGTTCAACGGGGAGCCGCACGTGCGGGGCACCTGCTCGATGGCGCGGACCAACCAGCCGAACACGGCCAACAGCCAGTTCTTTATCTGCTTCGATGACGCGAGCTTCCTCAACCGGCAATATACGGTGTGGGGCCAGGTCGAGAGCGGCATGGAATATGTCGACAAGTTGCCGGTCGGCGAGCCGCCGCGGGAACCGGGGCGGATCGAAAGGGCGGTCGTCGCTTGACCGGAGTACCCCGGCGCACGCCGGGGCCCAGCCCTTTCCTCTTCGCCGGGCCGGTTGGACCCCGGCTTTCGCCGGAGTATCAGATGCGATGACTCAATCCGTAGCCCTCGTCACCGGCGCCGCCGCCGGCCTCGGCACCGACTTCGCCCGCCAGCTCTCGGCGGACGGCGCGCGGCTGGTGCTGGTCGCGCGGCGCAAGGAGCGGATCGAGGCGCTTGCGGCGGAGCTGGGCAAGGCCCGCGGGGTGGCGCTGGACCTGTCGGAGGCGGGCGCGGCCGAGCGGCTGATGGCGGACGTGGCCGCGCATGGCGAACATGTCGACCTGCTGGTCAACAACGCCGGCTTCGGCCTGGCCGGCCGGGTCGCCGAACAGGACGGCCGCCGCCTTCGCCAGATGATCGACCTCAACTGCGGAGTGCTGACCCAGCTTGCCCATGCGGTGCTGCCGGGCATGATCGAGCGCCGGCGCGGCGGCATCCTCAACGTCGCGTCCACCGCCGCTTTCCAGCCGGGGCCCGGCGTCGCGGTCTACTTCGCCACCAAGGCTTATGTGCTGAGCTTCACCGAAGCGTTGCACGAGGAGCTGCGTGGGACTGGCATCCATGTCACCGCCCTCTGTCCCGGCCCGGTCGCGACCGAGTTCGCGGAGGTCGCGGGCTTCGGCAAGGCAAAGACCTTCAACCGGCTCGGCGCGAGCAGCGCGGACGTGGTCGCGGCGGGGCTCGCCGGGCTGGCCCGCAAGGAGGCGATCGTCATTCCCGGACTTTTCAACAAGGTCGGCGCGCAAGGCAGCCGCTTCCTGCCGCGGGCGGCGGTTCGCAAGCTCGCGGGCATGCTGAAGTTGTGACCGCCGGAGGTTGGCGAGCTTGTAATCGGAGGCGCCAGCGCTAAATCGGACAGGAAAGCTCCGATTAGCAATGCGCCTGACCCACCTCGCCGATTATGCGGTCGTGATCATGACCGCCGCCGCTCGCCGCCGCGCGGGTGAGCGGCTGAGCGCGGCCGCGTTGGCAGCGGAGACCGGAGTGCCGCTGCCGACCGCGCAGAAGCTGCTTGGCAAGCTTGCCAACGCCGGTCTGCTGACCAGCGCGCGTGGAGCCGGCGGAGGCGTTACTCTCGCCCGCTCGCCGGCCCGGATCAGCCTGGCCGACATGGTCGAGGCGATCGAAGGCCCCATTGCCATGACCCAGTGCAGCGGGTCGGAGGAAGCGTCCGACTGCGCGCTGGATGCGCACTGCCGGGTCAAGCCGCACATGAGCGTCGTCAGCCACGCGGTGCGCGGCGCGCTTGCGGCGGTGACGCTTGAACAACTCGCCAGCACCCCGGCGAACGCCGGGGTCCAGCCCTCAGTGGCTGCTCGCAACACCCACGACTGGGCCCCGGCGTTCGCCGGGGTGCAAGGATAGCATGAACCAGGAAATCGCACTCAAGAACCGCGAAGCGCACGAGGCGGCGGAGAAGCTTGCCACCTACGAGTGGGGCTTCACCAGCGACATCGAGTCCGAGTTCGCGCCCAAGGGGCTGAGCGAGGACACCGTCCGCTTCATCAGCGCCAAGAAGGGCGAGCCCGAGTGGCTGCTGGAATGGCGGCTGAAGGGCTATCGCGCCTGGCTGGAGATGGAGGAGGTCGACTGGGCCAAGCTCCACATCCCGGCGATCGACTACCAGGACTCCTATTATTACGCCGAGCCTAAGAAGCGACCGACCCTCGCTTCGCTGGACGAGCTCGATCCGGAGATCCGCCGGACCTACGAGAAGCTGGGCATCCCGATCGAGGAGCAGAAGGTGCTCGCCGGCGTCGAGGGCGCGCGCAAGGTCGCGGTGGACGCGGTGTTCGACAGCGTCTCGGTCGCGACCACCTTCCGCGAGGAGCTGGAGCGCGCGGGCGTCATCTTCCGCTCGATCAGCGAGGCGGTGAAGGAATATCCCGACCTCGTCCGCAAGTACCTCGGCAGCGTCGTGCCGCAGCGCGACAACTTCTTCGCCTGCCTGAACTCGGCGGTCTTCTCCGACGGCACCTTCGTCTACATCCCCGAGGGCGTCCGCTGCCCGATGGAGCTGTCGACCTATTTCCGCATCAATGCGGAGAACACGGGTCAGTTCGAGCGCACGCTGATCGTCGCCGACAAGGGCAGTTACGTCAGCTACCTGGAAGGCTGCACCGCGCCGATGCGCGACGAGAACCAGCTTCACGCCGCGGTGGTCGAGATCTTCGCGCACGAGGACGCCGA
>NZ_CADCWA010000119.1 GCF_902806285.1 uncultured Sphingomonas sp. | reverse complement strand
AAAGGTGAAGATGACGAAGAACAGCGCAAGCCAGGTCCAGTTGGCGGTGTGTCCGCCGTTGGCCGCTGCGACCCCCGCGATCAGCAGGTAGGCGGCGGAGACGATGCCCGCGCCGACCGCCATCCGACGAACGAGCAGGTGGTGCGCATCGACCGTCGCCCGGCGCCCCCAATAGGCCAGCAGGGGCGGGGTCATCAGCATGACGAACAGCGGGTTGAGCGACTGGAACCAGGTCATCGGGATGGTGAAGGCACCCACCGCGCGGTCGATGCCGCTGTCGGCCCACAAGGCCACGGTGTTGCCGACCTGCTCATAGGCGCCGCGGAACACCGTCACTGCCAGCGCGATGCCGACCAGCAGCAGAATGGTGTCGCGGTTGAAGCCGACCCGGCTGCGTTTGACCTCCTCCGTGACGGCGCGCGGCTGCTCGGGGGGAAGATAGCGCTGCCCGGCCAGGTAGATCAGCAAGCCCGCGACCATTCCGATCCCGGCCGCCCCGAAGCCGTAGTGCCAGCCGTAGACCTCGCCCAGCGTGCCGCAGACCAGCGGGGCCAGGAAGCCGCCGATGTTGATCCCGACATAATAGACGTTGAACGCCCAGCCGCGCCGCGGATCGTCGCGCTGGTACAGGTCGCCGACCTGGCTCGGCAGGCTTGGCAGGAACAGTCCGTTGCCGATCGCGATCGTTGCCAGCGCGGCGTAGAACAGCGGTTCGAACGCCATCATGAAATGGCCGACCGCCATGATGCTCGCGCCGGCGATCACCGCGCGCTTCTTGCCGAGATAGCGGTCGGCGATCACCCCGCCGATGATCGGCGTGAAGTAGGCGCAGGCGGTGTAGAGGCCGTAGATGAAGGAAGATTGCTGCTGCGAGAAGAGCAGCTCCTTGGTCATGTAATAGACCAGCAGCGCCCGCATGCCGTAATAGGAGAACTGCTCCCACATGTTGGTCAGGAACAGGACCGTCAGCCCGCGCGGCTGTCCGAACCAGTCGCCGCGCGGTGCCGCCGCTGCCGCCGCCGTGGCGTTCACCGTGCGGCCCCCCGTCCGCCACCCCAGACTTCGGGACCGCTGGTGATCATGCCCCCGTGATAGCGGACGCTCGGCCGGCGGTCCTCGGCCAGGAAGGTCGGCCCGTCCAGGTCGACGATGTCGCAGCCTTGTCCCAGAACAAACCCCGGGGCCATGGCCAGGCTGGTTCCGACCATGTTGCCGACCATCACGCCCAGGCCGAGGCGACGCGCTTCCGCGGCCATCAGCAGGCCTTCGGTGAGCCCGCCGCACTTGTCGAGCTTGATGTTGATGACGTCGAAGCGGCCCACCGCACCGGCGACATCGTCGAGGGTCAGGATGCTCTCGTCACCGGCGACCGGGATGGGCGAGTCGAACCCTTCGAGCTCCGCCTCCGCGCCACGGGCCAGCGGCTGCTCCAGCAAGGACACGTCCGCCGCGACCAGCGCCTGGGTCAGCGACTCCAGCTCGGACCGCTTGAACCCCTGGTTGCCGTCGACGCCCAGCCAGGCATCGGGCCGTGCTTCACGGATCGCCTGCACCCGGGCGATGTCGAGCTCGAGGTCGCCGGTCAGCTTGCACTTGATCGACTTGGCATCCGCGTACTCGCGCGCGCCCTCCGCCATCACCTCGGGCGTGTCGGCGCCCAGGGTGAAGGTGGTGCGCAGCGGCTTGGGCTCGGCCTGGCCGGCGAGCTGCCACACAGGGATCCCGGCCCGCGCGGCTTCCAGCTCCCACAAGGCGCAATCGACCGCGTTGCGCCCGCCGCCTGCAGGCATCAGCGAGCGAAGTTCGTCGCGACCGATCCCAGCCTCGATGGCGGAGCGGGCAGCCTCGATCGCCGCACGCATGTTCGCGGCATCGTCTCCCAGGTAGTAGACGCCGCCACCCTCGCCGCGGCCCTCGTTCTCGCCGTCGCCCAGGGTTACGACGACCACATCCGAATGCTCGAACACATGGCCCGAGATGCGGAACGGCTTGGCCAGGCGCACCTGCTCGGTCACGGCCCGGAGCGACAGCCTCGGCATCAGTAGTTCACCGTCATGGCGAACAGGCCGAAGCGCCAGGCGACGTAGAGGATGATCAGTGCGCTCAGGAACAGCAGCACCGCCCACAGCTTGCGGGTCCAGCGGCTACGGTCGGTGAACACCACCCACAAGTTCCACGCGGTCGCCGCCACGAAGGCGATGAACGCGATCAGCCCGGCGACCTGCAGGATCCACAGCAGCGGATCGAGTCCGCCGGTGAGGTTGCGCGCAGCGCTCAGTGCCAGGGTGAAGGCGGTCGCCCACCCGGCGAGGACCAGGAACGTCGCAAGCCCGGTGTAGCGGACCGCGCGGTAGGCCTGCTTGGGCCGCCCGCTCAGCGGGTGCTCGGCCTTGTAGCGGCGGCGGTTCCACCAGCCCACGGGCCAGGCGACCAGGGTGAGCAGCAGCACCAGCACCGCCGCGATCAGCGCCGGCAGGATCCACGATGCGGCGCGGCTCGCGGGCACGCGGTCCATCACCATGAAGGGTGAGAAGAAGTCGGTTGCCCAGCGCACGACCTTGCCGTCGACGACCCTGGCCCGGAGCCGGTCATGGCCGAACTTGTCGCGCCACAGGAACGGCGCGATCTCGACCCATTGTTGGGGGCGTCCGTTCGCCGAAACCAGCGCCGGAATGACCAGCTCGCCATTCTCGCCGACGCCGACTTTGGTCGGGCCGAGCAGGCCGAGGAGCGAGAAATAATGCGTGTCCCAGCGGCGGCTGGCCTGCCACTCGCCGGCCATCATCTCGGCATGCTTGCGCGCGGTGGCGGCGTCGACTCGTCCCTCCGGCCGCGTGTTGCCGGGGAAGTAGCGGTCGGCGAAATCCATGAAGACGGCCTTGCGGAGCGGGCCCACCGCGCCGTCCTTGCCGCCGCTGTTGAACGAGGCGAACAGCCCGGTGTTCTCGTTCATGAACAGGTGCAGCGAGGAGTGAAAGGCTTCCGTATCGCCGAGATGGCCGATTACCTGGCGGCCGTTCACGTTGGTCTCGAAGAAGCCCAGCATCATGCGGTTGAGCGGCGGCAGGATCGACAACGGATTGACCTTGCTCAGCGGGCTGTTGTGCATGGTGGCGGCCGTTTGCGGCTGCAGCAGCCCGCGCCCGTTCGCCAGGTGCGAGACCATGAACCGCGCCATGTCGGTGCCCGAGGAAGACTGCGATCCGGCGGGCCACGGGCCGATATACTCGAACCCGAGCGGCTTGCCGCCCGCCTCCTGGTAGCCGGTCGCCATGTGGGGAGCGAGGTGCCGTGGAAGTGGCTGGCGGAAGGTCGAATGCGCCATTCCGAGCGGCGCGAAGATGTGCCGGTCGAGATAATTCTGCAGCTCCTCGCCCGACGTCCGCTGGACGATGTAGCCGGCAAGAGCGGTGCCCCAATTCGAGTAGGCCGGGGTCGTGCCTGGCGCGAAGATCCGTTTCGGCAACGAGCGCTTGAGGTAATCGCCGAGCGGCACCTGGTGCTTGGGGTCGTAGAAGATGATGCTCTTGGCGGTTTCCTCGAATCCGCCGGTATGCGTCAGCAGCTGGCGCATCGTGACCGGCTGGCCGTCGCGCGGCGGAATCCGGAAATCCAGGTAGGTGTTGACGTCCCGGTCGAGGTCGATCTTGCCCTGCTCGACCTGCTGCATGACGGCGGTCCAGATCGCCAGCTTCGACACCGATCCCGGCCGGAACAGGGTCCGCTCCGGGTCGACCGGCGTGCGCTTGTCGACGTCCGCGTAGCCGAACCCGCGCGCGGTCAGGATTTGCCCGTCCCTGACGATTACCACCACCGCACCGGGGATGTCGCCCGCGTTCAGCGCGTAAGGCATGTAGCCGTCGAGCCAGGCGTCGACATCGGTTTTCGTCAGCTGCGGCCGTGCGCCGCCGGTCGCGGCGACCGGCTGTTGTGGCGAAGTCGGCTCCGGCGCGGGCGTGGTGGGCGAGAGAGACGGGGACAAGGGTGCCATGCTCTGCGCCACCGCGCCGGCCCCGATCAGCATCGCAACCAAACCCGCGCTCACTCGCTGCCAAAGCCGCATTTTCGTCTCTCCCGATTGCTGCGCGCGGCTTGCCGTATGGGTCCGCATCCCATACATTGACGCGTATTCTGATCGGGACAGTGTTATCCTGATTGGATAATTGGTCAACTCCCGGATTTCTCCGCGCCTATGGTTGCTTCATTGCCCACCCTCGGCGAGCTGCTTCGCAACCTGCGCAATCGCGAGGGCTGGACGCTCAAGCAGATGAGCGAGAAAAGCGGCATCCCCGTGTCCACGCTTTCCAAGGTCGAGCACGACCGGCTTACGCTGACCTACGACAAGCTGGTCCAGGTCAGCCAACGGCTGGGCCTGCGCATGTCCGAGCTGTTTGCGGAAAAGGGCGAGGAGCCGCCATCGGCGGTGACCGCCAGGCGGAGCATCGGCAAGTTCGACGAGGCGGTGCGGGTCGAAACCCCCAACTACGACTATTATTACCTGTGCACGGAGCTCCGTCGCAAGCGGATGATCCCGGTCATCACCAAGATCCGCGCGAAGACCAGCCAGGAATTCGGTGACCTCGTCCGCCACGTCGGCGAGGAGTTCGTCTTCGTGCTGGACGGCACCATCGTGGTGAACACCGAATTCTACGATCCCGTCGTGCTCACCAAAGGCCAGTCGATCTACATCGATTCCACCATGGGCCACGCCTATCTGGCGGCCGAGGGTTGCGAAGAGGCCGAGGTGCTTGGCGTCATGTCGAGTGCCGAGGACGAGCTGCTGAACTCGCTCATGAGCATCCATGAAGAACAGAAGAACGCCGCGTAAGCACCCGTCTTGGGTGAGGCGGGCTTGGGAGGTACAGCGATGCTTGGACTATTGCTCTGGTCGGCAGCGCTCGCAGCTCCCCCAAGCGGGCCAGTGCACCCGCCCGAGATCGACGCCCGACTGGGCTCGCTGATTGGCGACTGGACGCGCGCGGGCAAGGAGGCGAGCTACCGCGACTCGTGCGTCTGGTACGACCGCCACGCCTTTGTCGTCTGCAGCCTTACCGACAGCGCAGCCGGAACCAGGGTCGAGGCCATCGTCGGCTATGCCGAGAAGGACCGCCGCTTCACCTACCAGAGCTATGGCAACAACGGAGCCAGCCGGGTGCAGTACGGCTACCCCGCTGGCGACCGCGGCATCGTGTTCACGGACGAGCAGCAGGTTGAGGGCAAGCAGGCCCGGCTCACTACCAAATTGCTGCCGCAACCCGACGGGCGTCTGCGCATCACCTTGGATCGATCCGTGGAGGGCGGTCCCTGGCAACAGGCTGGCGAGGTCTATTACGTCAGGCGCCGCCCAGCCGCGCCTGGTAAGTAGGGGCGGGTCCGCGGACGATCGTTGAGCGGCGTCAGAACCAGGGCGACAGCGCTGCTGGCCTGCATGAGGGTGCGCCCCAATTCATCATCGCCGAAGCCCCGGACCTTCCGCAAGCGGCCATGGCGACAGAATGTGGACTCAGCGAGCAGGCGGCGGTGGCGCGCTCGTGGTCGCGGGAGTAGCAATGGCTGCAACTCGGCAATGACGGCGTCGGCGCTTCTGCGGATCAGCCTGCCTCTCTTCCGACCGGTGCAGCTATGCCGGGACTAGCTCCGCACACCGAAGCGAAACACCGTTGTGCTTTGATAGACCTGTCCAGGCCTGAGAACGGTGCTGGGGTATTCCGGACGATTGGGACTATCCGGAAAATGCTGGGTTTCGAGAGTAAAGCCGGCGTAGCGGCCGTAGCGGCCACCAATGCCGGTTACGGAGCCATTGAAGCCGTTGGCTGTGTAGCTGAGCACGGCCGGTTCGGTGGTCAGGCACTCCAGGACCCGTCCGCTGCCGGGATCATAGACCCGCGCGGCGAGCTGCGGCTGCGAGACATCGCCCTGCTTATTCAGCACCCAGTTGTGGTCGTACCCGCCCGCGATCGCGAGTTGCGGGTGGGGCTCGCGAATCCGCGCGCCGATAGGCGTGGGCCGGCGGAAGTCGAACGGTGACCCCTGCACGGGCGCGCTTTGGCCTAGCGGGATCTGGGTTCGGTCGGTGGGTAGATAGCGATCGGCGTTCACCATCAGCTCCTGCCGGAGCACGCCGTCCGGCGAACCGGCGCCTGCAAGGTTGAAGTTGAGGTGGTTGGTCATCGCGACAACGGTCGCCTCGTCGGTCGTTGCTTGGTAGTTGATGGCGAACGCCCCGTCCTCGGACAGCGTGTAGGTGACGCTGGCGTTCAGCGTGCCAGGATAACCTTCCTCGCCGTCAGGGCTGGTGTAGGTGAGGCGGGCGCCGACGCTCCGCCCTGCCGTGGCGAGGGGCTCAACCCGCCAGATCCGCTTGTCAAAGCCCCTGGCGCCGCCGTGAAGGCTATTGGGAGGGTAGTTCTGGAACAGCCTGTGCTCGCGCCCGTCCAGCTTGAAGCGGCCGCCGGCGATGAAATTGGCGTAGCGTCCGATGATCGCGCCGAAGTAGAGGCCCCTGCGCGCATTCGTGGTCTCGTACTCGCGCAGGGTCGGAAAGCCGAGCACGATGCTCTCGCGCCGGCCGTCGCGATCGGGCGCGACGACGTCGGTGACGATCCCTCCATAGTTGATGAAGGACACGCTGACGCCGCCGCTCGTGGTCATCGTGTATCGGGTAACAGGCGTGCCCTCCTCCGTCGTGCCGAACGCGGAACTGGTCAGCGACGCCGTCTTGGGCGCGCATCCCGACGTCAGCAGGACGGCGAGGCAGCAGGCGGCGACGCTGCGCCAGTTATAACCGGCGCGCATATTCGAACCGGTTGGCGAGCCACATCCGGCCGGTGCCGTCCGCGAGCATGAAGCGCTGCTCCTTGGAGTCGCGGTTCGGCCCGCCATCGATGATCACCTGATCCATCGACAGCATCTGCCCGGAGACCTCGGATCCGGGGCCGGCGACCGCGAACGGATCGAAGACGACGTTGATGCGGCCCGGCTCGCCCGGCCCGAAGCTCTTGGCGGGCATCAGGCCGACCGCGGCGCGCGTGTCCATGGAGACGTACTTCCACCGTCCCTCCACGCGGTTGTAGCTGAGATAGTCGATCCGCTGGAACTCGGCTCCCGTCGGACTCTTTGGAAAGCGGATGATCTCCTGGAGGAACGGCCCAACCATCTTGCGCTCCGCGACCATGCGCGTCGTGGTCGGCTGGGCGCCGGGCGACGCCCAGGAGGTCAGGACGACATCCCAGGTGCCCGCACGCCGGGCGATGCGCGCATTCTCAGGACCGAGTTCGAGCATCCGCGCCTCGGCGGAAGGCGCGGCCTGCGCCAGGACGGCGCTGGGCGTAAGCGCCAGGGCAAGCGCGGCGGCGAACCAACTAGTGGGAAAGGACATGACAGTTCTCCAGGGTTGAACAGGATGAACCTATGTATTCAGTCTCGCCCACAAGATAATGGACGCCACTGCGGAACTCTCCTCACTGGGAGTGCGGAATGGCTATGGCTTCACAAGCAGCGACGGGCAGTAATCCTTGGCGAACGCGTCGATGCTCGGCCCGACCCATTCCGACAGATGCCATTCGCGATGCTCGGCCTTTAGCTCCGGCTCCAAGATGCTCCGCAGACCGGCGGTGCTCCCCGCCGTGGTGCAACGTGCCCGCACCTCGTCGCGCACACCCGCGATGTAGCGGCTCAGGCCGAGGAGATCGGCCTTGGTCCCGACCGGCCCATGGCCCGGCACGACAATCACCGGATCGAGCGCCGCCGCCCACCCCAAGGTCGTCAGCCACTTCGCGGGACTGACGTCCGTGTCCCCGATGTCAGGGTACCAGGGGAAAATCGGGAACGAGGCGGTTTCCAGGAGATCGCCCATGAACACCGTCTTCATGTCTGGAACGTGGATGATCTGGTCGCCTCGCGTATGTCCGGCGCGGCCGGAATAGAGATCGACCACCCGCCCGCCGAGATCGAGCCTGAAACGGTCGGCGTAGGTCTTGTCGGGCATGACGAAGCGCGTCCCGGCGACCAGCTTGCCGAGGCCCAGATCGGTGAACAGCTTGACGTATTTGCCGCGCTTTTCGACGAACTCCGCCCGCTGGGCGCGGTTGTAGATCAAGGTCGCGCGACCCTTGAACGCGATCGCGCCGAAGCCGTGTTCCGGGTGGAAGTGAGTCGCGGTGACGTAGATCTTTCGCCCCCGCGCAATCCGTTCTGCAGCGGCCAGTATGGCCTCGCCGCTCGCGCGATCGATCCCGGTGTCCACGACGAGGATCGCCTTCGAGCCGGTGACGAAGCCGACATTCGGGACGACGGGTGTCCAGTTCCGGTCTTCGACGACGTGCAGCCCTTCACGAACCTGGCGCAGGGTTCCCATGTCGAGTTGGCCCGGCTCTTGTTGAGCGCTGGCGGCAGCGGACGGGGTTCCGGCAATCGCAAGCGCCAGAAGTGCTGGGCCAACCAGCCGAACGAGGTTCATGCGAGGACCTTTCGACAAGGCACGAGAAGCATGGACGCGTCGACGCCTGCTCTAGACGTAACCGCCGCCATTGGTGTTGTACGTCATGCCCGACGTGAAGCTGTCGTCGTCCGCCGCGAGCTGCACGTACAGCGAGGCGATCTCGGCCGGTTGGCCTGGGCGTCCATAAGCGGTGGTCGCCCCGAAGTTGGGGACGCGCTCGGGCGTCTGGCCGCCGGAGATCTGCAGGGGCGTCCAGTATGGGCCCGGCGCAACCGCATTGACGCGGATGCCGCGCGGCGCGAGCTGCTTGGCGAGGGATTGAGCGAAGGCGATGTTGGCCGCCTTGGTCTGCGAATAGTCGAAGAACAGCGCCGACCCGATCTGCCCCGCGATCGACGAGGTGATGATGATCGCCGCGCCTTCCGCCATGTGCGGCAGGGCCGCCTTGGTGACCCAGAAAGGCGCGTAGACATTGGTCTTCATCGTCCAGTCGAAGTCCTCGGTCGTCAGTTCGCCAAGCGTGCGGACCGCCTTCTGCCGGCCCGCGTTGTTGACCAGGATGTCGAGCCCGCCGAGTTCCCGAACCGCGGTCGCCACCAGCCGTTCGCAGAAGCGTTCGTCACGCAGGTCTCCCGGAATCGCGACCGCCTTCCGCCCTTCCTTACGGATCAGTGCGACGACCTCGCGCGCGTCGCTCTCCTCGACGGGGAGGTAGTTGATCGCGACATCGGCGCCCTCACGCGCATAGGCGATGGCGATCGCGCGGCCGAACCCGCTGTCACCGCCGGTGATGAGCGCGCGGCGGCCCGCCAGGCGGCCCGCTCCACGGTAGCTGGTCTCGCCATGGTCAGGCCGCGGATCCATCTCGCTCGTCAGGCCCGGCCAGGGCTGACGCTGCTGCGGGAACGGCGGCTTGGGATGCTTCGCCTTCGCCGATGCGCGACGGGTGCCCGGCGTGACCTGAGCCGCCGCGGCCGCGGGAAGCACGCTGGCGGCACCGAGCGCTGCGATACCGCCGCCCAGCTGCCGCCGGGTGATCTCTGCCTTGGTTCTGTCTGACATCGGAGTTCCTCGTTTTGCGCGTCGTCAGTGGTCCGCCTTCGTGACGCGCGTCTGCTCCGCCTCGACCTGCGGTTTGATCGCGTCGGCCACGCCGCGCAGCCACGCGGTGAACTCGGGCTGCCCCTTGCTGACGGCCATGCCGATGGCGATCGACAGCTCGTTGCTGGCCAGGCAGGCGTCGCCCTTGGGCACGGTCACGAGGCCCGGCAACCGCCTGGCGAGCCCTGCGAAGAAGAACTTGTCGATCGGCGCGACGTCGGCGCGGCCGGACAGCACTTCATCCGTCGCCAGGTCCGCGAGATTGCCGGGAACTGCTCGGCTCTTGGCCTCAGGCAGGCGGCCCTGCAGCCAGGCGCCCTGCGGCGTGTTCTCGATCGAGCCGATCGTGATGTCGGGCCGGTTCAGATCGTCGAGGGTCAGCGCCCGCGCCACCTTCGGATTGTCGGCGCGTCCGAAGGCGCAGTGGGCGGCCATCGAATAGCTGATCATGTCGACGATCCGCTCGCGGGCGGGCGTCCGCAGGAGCGGCGCGATGGTGATGTCCGCGCCGCCATCCGCGAGGATCGAGACCTTGTTCGCGAACTCGACCTCGACCGTCTCGATCCGCACCCCGAGACGGGTCGCGTACTCCTCGGCCAGCCGCCAGGCGGGGCCATGAAAGGGCGCAGCGCCGGCGATGCTGCGCTTCAGCCAGGGGTATTCGTCCAGCACCGCCACGCGCAGCACGCCGCGTTGCTTGATCGCATCGATTCTCTGACTCGCGCCCGGACGCGGCACCTCGATTTCAGTCGCGTCAGCATGCGCTGGAGAGGAGGCACAGGCCATCGCCAGGAACATGGCACCAGCCATTATCGACCTGATCATGCCACTTCTCCGCAGAGCATCGCTCATGCCCTCCTAAGGGGTCGGTGCGCAGCTCCCCGTCAGGCGGGCTGTTCGAAGCTGCCCGGGCTGTTCGGCGTTGCGCGCCATTCGGGCTTCCGCTCGGGCGTTGCCTCCGCGAGCGCGCGGCGGACGCCGGCGACGTCATAGTCCTTCAGATAGCCGGGCGTGTCGGGCTGCTGGCGCCACGAGTCCGCGATGCCGCCTGCGTCCACCGTGTCGAAGCCGATGCCGTCGATCAGCGCCATGGCGGTCGCCTTGGCGGTGGGATCGTCGCCCGCCACTGCCAGCGCGATGCGGCCAGGAGTCCCCGCCGGCTTGCCGCCGTTCTGCAGATGGTCGGCGAGGATCGAGTTGAACGCCTTCACGACCGGACGGCCGAGATGCTTCTCGACCCAGCCGCTCTCCGTGCCGCCGTCCTCGATCCCGTCGAGCATGCCGTCGCGCTGTTGCGGATAGTAGTTGCTCGTGTCGATGACGACGAGATCGGCGGGCGCGTCTGCGAAGAGTCCGGCCGGCAGATCGGGGATGCGATGGAGCGGGATCGTGACGACTACGACTTCGTTGCCTCGTGCCGCTTCTTGGGCGGTGCCAGCGCGCGCGCCGGTCTCGGCCGCGAGTTCCTGAAGCGACGCGGGACCCCGCGAGTTGGCGATGGTGACCTCATGTCCTGCTGCTACAAACCGGTGAGCAAGCGCGCCGCCGATATTGCCCGCGCCGATGATGCCGATCTTCATGACGGAAACTTTCAAGATGTGCGGGCGAAGGATGCCGCTCGCTTTCGCCAGGAAGTAGAAGGTTGCCTTGCGCGCATAAATGCTGCTCTGAAGCACGATCCTCCAACCAGGAGTAGGGAATGGATCGGCTGGCCAGCATGGCGGCGTTCGTGAAGGCGGCGGAGGTGGGCTCCTTTGCGGCCGCCGCCGAAGCGATCGGCATCTCCCCCCAGATGATCGCCAAGCACGTCACCTATCTCGAGGACCGGATCGGGACGCGCCTACTGAACAGGACCACTCGGCGGCAAAGCCTGACGGAGATCGGCAGGACCTATTACGAGCGCTGCAAACTGGTGCTCGCCGACGCGGATTGGGCGGACTCCCTGGCGGGGGAGGCACGGGCGGAACCTCATGGACGGCTCCGGATCAATGCTCCCGTATCCTTCGGCGCCAAGAGCCTGGTTCCGATGATCACCCGTTACCTGCGCAAGTATCCGGGAGTGGATGTCGACCTCGTCCTGAACGACCGCATGGTCGACCTGATCGAAGAAGGGTTCGAGTTGGCGTTCCGGATCGGTCCCCTGACCGACTCCACCCTGACGGCTCGCGCAATCGCACCTTTTCGTCTCGTGGCGTGCGCTTCCCCAGCCTACCTGCGGGAACGAGGCACCCCGACGGCGCCATCGGACTTGAGCGATCATGAGTGCCTCGGCTACGCCCATTGGCCCGGCAGGACCGAGAATGAATGGATCTTCACGAAGGACGGCCGCTCGCACGAGGTCGCCCACAGCCGCAACCACCTCCAGATCAACAACGCCACGGGATTGCTGGCGGCTGCGTTGGAAGGCTTTGGTGTTGCGCTGTTGGCAGTGGACCTGGTGCGGGAACACCTCAGTTCTGGACGTCTCGTTGCGCTTCTCCCCGGCTTCGCGCCGCCTTCCCGGCCGATGCACCTGATCTTCCTCCCGGATCGCCGGCAAACCCCGAAGCTGCGAAGCTTCATCGATGCCGCCGTGGAAGAGTTCGGGCCGGGACGGGGCGACGCTTGATCGTCCTGAGCAACTTGAACCACCCTGCCGTTGATCCCGAGCGAGCGAGCGGATCCGCGCTCACCGGGCCGGGTACCAGGCGTCCGGCTCCGGGTAGCTCCAGTCCGGCGGAAACTCGTAGGTTTCGAGGCAGGTCGTGGTGGCGGCTTCGGTCTCGAAGAAAGCGAAGTGGTTCAAGCCCATCCAGCTGCCGCCTTGCGATAGCTGGAAGCCGCGACGCTCGAACTCGGAGATGCGATCCGCGAAGGGGACGCCGTTGCAGTCGAACGCCACGTGGTGAATGCCTTCGCCGTGAGCCTCGAGATACTCGGCGAAGATGGTGCGGCCGGCGATCGGTTGAATGAGCTCCCAGACGAGGTCGCCGACCTCGGCGAAGCAGACGCGCAGGGTGAAGGGACTCGGCTCCCCGCGGTAGGTCTGATTGGTCGTGTTCTCGGGCGTGAAGGTGTAGACCCGCCACGGGCCGATCCCGGCGAGCCACAGACCCTCCATCGTCCGCTGGGCGTCGCGCGTGACGATCGCGATTTCCACCACCTTCCCCAGGAAGCCTGCGAGCGCCGGGTCCGCGTCGGCCAGCGCTGCAAAGGCCATGTCGGCCGCCGCTGAGGCGGATCGGCTGAGGCGGTCTGCGGTCGCCAGATCGGCGATCGGGTGGAGCGACTGGCGGTCGAATTCCGGAAGCGCGTTCGCTTCCCGGACGCGATTGGGCCAGTCGGGGGAGGCCAGCGCGCCACGGGCGAGCGCGACCACATCGGCATCGCCGGACTCGAGCATCGCCTCGGCACGGGCGGGGTCGTGAAGCGCACCGTTGGCGATCACCGGCAGGCCTGAATGCATTTTGGCGAGGGAGGCGAGGCTGCGCCCCAACCCGGGGAACGCAGGGCGCCAGGCTTCGAACTCGGTCGTATGGACGTAATCGACCCCGCTCTGCGCCAGCGCCGAAAAGATCACCTGCGCATCCTCTTGCCCGCCCGTCCAGCGATGTTCGAAGTCGTTGACCTTGCCTTGCGAGATGCGCACGCCGAGCGGGAAGTCCCGTCCGACCGCGGCCCGGACGGCTTTGATCGTTTCAAGGATCAGCCGGACGCGGGCTTGGACCGGTCCGCCATAATCGTCGTCGCGGACGTTGACGCCCTCGGTAAGGAATTGATCAAGCAGGTAGCCGTTGGCCCCATGGATCTCGACGGCGTCGAAGCCTGCGGCCCGGGCCCGGGTCGCAGCGCTTGCGAAGCCGGCCACGGCCTCTCCGATGTCGGCCGGCGTCATGGCGACCGGCGTCTCGTAAGGTCCGGAGCCCCGGTAGAAGGTCATCTGCTCGCCCTTGGGCAGGACCGGGGAGGGGCCGAGATTGTGCGAGCGGTGCGGGTTGCCTTGGGACAGCGCGCCGGCGTGCATCAGCTGCGCGACGATCCTGCCGCCGGCGGCGTGAACGCTCGCCACGATGTCGCGCCATGCCTCCTGCTGCGCATCGTCGGTCAGCCCGGGCTGGTGCAGATACCCTTGGGCGTGCGCCTTGTCGGTGTAGATGCCTTCGGTGATGATGAGGCCGAACCCGCCTTGTGCGAAGGCGGAATAATAATCTCGCATCCGCGGCGTTGCGCGCCCGTCGGCCGTGGCGCTGACGCGGGTCATGGGCGCCACGGCGAGCCGGTTGGCGAGCTCCAGCGGACCGAGCTGCAGCGGCGCGAACAGCTTGGCGGCTGCTTGGGGGTTCGGGGCCTTGGGCCGGCGGGCGGGCACCGGGTCTATGCTTCCGACGCGGGAACGGCGACCGCCTCGATCTCGATCGCGGCTTCGGGAGTGTAGAGCCCCTTCACCTCCACGATGCTGTCGGCGGGGTAGGGCGCGCGGAAGAACTTGCGGCGCAGGTCCACGACCGCCTGGAAGTTGGCCATGTCCGTGACGAAGATGGTCACCTTGACGACATGCGCGAGGTCCGAGCCGCCGGCCCTCAGTGCACGATCGAGGTTGGCAAAGGCCTGTTCGCCCTGCGCGCGGAAACCGCCGGCGACGATCCGGCCGTCGTCCCCATACCCCGCTTGCCCCGAGATGAAGAGGAAACCCCCTGCGCTGATGCCTTGGGACAGCAGGTAGGGCTCGTACGGGTCGGGCGAGGTCTCGATGCGTTCCATGGACAGTCCTTGTGCTCGCTGACGGATGTTGCCGCTGCAACGGCGTCTGGATGCGCGCCGAAGTCCTTCCGCGGGGGAGGCCACCTCCCTTGTCCGGAGTCAGTCTCATGGGAGAAGCTCAGGCGCGGCCCGAGCGTTCCATCTCACGGGCACCCGGCACCGATGTGCGCAATTTAGGCCAGCTTTGCGCACAAGACCAAAGCCATCGCCGCAACTCCTAGTCGCGAAAGCGAAGGCCGAGCCAAAGGGTCCGTGGCGTGGCTCGCTCGACGATCCCGGCGCCGCTGATGGCTGCCACCACCCGCTTGTCCGTCAGGTTCTCGGCGCGCGCTTCGAGGGCGAGTGCGCGGGTCAGAGGCAGTGACGCGGTCGCATCGAAGGTGATCGCGTCGGGGAGCAGCTGCGCGTTGAGGTCGTCCTCATACTGGGACGACACGAAGCGCGCGCTGAGCGAAGCCCGCGCATCTCTCGAGCCCCGCCAGCCGAGGGTGGAGGACAGGCTGTGCTTCGGCGTCTGGGCCGGACGCAGGCCGTCGAGCGGCAGCGCGGGCCCGCTTGCGTCCACCTGGGCGCCGGCGAAACTATAGCCGCCCGACAACGACCAGGCGCCAAGGTCCAGCCGCCCATCGACTTCGACGCCCTTGCTCCGAATGGCATCCAGGTTGCGGCGTTGGCGGTATTCGCCGCCATCGGCGACGAAGCCGGCACCGGGAAACACGCCCGGCCCGCGGCCCAAGGTGACGTTCGCGATCGCGCTGCCGAGGCGGTTGGCGAAGACGGTAACGCCGACGCGGGCGTTGCCGGTCGGGCGATACTCCACGCCTGCTTCGATGCCGCGAAGCCGCTCGGGCGCAAGCCTGGCGTTGGCCGCGGTGGCGTCGGGCCCGACGCGGAAGGGGCGGTAGAGCTCGTTGAGCGTCGGCAGCCGCCAGCCGAGATAGGCGGCGGTCCGCAGGGTCACAGCCTCGGCCGGGCGCCACGAGGCCCCGGTACGCGCAGTCCCCTCCCAGCCGGAACGATCGGCGAAGTTCACGTTGTTCAGCGTCGCGCCAGTCGCCAGCACGCGCTCGTCCAGGAAGCCGCCGCTGATCCGCCAGCGATCCAGGCGCGCGCCGCCGGACAGCGTCAGCGCGCCGGACTGCCACGCAGCCTCGGTGAAGGCACCAAGCGTCCGCGTGCGCCCACCGGCCTTGCGGCTGCGGGTCGCGGCGCCGTTCTGGAAGTTGAAGCGCTCGCGCGTTTCCCCCTCGGTCTCGCGCCACTCGCCACCCAGCCTGAGCTCGAGGTCACCGAGCGG
>NZ_CADCWA010000118.1 GCF_902806285.1 uncultured Sphingomonas sp. | reverse complement strand
AGCGCCACGGGCCTGTCGGTGACGCAGGTGAACGCCGCCAAGCTGACGGTGCTGTCCAGTGGCAATGCCCTGCCGGCCGCGGCGGAGATCGGCATCGGCGGGCTGCTGCCCCCCACCGAGTCGATCGACAGCGACGGGCTGACGGTGTTCAACCCGGGGACGGACGGCATCGACTTCTGGGAGTCGTTCGAAGGCATGCGGGTGACGGTGGACGCGCCGGTGGCCGTGTCCAACAGCAATCAATATGGCGAGGCGGACATCGTCGCCTCGGCCGGGGTCGGCGCCACGGGCCTCAACGCGCGCGGCGGGATCACCATCAGCGAAGGCGACTTCAACCCGGAGAAGCTGCAGCTCGACGACCGGCTGGCGACCCAGCCCGTGCTGAGCGTCGGCGACCAGCTGGCCGACGTGACCGGCGTCATCAACTACAGCTTCGACCGTTACGAGCTGCTGGCGACCCAGGCCGCTACGGTTACGTCCGATAACCGCGTGGCCGACGACAACACGGCGCTGCGCGGCGACGCCAACCATGTCTCGGTCGCAACCTACAATCTTGAGAATCTCGACCCGGGCGACGGCAAGTACGACCTGCTGGCTGATGACATCGTTTATAGCCTGGGCGCGCCCGATATCATCGGGGTGCAGGAGATCCAGGACGCCAACGGCGCGGCGACGGGCGGCAGCCTGTCGGGGACGGTCAGCGCCCAGGGGCTGATCGACGCCATCTACGAGGAAAGCGGCCTGCGCTACACCTATGTAGAGATCGCTCCGGCCACCGCCAACTCGACCGGCGGCGAGCCGAACGGCAACATCCGCAACGGTTACTTCTACCTGGCGGACCGGGTGAGCCTGGTGGACGGCAGCCTGGCGGTGATCGCCGATCCGGCGTTCGCCGGTTCGCGCCAGCCGCTGGTCGCCACCTGGTCGTTCAACGATCAGCAGTTCACCACGGTGAACGTGCACTTCACCTCGCGCGGCGGGTCGGAGCCGCTGTGGGGCGATGCGCAGCCCCCGCTCGACGCGGGCACCGCCGCACGCATCTCGCAGGCCGCGGCGGTGGGTGCGTATGTTTCCGACATCACGTCGGCGGACAGCTCCCGGCAGTTCGTGCTGCTGGGCGACTGGAACGGCTTCTACTGGGAGGAAGCGCAGCAGCAGCTGACGGACGGCGGCGTCTTCACCAACCTCGCCACCCTGTTGCCGGAGGAGGAGCGCTACAGCTATCTGTTCGACGGCAACTCGCAGCTGCTCGACAACATCCTGGTTACCGGCGGGCTGCTGCCGGGCGCACGCTATGACGGCGTTCACATCAATGCCGAGTTCACCGGCGAGCGGCCGACCGACCATGACCCGCAGGTCGCGCTGCTGCGGGTCGCGACCACGCCGCACGACGTGGTCCTCGGCGGCGGCACGGTGGCGGAGAACCTGCCCGCCGGCACGGTCGTCGGCACCCTGTCGGCGACCGACACGCCGGGCGACAAGCTGCGCTACGCGCTGGTGGAGGACGCCGACGGGCGCTTCGCGGTCGACGCGGTCACGGGCGTGGTCACCACCACCGGTCCGCTCGATCACGAAGCGGCCGCCAGCTACGCGTTGGTGGTGCGGGTGACCGATAGCGCGGGCCTGTCGTCGGAAAACGCGGTCACCGTTGCCGTCGGGGACGTCAACGAAGCGCCGGTCGCGAGCGCCGACGCGGTCGCGGTCGACGAGGACGCGGCGAGCGCGAACCTGTGGACGCAGCTGCTCGGCAACGACGCGGACGTGGATGCGGGCGACAGCCTGACGATCATCGCCGTGGACGGGTCTGCGACGCTCGGCAGCCTGCTGTTCGATCCGGCCACGCAGACGCTGCGCTACGTCGCCGACGACGACCTGTTCGACGCGCTGGCGCCGGGCGCCACCGCCACCGACACTTTCCGCTATACCGTCACGGACCGGGCGGGCCTGACCAGCACGGCCACCGTCACCGTGACGGTTACCGGCATCGCAGACGGCGTGGTCCGGGTCGGGCTGAACGGCAACGACGTGCTGACCGGCACCGCCGGCGAGGACCGGCTCGGGGGCGAGAACGGCAACGACCGCCTGTCCGGGCTCGACGGGCACGACCGGCTCGACGGCGGGCGCGGCAACGACGTGCTGGAGGGCGGCAGCGGCAACGACGTGCTGATCGGCGGCGACGGCGACGACATGCTGATCGGCGGCGGGGGAGCGGACAGCTTCATCATCGGGACCCGCTCCGGAATCGATCTCATCCGCGACTTCGACGTGGCGGCGGATACGCTGGTCCTCTCGGGCACGGCGGTCCGCTCGGCCCGGACCACCGATACCGACAACGACGGCATCGGCGACCTGGCGCTGTTCTTCACCGGCGGCGGCCAAGCGACGCTGCTCGGCGTTTCCTCGCTGAGCGAGGTGCGGTTCGGCACGGCCGGTGCGTCGCCGGCCGCCGGCACCATGCAGGTGTCGGCCGTGCCGATGACCGCGGACGAGGCCGGTTCGTCGGTCAAGCTCGCGGGCGCGCAACTGGCGGTCGACGGCTGGCTGATGAGCTAGTCGGGCGCTCGGTCGCGGCCGGGAACCGGCTCTGACGTTGGTCGGAGCTTCCCGGCCGCGACGCGCTCGCCAAGCTCGGTGATCAGCGCGGCAAGCTCCCTGGACTGGACCTGCCCGGCCGCCTGCCGCGCGGTGAGCCACCTGCGCTGGCGCTGACCGAACTCGGGCCAGCTCGGCAGCTCCCGCTCGACGGCGAGGGCATGAACGACGATCTCCACCGCGATCTCGCCCAGAACGACGTGCTGTTTGTCGTGCCGGAACGAGCCCACCGGCGCCGGGTCGACCGTGCCTTCCACCCCCGCCTCCTCGAACGCTTCCTGGGCGGCGGCGGCGGCGAGCGTCCTGCCCATCATCGGCCAGCCTTTGGGAATGAGCCAGCGGCCGGACCTGCGACCGGTCACCAGCAACACCTCGGGACCGCCATCCTCGCCCAGCCGCCAGGGAATGGCGCCCGTTTGCACCGGCCGTCCGGTACCCGCCTCTCGAGTCCTCATCGCCAGACGTACCCGCCCCAGCATGGATTTGAGCCGTGTCGGCAACCTCATGGGGGATAGTCTTAGCGGTCCGTGCGTCTTCCTCCTAGCGAACGGCAAGGCGTTGATCCGATGGGCAAAGAAATCGAACTCAAATTGGATCTGGTCGGCGACCAGTCGGCGCTCGTCCGAAGCGATCCCCTGTTTCAGGAGGCGGAGAGCCGCACGGCCCGGCAGACGAGCGTTTATTACGATACGCCCAAGAAGCTGCTCGCGAAGAACGGCTTTTCCCTCCGGGTCCGACGCAGCGGTGAGGCGTTCGTCCAGACGCTGAAGCGAACGGTGTCGAGCGACGGCCTGTTCACGCGCGACGAGTGGGAGTGGGAGGTCCCGAGCGAGGCGCTCGACTGCGGCAAGTTGGACGGACTGCCGGTCGAGCTGCCGACCGAAGCCGAGAAGCTCGGGCGCAAGCTGCAACCCGTGCTCCGGTCGGAGGTGGAGCGAACGAGCTGGCGCCTGCGCCAGGGCTCAAGCAACGTTCAGGTCGACTGGGATGTGGGACGCTTGACCGCGGACCGCCAGTGTCTCGACTTTGCCGAGATCGAGTTCGAGCTGCTGGAAGGGACGGCTGCGGACGTCGTGGCGGCGGCTCGCGCCCTTGCCGAGCGCGTGCCCGCAAGGCTTGGCGTCCTGAGCAAGGCGGAGCGCGGTGCGGCGCTGGCGGACGGCGCTCTGGACCGGGTCGCCAAGGCTGCGCCGGTAAGCATTACGCCCGATCTGACGGTCGCCGAGGCGTTCGCGGCGATCATGCATGCATGCCTGAAGCACTACCGGCTGAACGAACAGCTGGTGATCCGCAGCCGGCCCGCCGACGCATTGCACCAGGCCCGGGTGGCGCTGCGCCGGCTCCGCTCGGCCTTCAGTTTCTTCCGGCCGGCGATCGCCGACGACCGGTATCTCCGGCTGCGCGAGGACCTGCGCTGGTTCACCGCGCAGCTGGGCGACGCCCGCAACCTCGACGTCTACCTGCAGCGGGAGCTCGACGGAGGGGAGCGGGCGGCGGCTGGCCGGAGACGGGAGCAAGCCTACGACCAGGTCGTGGAGGCGATGAACGCGACGAAGCTGCGCCTCCTTCTCATCGACCTCACGGGGTGGGCGGCGATCGGTCCCTGGCGCTCCGGCAAGCTCGCCGACCGCTCGATCCGCGGCTTCGCGCGCAAGCGGCTGGACAAGCTCTGGGCCACGATCGCGCCGACCCGCGGCCTGCTGGCGCAGATGGACGAGGACAGCCGCCACCGGCTGCGCATCCAGATCAAGAAGCTGCGCTACGCGGTGGAGTTCTTCCGCGATGTGTACCCGCGCACCAAGCGCCGGAAGCGGTTCACCGAGGCGGTCGAGGGCCTGCAGGAGGCGCTGGGCAAGCTGAACGACCTGGCGACCGCGCGGCTGCTTGCCCCGGAACTGACCGGCCAGGCTCCGCAGGAATCGGCCGAAGAAACGGACAATCTGCGCGCTGCCGAGTCCTTCCTCGAGCAGCTCTGCGATGCCGGACCTTTCTGGCAGTCGGCCAAGGCTTGATCCGTCCCCATAGGCGCCCGGCTTACGCCTGCCGTTAGAACTTCAGCGAAGCGCCCAGCGAGAAGGACCGGCCGAGGTCGTAGCGATTGATGAACAGGCGCGTGTCGCCGACATCCTGATATTCGAGATAGTCCGTGCCGGTCAGGTTCCGCGCCTCGAACTTCACCTCGCCCTCCAGGCCGAACAGGGCGAAGCCGTGCCGGGCGACGAAGTCGAGGGTGAAGCCGGGACGCTCGAAAAAGTCGTTCTGGCGGGTTTCGCCGAGGATCGGGCCGCGGCTCGTCACCCGCTTGCTGCCGTAGTTGAGCAGGAAAGTGGCCTGCTGCAGCCGCTCGCCGTTCTCGAACCCGATCTGGACGTTGGCAAGGTGTTTGGACTGGCCGGTCAGCGGCTCGCCGTTGCCGAACACCTCGCTTGCCGGCCGGTCGCCGCGGGTGTCGTTCAGGATCGTCGTATCGTCATCGCTGACCTGCAGCCGCGATTGCGAAAAGGTGTAGTTGCCGATCGTCACCAGCCGGTAGGTGCCGAACAGCGGCCAATAGCGCTGCGCTTCCAGCTCGAAGCCGTAGAGCCGCGCGGCCGGGGCATTGGCGAAGGTCGTCAGCAGGGCGCCGCCGCCGGCCACCGACGCCACTGCCTCGATGGGATCGTTGAGCCGCTTGAAGAACAGCGCGGCGCTCAGCCGCTGCTGCGGCGCGAAGTACCATTCGTACCGCGCTTCGGCGTTGAACAGCGTGCTGTCCGTCAGGAAGGGGTTGCCGAAGAACTGGCGGTCGCTTTCCGTATCGAAATAGGCCTGCGGGGCGAGCTCGCGGAACTGCGGGCGTGCGAGCGTCTTGGACGCGTGCAGACGCAGCTGCATGTCGGTCGCGAGGTTCCAGGTCAGCGTTGCGGCGGGCAACCAGTAGCGCTCCTCGACTGCCGGGACCTGGGTCAGCCCGCCCTGATCGAACAGGTCGACCAGCGTCACCGACTGGGTCCCGTCCTCGAAGCGCACGCCGCCCTGGAACCGCAGATCGGGCGTGATCTCCGCGGTGACCTGGCCGTAGGCGCCGAGCACCTCGAGATCGCCCTCGTAGCGGGCAATGCCGGCCAGCGCCGAGGATTCCACCAGCAGGATGTCGTACAGGTAGACGTTGAGGTCGGAGAGCAGATAGTCCGGGCGCTGCTGCGTCACGCCGAGCGGAAGCGCGTTGGCGGGGCGGAAGTTGAAGTCCCGCCGGGTCGAGCCGCGATGCGTGTCGAGCCAGGCGGCGCCCGCCGACAGGGTAATGGGCGCGTTCGGCAGCTTGTAGCTGACATCGCCGGCGAAGTTCCACACGTCCTCGTCGAGCTCGCTGAAAGAGACCGTGGCGCTTTGCGCATTGGTGGTCAGGTTGTTGACGTAGTCGCCCACTTCCGTGCTGTAGAAGTAGCTGAACGCCCGCTCGTAAGGCGCATTGCGCTGCGAGTTGGCATAGCCGGCGCGCAGGTCCACGCCGAAGTCGCCGAAGTCGAACTCGCCGACCAGCTGGGTGTTGATCAGCTGGCGCTCGAACCAGGCGGTGCGCTGGTTGACCTGCTGGGCCGGCTGGCCCTCCACCGGATCGGCGAGCTGGATGTCGAAGCCTTCGCCCAGCCGCCCGATCTTGAGCGTGTCGCGGATGATGAGGTTGGTCCAGCGCACGTCATGCTCGCCCACCCGGGCGGACAGCCCGAGCAGCCCGTTGACGACCACGCGGTTGTCGGTGCGCACCACCCGGAAGTCGGTGCCGATCGCGTCGCCGCCCGCCGTCTGCTGCCGGGCTTCGCGCGTGCGCCAGCTGTTGCTGTACCCGCCGCTGGCGATCACGCCGACCTCGGCGCCGGCGAAGTTGAAAGACGTGCCGCCGCTCAGGTCGAAGCCACCGTTGGCCGGGATGTCGGTGTTGCGCTGAATGAGGTTGGTGCGCGCGTTCGACAAGTCGGCGGTCGCGGCCCTGATGTCGTCGCGGCTGAAGAAACCGCCCTCGCTGATCGGGGCACCGGCCCGGAAGGCGGCGCCGAACACGCCGTCGATGTCGCGCTCGCCATTGTCGAAGCCGAGCGGGTCGGTGCGGCTGCCGTAGTAGGTGTAGCCGAGCTCTCCGGTGGTCTCCGTATTGCCGCCGATGCTGGCGCCCGCCGACAGGAAGCTCTCGCGCGGGATGGCCGAGGTGGTGAGATTGATGACGCCGCCGCCGAACTCGCCCGGATAGTTTACCGAATAGCTCTTCTGCACCAGGGCACTGCCGAGCACGCTGGTGGGGAAGATGTCGAGCGGGACGACCCGCCGCAGCGGCTCTGGGCTGGGCAAGGCGAGGCCGTTGAGCAGGGCCAGCGAGTAGCGGTCGCCGAGCCCGCGGACGTAGACGAAGCCGTTGCCCGTGACGCTGAGGCCGGTGACCCGCTGCAGCGCGCCCGCGATATCGCCCTCGCCGGTCCGGGCGATGTCCTCGGCCGAGAGGACCGAAACCACTTCGGGGGTCGAGCGGACCACGTTGCGGCGGCCGGTGACGACGATCGACCCGCCCGGATCGGCCCCGGGCGCGGAGACTTCCACCTCCGGTTCCCCGGCCGGCTGCTCGCCGGTCTGCGCATCGGTGCCGGGTGCGCTGACGTCCGTCTGGTCGCCGCTTGGCGGACCGGTCGGCGGCGTCTCGGCCGGGGGCACTGCCCCCGACGCCTGCGCGAGCGCTGCCGCCGGACACATGGCAGTGGTAAGCAGCAGAAGCGAGGCGAGGCGGCCGGCGTAGGACATGGTATCCCCAAGCAAATCAGGATCGTCGGTTCATCCGGATGAAGGGAGGACCGCACGCAGCCCTCCCCTCCCGGCATTCATCCGCAGGCGGCGACCGATGCCGCCGCCTGCATCCGCGCCGGTCAGGCCGGAACGCTGTTGCAATTCTGGTTGCTGCCGAAGGTCGCGTAGCTGCTGTCGCAGGTCCAACCGCGATACCAGATGTCGTTGGCGTCCCGGACCGCACCCACGTAGCTGGTGCCGATGAAAAAGGCGTTCAGCGTGCTGGCGTTGAACGGCGTCGCGGTTGTCTCGTTGGTGCCGTTTACGAACCCGTTGGTGAGCGTTGCGGTGAACGCCAGATTGTTGTTGGCGTTGCCGGACGCGTTGACCGCCGCGTTCTCGAAATCGTCGGCGTCCGGATCGGCAAAGGCCGGGCAGGCGAACAGCACCGAGCTGATCACCGGCGGGCCAGCCTCGTCCCTGGCCGGATCGGGCCCCTGCACCGTCTCCGCCTGGTCGACGTCGAGGCAGGCCGTCGGACCGACCACCACGCCGTTCACCAGCGTATAGTCGGTGCCGCCGCGCAGCAGGATCGCCGAGCGGCCCGGCCGGGTCTGGACGAAGGTGAAGTTCGACAGCCGGGTGTTCTGCCGCGGGGTGAAGTCGAAATCGCCGCCGGGGCTGCTGCTGTCGGCTTCGATCATGGTATCGCCGCCGCCCGCCTTGATCGATTGCGGCCGCTGGATGCCGATCAGGAACTGGATAAAGCCCTTGTAGCCGAAATCGGTGTCGAGGCTGTCGTCGTCGGCGCCGGTGAGCACGATGTTGCGCATGTTGTGGCGGCCGCCGAAGATCTCGATGCCGTCGTCGCCGCTGTTGTGGACCTGCACATTCTCGATCACCGTGCCCGCGCCGACGCCGCCGGTGGTCAGGCCCTGCAGCTCCGAGTTGGGCGCGAGGCTGAAGCCGGTGAAGCGGATCTGCACGAAGCGCAGCTGACCGCTGTTGTCGTTGGCGCTGGCACCGCCATAGAGTGCGGGAGCGTTGGTGCCCTCGACCTGCTGCTGGCAGTCGGCGCTGCCGCCCGGGACGTTGGACGCGCAATTGCTGATCGGCGCCCGGCCGAGCAGGATCACGCCGCCCCACTGGCTGTCGCTGGCGTCGGTGGAACCGCCTTCCAGGTTGGCGAGCGAGGTGAAGATGATCGGCTGGGTGGCGGTGCCGACCGCGTTGAGCTGCGAGCCGCGGTTGACCACCAGGAAGCTCGCCTGGCTCTGGCCGACGACCGCCACGCCCGGATCGATCGACAGGATCGCCGACTGACCGCCCGGGGCCGAGCCGCCGCCGCCAACATCGACGCCCACGTCGACCCGTCCGTCGATCGAGTAGAACAGGCCGGCGACCTTCGGCAGGTTCAGGGTGCCCGTGATCTGGGCCGGCAGGCGGCAGTTGCGGCGGTCGGCCACGACACCGGCGTTGGAAGTGCCGGTCGGGCAGTTCGCCGCGGGGCCGGTCGGAGGTGGGGTCGGAGTGGGGGTTGGAGTTGGCGTTGGCGTCGGGGTGGGAAGAACGATCACCCCCTCGCCCGGCGAGCCGACATCATCGGCTCCGCCGCAAGCCGCCAGAACGGACGCCGCGGCGCTCAACAGCAGCATGCGATACGCCAACCTGTTGCCAATCATGCCTTCCACTCCCGCCTGTTCGCGTGCCTCTCGGACGAGTGAGGGTCGGCCGCCGTTTTGATGGGGGCCGATCGCCTTGCTCGAGTGCGGGGCTAGGGAGCCTGCAAGACTCTCTCGTGTAGCCACTGTTACAGTTCCGCTGCTTGCGGCAGGTCGAACCGGCCCACCTCCAGCTGTCGCGGGAGTATCGCGAGGGGGGACCGGCTAGTTCGCTGCGACCGCTCCTGCTCCGATCAAAGGGAGGTGACGGCATGCTCCCGGAACCACTCGGTCAGCACATATTTCACGCCCGAGCGCACCTTGGTGCCTTGATGGAGCGTGGCGTCGTTCGGGTGTCCGTCGGGCAGCAGATTGTGCCAGGCGAGCAGCGTTCCCCGCGCCGGCTGGACCGTCTTGCCGATCTGCTTGAAGCGGGTCGCGCCGCCGGCCGCGACATCGTTGAACTAGACCATCGCCGTCCACGTCCGTTGCCCCTGGTCGGCGCAATGGAGATGATAGTCCCATTGGCCCGCATTGAAGGTGCCGGTATGGGCGCGGAACTCTTGCCCCACGGCGTAGCGTCGGCCCTCGATCGGCTCGCCGAAGCTCGGGTCGTTGAACCTCATCGCAGTTCGCGCATTTACCCTTATGGTCGGACCGGCTGCTAAACGGTTCGACCATGGTGGCACAGCCACTTGCCGCTACTCCCGCCAGCCATCGGCTCGGTTCTCGCATGAAGGCCATGATGACCAAGATGCGAGCAGCTACGGAGACGGAGGGGCAGCGGGTCGTCCTTATCTCCGGACACCATGACTACCGTACGGCGAAGCGCGCCAGCATTCACCAGGTCGCGGATGCGCTGACCGGCTGCGGTTTCGACGTGTCGTTCATTTCCACCCGATTCAGCTGGCTGTCGCGGTACGCGGCCAAGGATTCCCGCCTGTTCCTGTGGGACAAGGCCAACCGCGTGGAAGTGGTGAACGGCATAAGCTGCCTGCTGTGGCGCACGAGCCTGCACCCGTTCCACTCCAATAATCGCCTGGCCGATGCCGTGCTTGGCAGGTTGTTTGCAGCCTACGCCAATCTGCCCAACGCCCACTTCGATCGGCTTGTGACAGGGGCCGACTACCTGATCATCGAAGCGGGGATTCCGGCCATCTACCTCCGCCGGCTTCGGCGGCTCAATCCGACGGCCAAGATCATCTGCTACTGCACGGACCGGCCGGACGTCGTCGGCACCCACCCGTTCGTCCGGCAAAAACTGACCGAGGATCAGCATCTCGTCGACTACTTCGTCCTCCGCTCGCGCGCGATGGCCGACTACTTCTCCTTCGTGCCTGGGCGGCTTTATTACGCAGGGTACGGGATCAACCGCGGCGAGTTCGAGGGCATCGGTCCGAGCCCCTATCGCAACGGCGGCAAGACGGCGGTTTCGGTCGGCTCCATGCTGTTCGACGAGAGCTTCTTCGATGTCGCCGCGCCGGCGTTTCGTGACCTCCAATTCCATGTGATCGGCGCCGACGCGGAGGTCGAGGCGGCACCCAATCTCCACACCCATCCCGAAATGCCCTACGCCGATACGCTTCCGTTCGTGAAGCACGCCTCCATCGGCGTTGCGCCTTACCGTCCGGCTCCCGGCGGTGAGTATCTGGCGGATTCCAGCCTCAAGCTCGCGCAGTTCGAGTATTTCGGCATGCCCGCCGTTTGCCCGCACTTCGCCGTCGGCAGATCCAGCACCCGGGTCGGCTATGAGCCGGGTGATCCGCAATCGATCAGGGACGCCGTGGAAACGGCATTGACGTTGGTCGGCAAGGTGGAACCGCGCGACTTTCCCGACTGGTCGGAAGTGGCGATGCGCATCCTCCAGCCGACGGCTTACCCCGACACAGCGCTCGACTGATGCCGAGGCCGGTTGGGGCCGCTACTCCGCCGGGTTCAAGGCCCGCTCGCGGGGTTCCTGCTGCCGGTCGGCAATCGGCCGGAGCGGCAGCAGGCGCGGCGCGAACTTCAGCAGATCCTTGGCGCCGCGCGCGCCGACGTAGGCGAAGATCAGGCCGGACTGCCAGGTCAGCAGGGCGCCAGGGTCCCCGCCGATCGCCACCGCGCCGGCGAACAACAGGAGCAGCATCAGGCAGTTCAGGTGATTGGGGACGTCCCGGCGCGACCCTCCGAAGCGATAGATCATGTAGGGGATCCAGCGGGCGACCCCGTGGGCGACGCACAACAACGCACCGATCACCGAGGTCGGAAAGATGATCGCATAGCCCAGCACCCGGCCGACCTGGAGGCCGAGCATCGGCACGATCCGACCTTGCGGCTCGATCACGTTCTGCCAGCGGAACAGCAGCCGCATGAAGACCAGGAAACCGACAAAGGCTGCCCAGGTCGCCAGAAAGCCGAGCCACCCGGTGCCCACGACCGGCGGGATCCAGCTTAGCGACCGCCAGGCCAGCAGGCTGGCTGCCCCCGCGAGCAGAATGGCGACCGCCCAGGCGAAGCCCGGGCTGAAGTTCCGCCCGAGCGTATGATAGTTCGCCGACACCTTGGGCTTGCGCTCCAGCAGCAGCCCGAGCCGGTCGTTCTCATGGTAGCCGGTTTCGTAAGCGGTGAAGAAACTCAGCACAAACAGCAGGATCGCGGCGCCGGCGGCCAGCGGCTGCGAACTCACCAGCGCGTAGGCCAGTACCAGAACCGGAAGATCGTGCCCCAGAATGGCGTTGCGCAGGTAGTTCTCGTCGGGCCGCTTGACCCGCTGCAGGTAGACGAACGGCATCAGCGGCTTGAGACCCGCCTGCTCGTAGTGGGCGTCGGGCCACTGGACTAGGAACGGCTTGCTGCTGGCCTGCAACAGGTCCGCATCCGCGTCGCTGTCGGTGATCACCAGCGCCCGGCGCAGCGTTTCCGGGCCGAAGTGCCGCTTGAGCGCGCTGGCCTTGCCTTCCTGGCGCAGCCTCGCCCCGCTCCGCAGGCTGCAGCTCTCCCGCAGCGGCAGCCGGGGGTCGATGGCCGCAAGCAGCGGGCGGACGATCTCACGGAAGCCGAAGCTCACCACGATGAACTCGGGTCCGGGCCTTTGCCGGATCGCATCCCGCAACGGTTGGTTGACGTAACGCGGTCCGAGCTCGGCGGCCCTGCGGCGCCACAACCACAGCGACCATGGGGCCACCGCAAGCACGGCCAGCACCCGAATCCAGTCGCGATAATGGTTGGGCCGACTCCGTTGAAACAAGCGCCACGGCTTGACCATGCCAAGCACTTGCAGAACGATCGCCGCCAGGAAGCGCGGCCGCACGCTGCTCAGGAACTCCTCGGTGGAGTTGCGCAGCCACAGGGTTTCATCGAAATCGACGACCACGAAGTCGCTCGCCGGATGCTCCTCCAGCGCCTGGAAGAAGACGGCGGAATCGTCGGGCGCGATCGCCGGAGGCGCTGGAGACCCGCCGCCGGCGCGGCTCGCCGGAAGATCATCGCGATCGGGGTCCTCGATACGCGTCGGAGCTTCATCTTGCATCGGGGTAACAAAGCTCCGCGTTCGCGTAACGGGTATGCACAATGCGCTACTCGGCGATGTTTTCCACTGTTTCAAGCTCTCGTTCAGCCTGGCGAGTGCCAGTTTGGGCCGGTCCGTTTGCCGGAGCGAAGCAGGTGACAAACACTTGCGGCTGGGCCACAAGCGCCTGGAACCTTTTTTGGTGATCGGCGGCGGCTGGATCGTTTGCGTAATGTGGGTTGGCCTGCCGATGTTTGTTCTTACGCCGCAGCGCTGTCGCCAACCAAGACGACCGCTCGCCGTGCTGCTCCTGGCCAGCGCGCTGGCATCCGCTGCCGCGAGCCCGGCGGCGGCGCAGCAGGCCGGGCAGCCGGCTGCGGCGGCGGCCGTGCCACCGCCACCGTCCCCTCCCCCCGATCTTCCACCCGCGGGACCGGTCGTCTCCGACCAGGAAATGGCGACGGAGGTCCCGCCGCTCGGGCCGGACGATCCCGCGCTCCAGGGTCCGCTGGAGAGCATCGAGGAGTTCGAACGGCGCCTGCTCGCCGGGCAACCGGGCGCGGCGACGCCAAGTACCGATCCCGAGCTCAACCAGCCGCTGCCGCCGCTCAACCAGTTCGACGTCCGCGAGGTGGAGCTGGCGGAGCCCGACCCGGCCGAAGGTCCGGTGGAGCTCCGCTATGCCACTCGGGTCGAAGGGCTGGAAGTGGCGGATGCCGCGACCGAGACGGACCTTCAGGCCCAGTTCCGCTCCCTGTCCGCGCTGCGGGAAGGCGACGGCGAGGCGGCGAACGAGGCGATGCTGTCCGCCCGGCTGACGGAGGACAGCAAGCTCATCGAGCGCATCCTCCATTCCGAAGGCTGGTACGACGCGCGGATCGATACTCGGATCGACCGGTCGGACGCGGCGGACGGCCAGCCGGTCACCGCCGTGCTGCTGGTGGTGCCGGGCGAGCGCTACCGCCTCGGCAGCATTGCGGTACCGGCCGCTCCGACGGTTCCGCCGGGGCTGATCGACGAGAATTTGGCCCTCAAGGTCGGCGAACCGATCGTCGCCCAGCGCATCCAGGGCGCGGAGGCGAACCTCGCCCTGGTGCTGCCGCAGCAAGGCTACCCCTTCGCCGAAGTCGGCCAGCGCGACGTGCTGCTCGACCAGGAAACGCACCTGGGCGACTACACGCTGCCGATCACGCTCGGCCCCCGGGCGCGGTTCGGCGGCTTCCGGACCACCGGCGAGCAGGCATTCGGCTTGGATCATGTCGCCACCCTCGCCCGCTTCGATCGGGGCGAGCTGTACGACAGCCGCGAGATCGACGACCTCCGCCAGGCGCTGGTCGCCACCGGGCTGTTCTCCACCGTCTCGGTTCAGCCGGAGCGGACCGGGCGGATGCTGGGCGACGGCACGGAGGAGGTGACGATGCTGGTCACCCAGGACGCGGCGCCGCCGCGGACGCTGGCCGCCAGCGCCGGCTACGGCACCGGCGAAGGCTTCCGCGTCGAAGGCAGCTGGACCCACCGCAACCTTTTTCCGCCCGAAGGCGCGCTGATCGCCAGCGCGGTTCTCGGCAGCCGGCAGCAGGGCGCGAGCGTGGCCTTTCGCCGCTCCAACGCCGGCAGGCGGGACCGAACCTTCCAGGTCGGGCTGGAAGCCCTGCGCAGCCGCTACGAAGCGTTCGATGCGCTGACCGGCCGCCTCTACACCAGGCTGAGCTACGACAGCACGCCGATCTGGCGGAAGACCTTCACCTGGGCGATCGGCGCAGAGATCCTCGGCACGGTGGAGGAGGACTACAACTTTGCCCTGGGCGAGCGCGACAAGCGCCGCTTCGGCATCGCCAGCCTGATCGGCCAGGTCGGCTTCGACCGCACGGACAGCCTGCTCGATCCCACCCGCGGGTTCCGCGCGGCGATCCTGGCCCAGCCGGAGGGCGCGCTCAGCGACGGCTTCCGGCCCTACTTCCGCAGCCAGCTCGACGCGAGCGCCTACTATCCGGTGGGCGAGAGCATCGTCGTCGCCGGCCGCACCCGCGTCGGCACCACGCTTGGAATCGACCGGTTCGAGTTGGCGCCGTCCCGCCGCTTCTACGCGGGCGGCGGCGGCTCCGTGCGGGGCTTCGGCTACCAGCAGCTCGGGCCCAAGGACCCGGACGACCGGCCGCTCGGCGGGCTCAGCCTGACGGAGGCCGCGGCCGAGGTGCGCTACCGCTTCGGTGACTTCGGCGTGGTCGGCTTCGTCGACGCGGGCCAGGTCTATGAGGAGCGCGTGCCGAACTTCCGGAACATGCGGCTGGGGATCGGGGTCGGCGCGCGCTACTACACCAACTTCGGCCCGCTGCGCGTCGACATCGCTACCCCGCTCGGCCGCGCGGAGGGCGAGAGCCGCTTCAACGTCTACGTCTCGATCGGCCAGGCTTTCTAGATGAACGAGGTCGCCCTTCGATCCGGCGAGGCCCCGCGGGAAGAGACGGTGGTCGTCCGCCACCGGCGCAACTGGCCGGCGACGATTGCCAAGTGGATCGGCGGACTGCTGCTCGGACTGATCGTGCTGGCCGGCCTGCTGCTCGTAGGCATCAACACCGACCCCGGCCGCCGCTTCGTCGCCAATCAAATCGAGGGGCTCGAGTTCGCCAACGGCCTCAAGATCGGCATCGGGCGGATCGACGGCTCCTTGTACGGAGACATGACGATCCGGCGCCTCACACTGTCCGATCCCCGCGGCGTGTTCTTCGCCGCGCCGGTGGTCAGGCTCGACTGGCGCCCGCTCGACTACCTCGACAACCACCTCGACATCCGCAGCCTTCACGCGCCCACCGCCACCCTGGCGCGCCTGCCCGAGTTCCGCGCGACCCCGCCCAGCGACGGCCCGCTGCTGCCCGACCTGGACATCACGGTCGGCCGCCTGAAGGTCGATCGGCTGATCCTGGAGCGGCCGGTCACCGGAGAGCGGCGGGTTGCGTTCATCGACGGCCGCGCCCGCATCGCCGACCGCAGGGCCCAGGTGGCGCTGCAGGCCGCGGCGATCGGCGGCGAGGGCCGGCCCGGCGGCGACCGCGTCGCCTTGACCCTGGACGCGGTGCCCGAGGCGAACCGGCTCGGCCTCAACCTGTTCCTGAGCGCGCCGCGGGACGGGGTGGTGGCGCGGCTGGCGGGTCTAACCGCCCCGCTCCGGTTGCAGGTGAACGGCAGCGGCGACTGGCAGCGGTGGGACGGGCGGCTGCTCGCCGACCTCGACAACTCCGCCTTCGCGCGGCTGCAGCTGAGCGCCCGCAACGGCACCTTCGGGGTGCGCGGGCCCACGCGCGTT
>NZ_CADCWA010000117.1 GCF_902806285.1 uncultured Sphingomonas sp. | reverse complement strand
CGCCGACGACCTGGCGGAGGAGTCGCGCGAGGCGGTGCTGAAATTCGCCGCGTCGGGCTTCCGCGACTTCACCCGCATCGCGGCCAGCGACGTGGACATGTGGCGCGACATCTTCCTCAACAACCGCGAAGCGCTGCTGGAGATGCTGGCCCGCTTCACGGAGGACGCGCAGGCGCTGGCGCGCGCCGTGCGCTGGGGCGAGTCGGAGTTCATCGAGGACCGCATCCGGCGGGGGCGGCGCATCCGGCGGGGGCTGATCGAGCGGAAGCAGGCGTGAGCAAGAAACCCCATGCTTTAAACGAATTGCAGAACTTTTCGCTCGCAGTAGCAGGAGAGGTTCACGTCGCCTTGCAAACCTGGGAGTCGGCAGAAGTTTTGCTGCTCGATGGAGCGTTCAATGATCTCCTGCAAACCAAGCTCGTCTATCGCCCGTTGCTGTCGATTGCTCGTGGCGCCTCCATCGCGGCAAGCATGGCTCTGGCGCGGGTCTGGGACCAGACAGACAGCGGGAAGATAAAGCTGAGCCGCTTTCCCTCTTCGTTCAGGCACAAGTCCTCATTCAACGAGATTGCCGGTCGAGCAAACCTTTTCGAACGCGAGATGCACGATTGCATAAACAAGCTTGAGAGGCTTGTTGGTACTTCCGGCCCATTCGGCAAAAGGGTAAAATCGTTGAACAGATGGAGGAATCGAAGGTTGGCGCATCACGATCCATCCTTGCCGCCTCCAGAGGAGCCGCACTTACCACCAGTAAGCCATGCTGATCTCAAGCGCATTCTCGATCGCTCGATCTGCATCGTTGAGGTGCTTAGTCGCCATACTGCCAGAGACATTCAGAAATCGTCCGCTTCTTGGAGAAGCCCGCTCAGAACGCGCTGAATGGCGGAGGCGATCTCGCTGTCTCTGGGCGCGTCTAGAGCACGACTGGACGTCGGTTGGAGAGGGGCTTGATCGATTTCTCGACGCACAAACGTCCGACGCTTAGGCGCAGCACGAAGCATTTTCCAATCTGTCGGGCAATCCCGCGATGAGCAGCCTCTACGACGCCGACATTCTCCTCTGGTCCGAGCAGCAGGCCGACCTGCTCCGCCGCCTCGCCCGCGGGGAGCGGGTGGACGACGCCGTGGACTGGGAGAACCTGATCGAGGAAGTGGGCGACGTGGGCCGCAGCGAGTTCAACAGCCTCGCCGGCCTGCTCCAAACCGGTCTGACCCAACTGCTTCTCGCCCATGCGTCTCGGCGGCTCGAGCAGGTCGGCAACGCAAAGGCCGAGGTGATCCTAGCGTTGGCCGCGGCCGCCCGGTGCTACGCGCCGAGCATGGGCCCTAGGCTCGACCTCGGCGAGGTGTGGTCCGTCGCCGTGGCTGTGGCGCGAGACAAGCTCGCCGCCGATGGTGGGCCTGAGAGCCCGCTGCCTGAGAACTGCCCCTTCGTCGTCGAAGATCTGGTCCGGCGTCCGCTCGAACTCGGCTCGCTCCTCGTCCGGCTCGGAGATGCGGCTGGTGGCCCATCCGCCACACGGTAGGATGGAAGATGCCGAGCGGCGGTGCCGAGCGGCGGTCGAGTGGTCCGCCCGCCTCCAAACCTTACAGCCGCGCCAGCCGGCCCCCGTCCACCGCCAGCGCCGCGCCGGTGACGAAGCGCGCCTCGTCGCTCGCCAGGAACGCCGCTGCGGCCGCCACGTCCTCCGGCTTGCCGACGTCGGCCGGGTCGATCTTCTCCGCGCCCGACTTGATGTTCGGGTTCTCCCACAGCATCGGCGTGTCCACCGCGCCGGGCAGCAGCGCGTTGGCGCGGATGCCGCGCTCGCGCCCCTCGATGGCGGCCGAGCGCGTCAGCGACAGCATCGCCGCCTTGGCCGCGGCGTAGGGCGCGACCAGCGGCGTCGTCATCGCGGCGTGGACGCTGGAAACGTTCACGATGGCGGCGCCGGGGCGCCCGTGCAGGAAGAGCAGGCGCGTGAAATGCACCGCGCCCATCAGGTCCACGCCCAGCACGCGCGCCCACTCAGCGCCGGTGTACTCGGCCAGCGGCTTGAACAGCATCATGCCGGCGTTGTTCACCACCACGTCCAGCCGCCCGAAGCGCGAGAGCGTCCCGGCCACCGCCGCCTCCGACGCCGCTTCGTCCGCCACGTCGCACGCCGCGCCCCAGGCGTCCGGCGCCCCGGCCGCGCGCGCCGCTTCCGCCGCCGCGTCCGCGCCCTCCTGGTGGAGGCCGACCGCCACCACCCGCGCGCCCTCGGAGGCCAACCGCCGTACGACGGCAAGCCCGATGCCGCCGCTGCCGCCCGTCACCAAGGCGACCCGGTCCGCGAAGCGTGCGCCGCTGCTGCTCATGCCGTCGGTCCTCCTCCTTCGCCGGGCGGCCAGCCGCCCTGTTCGAAGGGCAGCACCGCCGGCGTTTGCGGGCGCGGCTTCGGCGCCGCGCCAAGTTCCGCCACGCGGACACCAGGTCGCGGCGAGCCTCGCCCGCGCGTCCGGCTTCGGTGCCGGTGCCGAATGCGAGGCGGGTCACGTGCCGGCAACGTCCGCGGGGCGCCCCGGTTCGCGGGCCGGCCACTGGCGGTCATCCCGCCAGCGCCTCCTCCGCCCGCGCCGGATGCCCCGGGTCGATCGCCATTCCCGCCGCGAGCGCCGCGGCATCCCCTTCCGGAACCGCGCGCCCGAACAGCCAGCCCTGGCCGACGTTGCAGCCGAGCCCGGCGAGGAGCCCCGCCGCGGCCGCGTCCTCCACGCCTTCGGCCACGGTCGGCAGACCGAGGCTCTGGCCCAGCCCGACCACGGCGGCCACGATCAGCGCGGCCACCGTCCCGCCGCCTCCCCGCGCTTCCGCGAGCGCGCGGCCGAGGT
>NZ_CADCWA010000116.1 GCF_902806285.1 uncultured Sphingomonas sp. | reverse complement strand
CGGTCGCCGGCCATGGACATGCGCAGCTCGGCGAGCCGCTCCTGCGGCGCCATGATCGCGGTGCCGTCCGCAGAAATCCGGAACTCGACCTGGCTCGCCTGCAGCTTGTCGGCGATGGCCTGTGCGGACGAGGGCTCCAGGTCGGTGTAGAGGTAGCCCATCGGACCGTCGCGCCCTGGCAGCGCCAGATAGGCGAGGCCGGCGAGCAGAGCGGTCGCAACCGCCCCCATGACGGCGAGCCGCCTGGCCCCGAGCTTCCCTGCAAGCTGTCGTATAGCGTTCAACGGTGCGAGCCCCACTTGGCGGCGCGGTCCACCCGCCCCTCACCCAATTATAGAGGCCGCACCCCGGCAGAAGTTGCCGGGCGGCAGTTTTTGCCGGTCAGCCGAGCAGCCGCCCGATTTCGCGCGCCAGGGTCTCGCGCCGGGTGGCGGCGTTCAAGGCGGCGCCGCCGCGTTCCCACAACAGCCGCGCATCGCCGGTGGGCAGGGTCGCGTCGCCGATCACGGTGACCTCCAGCCGCCGGCGGTCGCGCGATTGCCGCTCGGCCACTGCCGCTTCCACCGCGACCACCAATTCGGGGCTGACCCGCACCTCCAACGGCGTCCCGCGGCGAAGTTCGCCGAGCGTCCGGCCGATCGCCTCGTCAATCACCGCTTGCGGAGCCTCGGCCAGGGCGCGGCCGGCAAGATGTTCTGCCGCCGCCATCGCCAGGGCCGCGCCATCCCGGGTGACCTCCGCCTCCACCGCCTCGAACTGCTCCACCAATTCCTCGAAAGCGGCGCCGAGCGCGTCGATAGCGGACAGCAGCGCAGTCTCGCGCTCGGCCCGGAAGCGCTCCAGCGCCCGCGCCTCGCCTTCCGCCCGTCCACGCTCCTCGGCCCCCGCCAGCTCGGCCCGGAGATGCGCGAGCTCCGCCAGCAGGTGCTCGCGCTCCAGCACTCCATTGCCGACGGGCGCGGCGGTCGCGAACACGCGGTCGAACGGGAACGGCTTCATCGGTTCAGAACTCCGCTCAGACGATCAGCGCGTCGTCGCTCTTGGGATCGACCAGCATGATCTCGCCGCGGTCGGCGAGCGTCTTGGCCAGCCGAACCAGCTGCGTCTGCGCCTCCTCGCAATCGCGGGCGCGGACCGGGCCCATGCTCGCCATGTCCTCGCGTAGCAGGGCGGACGCGCGCTCGGTCATGCCGCCGAAGAACACCGCCCGCGCTTCCTCCGGCGCCGCCTTGAGCGCCAGCGCGACCACTTTCTTGTCGGCCGCCTTGACGACCGCCGCGATCGCTGCGGGCAGCAGCTTGGTCAGGTCCTCGAAAGTGAACATCAGCGAGCGGATGCGCTCGGCGCTTTCGGGCAGCTGCTCCTCCAGCGCCGTCAGCATCGCCTCTTCGGCCGAGCGGTCGAGCGCGTTGAACAGCTCGGCGATGCTTTCGTGCGGATCGCGCTTCTGCGCGCGCGACAGATTGCTGACGAACTCGGCCTTGAGGGTTTGTTCGACCTGCTGCAGCACGTCCTTCTGCACCGGGTCCATCCGCAGCATGCGGGTAACCACGTCCACGCCAAGCTCGCGCGGCAGCTCGGCCAGGACCCGGGCGGCGTGATCGGGCTTCAGCTTGGTGAGGATCACCGCAACCGTTTGCGGATACTCGTTTTGAAGATAGCCGGCGAGGACCTTCTCCGACACGTTGGAGAGCTTGTCCCACATCGTCCGTCCGGAAGGTCCGCGGATGTCTTCCATGATCTCGCGGACCCGGTCGCCCGGCAGGATCGCCGACAGCAGCCGCTCGGTGCTCTCGAACGAGCCGTGCATGCTGGCCATTCCCGACACTTCGGTCGAGAACTGCACCAGCAGGTGCTCCACCACCGCCGCCGGAATGCGGCCGAGCTGGGCCATCGCCGCCGACAGTTCCTTGACCTCGTCGGCCGTCAGGTTCTGCCACAACGGCGCGCCATGTTCCTCGCCGAGCACCAGTAGCAGCGCCGCCGCACGCTGCGCCCCCGAGAAGCGCTTCAGTTCGGGCGGTTCTCCGACCGGGGCGGCGACGGCGTTCATGCGGGCTCCTGGCTAATGCGGGCGGCAGCGCCAAACCGGCCTGCCGTCCTCTATTATAGAATGGTGACAGGGTGGCAGGCGAACGCAGCGTGAACATCGGACTCAGCAACAGCCTCGCCGGATTGGCGCTGCTCGGCGGCGGAGCTGCGGGTATCCCGGCTGCTCCCTTTAAGGTGCAAAGCCGCGCGGTGCGGCTGGCCAAGGCGCAGTTCACCCTGCCGCCGATCACCCCGCCCTGGCAGGGCAAGCGCGCGTCGGAGCCGGCGGCTTCGGCTGCGGTCAGCACCGTCCGGTGGCTCCCGACGATCATCGACACGCCGCGTAGCGGAACGGGCCTGCCGGCGGATGTGCAGGCCGCGTTCACCGCGTACAAAGCGCTTGATCGCTTGAAGATGCTGGCCGACTGGGCCGCCCGCGCGACGACCTCGGGTGCCGAGCGCTCGGCCCTCCAGGCAAGCTTCGCCAAGGGTTTGGGCGACCTGCAGACCTATCTCGCGGGCGCGGACGGCGACACACTGACACTTGCGTTCGCAGCTCCGGCCCGGCGGGCGGACGGCGTGACCCTGGCGCGGGCGACGCCATTGCAAGTGCCGGGCACCGCGGTGAACGGCGACCGCTTCGCCGCACTTGCCGGGCTGACCGGTACTGAGCGGTTCCAGCTCAGGCTCACGCGTCCAGGGACGGCGGACACGCTGACGATCGACCTCGCCGCCGGGCCGCAGCCGCCGACACTGGACAGCGTCGCGGGCGCGCTCAGCGCGGCGATCGCGGCGGTACCCATGACGGGCCCGGACGGCACCCCCC
>NZ_CADCWA010000115.1 GCF_902806285.1 uncultured Sphingomonas sp. | reverse complement strand
TCGCGTTGGGGTGGGAGCTCGCCATCACCCTGCTGTTCAGGCCTGCGCTGCTCGCTCGGCAAGCGGCACGGCACCGTCAACTTGGACGAGGTTAACAGTCTGACCGCGGTCCGATAGGTGCCAGGGATGAGCTCGCCGGCCCCCAAGTCGCCCTATGCCGGGTACCGCTTTCCGGCCGAGGTCATCAGCCATGCGGCTTGGCTCTACTTCCGCTTCCCGCTCGGCCTGCGCATGGTGGAGGAGATGCTGGCCGCCCGCGGCGTCATCGTCAGCGGTTCTGTCAGGGCTCGCGCCAACTGGCCTGCTTGGCTGCCGTGGCATCGCTGGTAGGCTTCGGGCCCAGCGGGGGGTGGGGCCTGGATGGACTGCGTGTGCTGCGGCTCCGCGGCGGCGACGGAGCGGCCGGAGCGCACCGCCCGGGGCTACCGCAGGTTCCGCTGCTGGGATTGCAGGAAGCAGTCCAACGAGCGCAGCGGCGGCCTGCTCAACGGGACGCAGTACCCTTCCGACGTCATCGCGCTCGTGGTGCTGTGGCGCCTGCGCTACCGCCTGACCCTGCGCGACCTCAGCGAAATGTTCCTCCAGCGCGGTGTCGTGTTCAGCCACGGAGCGGTGCGGGACTGGGAGGCGAAACTCGCGCCGCTGCTGGCCGGCGAACTTCGGCGGCGCCGGCGCGGCAGGGGCGGCGCCCGTGGCCGCCACTGGCATGTGGACGAAACCTATCTGAGAGCCGTGCCGGGAAGTTCTGGTTCAGGGTGAAGGGCTTGCAGCGAGGCGCCTGAGCATGACGCGGATCATGGCGAGGCGGACGAAGGCCGCCGCCTTGCGCGCGTGCCGCTCGTAGTCTCGGGCCAGACGGCGGCACCTTCTGATCCAGGCCAGCGTTCTCTCCACGATCCAGCGCTTCGGCAGCACTACGAAGCGATGGCGTTCGCAGCGACGGACGATCTCCAAGGTCCAGGCGCCGGTTCGAGCGACCGCCGCCGCCATCTTCGGCCCCTGGTAGCCCGCATCGCCGATGATGCGCTCGATGAAGGGGAAGCTCCGCCGTGCCTCTCGCAGCAGTTCCTCCGCGCCGTCGCGGTCCTGCACGCTGGCCGGGTGGACGATGACGGCCAGCAGCAGACCGAGCGTGTCCGTCAGAATGTGACGCTTGCGCCCAAGCACCGTCTTGCCAGCGTCGCAGCCCGAGGCGTCGAGCGTGGAGCCCCTTTTTGCGCGCCCTTTGCGCTCTGGCTGTCGATGATGCCCAGCGTCGGGCAGGCCTCGCGCCCCGCCTTCTCGCGCGCCTCGACGTAAAGCGCGTGGTGGATGCGCGTCAACGTCCCGTCCCAATCCCAGCGGTCGAGGTAGTCCCACACCGTGCTCCGGGGCGGCAAGTCTTTCGGCAGCGCCTTCCATTGGCACCCCGTCCAGAGCAGGTAGAGGATGGCGTTGAGCACCTCTCGCACATCCACCGCGCGGGGCCCCGTCCGCCGCGCTTCGCGGGCCGGATCAGCGGGGCGACCAGCGCCCACTCCGCGTCTGTCAGGTCGCTCTCGTAGCGCAGTCCGCGCCGCGTCGCCGCGCGTCGATGTTCCGGCTTCCACATGCGCGATCCCCCGGAATGCTTCCCCGTTAAGGGGCACAAGCAAGCGCAGCGACCCACCCCTTACGAGGGGCTACAAAAGGTGTGCCATCGCCTTCTCCCGGCGCGCTAAGGTCTCGAAGGCTCGGCCGAGGACCGAGGGCAGGACAGGAAGGCTCGGCTCCAGCGGCGAGCGGGAGGACATGGCCATGTCTGCACCGATGCGCGCCCTCTTGGGCTTCGTCGCCGCCGTGACCGCCGTGCTGGTCTTCCACCAAGGCACGTCCGCGCTGCTCAACGCCGCCGGGGTGCCCACGGTCGCGCCCTACGGCATGAACCCCGTGCCGCCCTTCGGCGTGCCGATGCTCGCCAACCGCTGCTTCTGGGGCGGGCTGTACGGCCTCGCCTTCGGTCTGGCCCTGCCATGGCTGCCGCGCGCCCCGATGTGGCTCCTCGGCCTCGGCGTCGGCCTCCTGTCGGTGCTGGTCGGCTGGTTCGTGGTCGCCCCCGTGAAGGGGCTGCCGGTCGCGGGCGGCTTCGTCCCCGCCAGGATGCTGACCACCATCGTGATCAACGGCGTGTGGGGGATCGGCATCGGGCTCGTCCTCTCCTTGCTCATGCGCAAGGCCGCTGGGCGCGACGACGAGCATCGCCAAGCCGCCGTTTGACCGCTGCGGCCTTCTTGCGTCCGGCAGGAGTTCCTCCGGCGGCCACCCCTGCTTTCGTCAGGGCGGCGACCCGAGCGAGCGTCGCACGGCGTTAGCCGGACCGGCGGTCCGCCACGGGTCGATGCTCCCGGAGAGGCCACGCCATCGCCGCCCCCTGAGGCGCCACGGACGCTGGCGGGCGGCATCCGCCTCGGACGGCGCAGTTTCTTTCCGGATAGGCTCCGAAGGCCCGAGGCCGCTGGGCGTATCTGTATCGGGCGATCGACCGCGACGGCCGGCTGGTCGACGCCGTGCTGCGCGAGCGCCGGGACATGGCCGCGGCCCAGGCCTTCTTCCGATCGGCGAAAGCGGCCACCGGCTTCGCTCCAGATCGCGTCACCACGGACGGGCACGGGTCCTACCCGCGGGCGATCCGCTCGGCGCTCGGCCGGCGGACCGCGCACCAGGCCAGCCGCTACAAAAACAACGGGCTGGAGCAGGACCACCGCGGCATCAAGGGCCGCACGCGATGCATGCGGGGCTTCAAGAGCTTCGCCTCCGCCGAGCGCTTCTGCCGCAGCCACGACGAGCTGCGCGACTTCCTCCGCCCCCGAACCCGCCACAACCAGCATGTCCCCGCCGACCTGCGTCGCCGGCTTCACC
>NZ_CADCWA010000114.1 GCF_902806285.1 uncultured Sphingomonas sp. | reverse complement strand
GTAGCGCTGCGGGTCGACGCCGTTGAGCTTGCAGGTTTCCACGAGCGAGGCGACGGCCGCCCATCGCGCACCACCGTCGTCCGAAAGGTGGCCATTATGCGTCTGCCTTTCCGGCCGTGGGCAAATGGGCATCGGTTGGGGCGAGCTGAGGCGGCCGGGGTGAGAGCCACCACTCCCACTGGCCTGGGCCGCGGGGCGCGCGGCAGGCGTCGAATTCACCACGGCGGACCCGCTCCCAGATCGCGTCGACCGAGGTCCCGCAGCGGCTGGCTGCGTCGCGGACACGCTCCATCCCGCGGGTGTCGGCGGCTCCGGCCACGCGGCGCACATCGCCCTCGCCGAGCCGGATCCAGAGCTTGGCCGCCGCGCGGCTCTGGTCGCAGGCGAGCACCCCGCGGTGGGCCCAGATGCGGATGGCACCGAGGGTGATGCCGAGCCGGCGCGCCGCGACCCGCGCGGGGATGAACCCGTCTGCCCGCGAGACCCTGCCGCCGGTGTCGGCCGGGCAGGCGGTCGGTATGCCGTGTTGGCGCCTCATGGAGGCCACCCGGATCGCCGTCCATGGCTTGCCCCGGCGCGTCCGCAGGCCGCCCGCCGTCAACTCGGCGGCCACCCGGTGGTCCGGCATGCGGGAGGACAGGGCGCGGATCGCGTCGAGCGCGTGCGTGCCCGTGCGGAGGTGGCGGCCCATGTCGGGGCTATCCACGCGGTAGGTCGTCCTCGCGCCGCCGCTCCACAGCACGTGAACCTCCGCCCCGGATCGCCCGCTCCCCACCGTCACGGCGACGGAGGCGACCACGAGGCGGAGCAGGCGCTTGCGGTCCACCGGTGTCGTGGTGTCGGCGTGCCAGAGGGCGGGCAGGTCCGATGCCAGGCGGCGCACCTCCCCCGCCTCCAGGTCGTCGAGCGGCCGGAGCTCCGTCTGGCGGAGGCGCTCGTACTCCTCCGCCAGCCGCTCGGCCTCGGCCAGCGCCGCCTCCCAGCGCCGCTCGAGCTCTCGGGCGACCAGGCGGTTGTCGGGGTCCACCGCGTCGTACTGCCGCTGGGCCAAGCGGGCTTCGTAGCGTGCGCGCTCGAGGCGGAGCCGCCACAGCCGGTCCGCCTCCCCGCGCTCGCGCCCGAGTTCGCGGAGCGCGACGAGCGTGGCCTCGAGCCCGGCCGGGCGCACGGCGTCGAGGAATGCCCTGACGACGACGCCGTCGATCGCGTCGGCGATGAACGATTGGCACATCGGCTCGGCGCGGTGGGTCTGGGCAAAGCGGCACTCGTAACGTGGCTGCTGGCGGCCGTAGCTCACCCCCATCTGACGGCCGCACCGGCCGCAGTGCGCCAGGCCCTGCAGCAGCGCCGCGCCTTCCCTGGCGGCCCCGCGCCCCTTGGCGGCGAAGTTGTAGCGGTTTGCCCGGAGCTTCTGGCGATTGGCCAGGAACGTCCCGTGGCTGATGTATCCGGGATAGACGCCCTCGATGACGGTCGACCACTCCTCGGGCGGCAGGCGCCGCGTGGTGGCGACCGGCGGGTCGGCGGCGGTGATCTCGCCGCGGCACCGCCCGTAGACGAAGGTGCCCGCATAGGCCGGGTTGGCCAGCATGCGATGGAACATGCGGTAGACCGGGCGCTCCCACACGATCCGGCCCATCTCCGGCCTGGCCTGGACAAGGCGCGGCACCATGAGGCCGTTCTCGACGAAGTGCCGCAGCACCGCGCGGGCGTTGCCGAGCGCGGCGAACCGCTCGAACACGGCCGCGATGGCGAGCCGCACGGCATCATCCGGATCCTGCACCACCACACCGTCCGGCCGGCGCCGGTAGCCCACCGGCAGAGCCACCGCCAGCTCGCCGCGCTCGGCCTTGCTCGTCAGCGCCCCTCGCATCCGCGCCTGGAGGACATGCAGCTCCGCCGCGAACAGGGTGCCTTTGACGCCTAGCAAAAGCCGATCATTCGGATTCTGCGGGTCGTACACGCCATCCTCGTCCGCGATCAACGTCCGGAACACCGCGCAGAGCTCGATGACGCGGTGCCAGTCGCTGTTCAGGCGCGACAGGCGGGAGACCTCGGTGACGAGCACGATGCCGACCTCGCCCATGCCGATGGCGGCGACCAGGCGCTGGAAGCCCGTTCGGTTCTCGCAGCTCGCGCCGGACATCCCGAGGTCATCGTCGATCACGCGCACGGCCGTCTCGGGCCAGCCCATCCGACGGGCACGATCGGCCAGCCCATACTGGCGACGGGTGCTCTCCTGGTTGTTCTGCAGCTGCTGCGGCGTGGACTGGCGGACGTAGACCGCCGCGAGCAGCCGCAGGTGCCGGGGCTCGACCTTGGGCGAGACCGCGGTCATGACGCGCCGCCCCGCCGCGTCCCACGTCGGGCATCGCGCGCCGGAGCAGCAGCTCGGCCCAGAGCTGCGTCGTCGCGGCGTGGACTTCCGCGGGCAGGCGTTTCCAGATCTTCGTCGAGGGCGACGTCATGGCCGGTCTCCGCTGACGGCGCACGGCCATGCTGGCGCACCCACTGGACCAGGGCCCGTAGGCTGCTCGGCGAGAACAACAATGCTGGCACGGCCGAGCCTCCGTCGCTGGGGTCCTCGGTCCAGGCCTGGAGGATCCGCTCCTGCAAGCCGTTCGGCAACTCAACCATCAGGTAGAGTTCGTCGCCGCGGACCATGCGGCGACGCGCCCGGACCACCTGCCCACAATCCGCGTGGCCGGGGTGGCTGATCCGGACCCAATGAGCCTGGAGGTGATCAACAGCAGCGTTATGCCGCCAGCTTGTCTCCGGAGGCGAACAGCGCGTTCTTGCGGCCGAGGCAGATCGGGCGGATGGCGCGCTCGACGGTGTTCGTGTCGAGCTCGATGCGGCCGTCGTCGAGGAACCGGACCAGGCCGTCC
>NZ_CADCWA010000113.1 GCF_902806285.1 uncultured Sphingomonas sp. | reverse complement strand
GAGGTCGGCACCGTGCTGTCGGTGGCCGACGGCATCGCGCGCATCCACGGCCTCGAGAACTGCATGGCCTTCGAGACGCTCGAGTTCCCGCACGACGTGACGGGCCTGGCCCTCAACCTCGAGTCCGACAACGTCGGCGCCGTGCTGTTCGGCCCGTGGGGCAAGGTCAAGGAGGGCGACACCGTCCGCCGCACCGGCCGCCTGCTGGAGATCCCGGTGGGCGAGGCCCTGCTCGGGCGCATCGTCGACCCGCTCGGCAACCCGCTCGACGGCAAGGGCGAGATCGTCACCACCGAGAAGCGCCCGGCCGAGTTCAAGGCGCCCGGCGTCGTCGCGCGCCAGCCGGTCAAGGAGCCGATGCAGACCGGCCTCAAGGCGATCGACGGGATGATCCCGATCGGGCGCGGTCAGCGCCAGCTGATCATCGGCGACCGCCAGACGGGCAAGTCGGCGATCGGCATCGACACGATCATCAACAACCGCGACACCGGCGTGGTGTCGGTGTACGTGGCGATCGGCCAGCGCATGGCAACCGTGGTCGGCCTCGCGCGCACCCTCGAGGAGGCCGGCGCGCTCGACAACACGATCATCGTCGCCGCCCCGGCCGACGAGGCCGCGCCGATCAAGTTCATGGCGCCCTATGCCGGCTGCGCGATGGCCGAGTACTTCCTCTACAAGGGCGGCCACGCCCTCTGCATCTACGACGACCTCACCAAGCACGCCTACGCGTACCGCCAGATGTCGCTGCTGCTGCGGCGCCCGCCGGGACGCGAGGCCTACCCCGGCGACGTCTTCTACCTGCACTCCCGCCTGCTCGAGCGCGCGGTCAAGCTCTCCGACGAGCTCGGCGGCGGCTCGCTGACCGCCCTGCCGATCATCGAGACGCAGGCCTCCGACGTGTCGGCCTACATCCCGACCAACGTGATCTCGATCACCGACGGCCAGATCTTCCTCGAGCCGAAGCTGTTCAACTCGGGCGTGCGCCCGGCCATCAACGTCGGCATCTCGGTGTCGCGCGTGGGCGGCTCGGCGCAGATCAGCCCGATGAAGAAGGTGGCCGGCAAGCTCAAGATCGAGCTCTCGCAGTTCCGTGACCTCGAGGCCTTCGCCCAGTTCGGCTCCGACCTCGACGCCGACACCCAGCGCACGCTGGCCCGCGGCGAGCGGCTGGTGGCGACGCTCAACCAGGACGAGCGCAGCCCGCTGACGGTGGAGGAGCAGGTCGGGATCATCTTCGCGGCCACCAACGGCTACGTCGATCGCATCGAGGTCGGCCGCGTGCCCGAGTTCGGCCGCGGGCTGGTCGAGCGGCTGCGGGCCGCCGCGCCGGAGGTCCTCGACCGCATCCGCGGCGGCGACTGGTCCGACGAGACCCAGCAGGCGCTGGCCGTCGCCATCATGGGCGCGAAGAAGGCGCCGACCGCCGCCCCGAGGAACAGGCCGTAGGCGAGCTGGAAGGCCGGCAGGCTCGTCGCCCGGCTGGCCAGCACCAGCCCGGTGCCCAGCAGCAGCCCGCCGGCGATGCCGACGATCCGTGGGCCGTGGCGGTCGCTGACCCAGCCCCAGCCGAAGGCGCCGGCCCCCATCGCTAGGAAGGCCACCGTCATCGACGCGGAGATGCCGGCGCGCGACCAGCCGGTTTCGATGGCAATGGGATCGAGGAAGACGGCGAGGGAGAACATCGACCCCATTCCGATGCAACCCATCAGCGCCCCGACGGCGACGACGACCCAGCCGTAATGTCGTTCCATCCGCGTCTTCCTCCCGCGGGGGCCGTGCCGACCGGCACCGGACGCCGCTGCGGTCCCCATGGTCCCAGATCGTGGCCGCGACGCAAACGGTTCTGTCAGCACTCGCGCCAAACCTGACGGCGTGAGGTGAGAGACGAGTCGGGCCTACGCGGCCTCCAGGATTGCGAGCACATCGGCGGCGCGACGGAGGTGCAGGAGGCGACGGCGGCGTGCGGAAACAAGCTGGTTGTGGCGGGTGCGCGGGCGGAGGAAGTCGTGGAGTTCGTCATGGCTGCGGCAGAAGCGCTCGGCGGAGGCGAAGCTCTTGAACCCGCGCATGCATCGGATGCGGCCTTTGACGCCGCGGTGGTCTTGCTCCAGTCCGTTGTTCCGGTACGCGCTGGTCCGATGGACAACCCTTCGGCCGAGCACCGTGCGGATGGCCCGCGGGTAGGAGCCGTGCCCGTCCGTGGTGACGCGCTCGGGGGTCACGCCCTTGGCGGCCTTGGCCGAACGGAAGAAGGCCTGCGCCGCCGCCATGTCGCGGCGCTCGCTCAGCATGGTGTCGACCAGCCGGCCGTCACGGTCGATGGCGCGGTAGAGGTAAGCCCAGCGGCCCCGCACCTTCAGGTATGTCTCGTCCACGTGCCAGTGGCGGCCATGGGCACCGCCTCTGCCGTGCCGGCGCCGCCGGAGTTCGCCGGCCAAGGCCGGCGCGAGCTTCGCTTCCCAGTCCCGCACCGCCTCGTGGCTGAAGGCGATGCCGCGCTGCAGGAACATCTCGCTCAGGTCCCGCAAGGTGAGCCGGTAGCGCAGCCGCCACAGCACCACGAGCGCGATGACGTCGGAAGGGTACTGCGCCCGGTTCAACAGGCCGGCGCTGCGCTCGTTGGACTGCCGGCCGCAGTCGCGGCAGCGGAACCGGCGGTAGCCCCGGGCCGTCCGCTCCGGCCGCTCCGTCACAGCGGCCGAACCGCACCCCGCACACTGCATCCCTGGCCCACCGTCCCCGCGCCGGAGGGATTACCCGGAGCCAATATCGCCGGCCAAATGAGCCGGCTGGCGCGAACGCTGGCATAACCCGCGGGCGCGAGTCGCCGCGGCCGAGCGCTGGCGCCACGCCGACGAGGAGCCGAGCCGCGACGAGGCCATGGAGCGGCTG
>NZ_CADCWA010000112.1 GCF_902806285.1 uncultured Sphingomonas sp. | reverse complement strand
TCTGGCATGACCGTCGCCGCCTGCAGAGCCTGGAGCGGGGTCCAGCCGCCCTTGACGAAGCTCCACATTTCCCAGTGGGCGGCGATGCCGTCCTGCTGGCCGTGGGCGCCGATGTTCACCTGGATGCCGCGGTCGGCGAGCTTGCGGGCCTCGCGCGCCGCCCAGGTGTCGGCATAATCCTCTTCCGGAGCGATGGTGCGGCGGGCGCTGGCCGCGGCGAGCGTCGCCGGCGGGGTGTGGGCGGTGAGCAGCGGATGCTCCCACAGGTTCATGCGGGCGCGCCAGTAGGGGTCGGCGCCGGGGCCCCCGTAGGACACCACCAGCGTCGGCGTGTAGTTGGTCCGGGTCTGCGACCAGAACTGCAGCACGTCGTCGTAGAACACCTCGCCCGGCACATTGTGCTCGACGGTGGAGTTGCCGTCCTGGATCAGGCTCATGTCCATGTTGAACAGCGAGCCGCCCTCGGGGACCACCAGCATGTTCTCGGCCTGGGCGGCGGCGACCACCATCTGGCGCTGCTCGCGGCGGGGCTGGTTGTAGTTCTTGACGCTCCACGCGCCCTGCGACTTCAGCCGCCGGACGTGCGCCAGTGCGTCGTCGAAGTTGCCGATCTCGGCGAAGGTGCCCGCGGCCTTGGCGCCGTAGATGACCTCGCCGGTGGAGAAGATGCGGGGCGCCAGGATCAGCCCGGCGCGCTGCATCTCGGCCGCGGCGAAGACCTCGGAGGCGCGATTGGAGGGATCGTGGACGGTGGTGGTGCCGAGCGCGAGGTTGGCCTGCGCCGACCAGTTCTGCTGCGGCGTCATCCCGTTCTCGCCCTGCGGACCGTGGGCGTGGGCGTCGATGAAGCCGGGGACGATGGTCTTGCCCGTCACGTCCACCGTGGGCGTTCCCGCGGGCACCGCGACGCTGCCGCGCGGGCCGACCGCGGCGATGCGGTCGCCCTGGATCAGCACGGTGCCGTCCTCGATCACCCCGCCATCGGTCCCGCGCATGGTGACGATGCGGGCGCCGGTCAGGGCCACGCTGCCCCGGGGCTTGGCGGCCGCGACGGTGCGGGACAGGCTGGTGCCGCTCGTCGCCGGCTTGTAGCCGTTCGAGTAGATGGTCCGGGCGTCGGCGCTGTAGAGCGACGGGCCGATGTTCCAGTGGACACGCGCGCCGCCGCCGGAGAAGTGGATGAAGTCGCCGCCGCCCTGGCTCAGCCGGACCGACGGGAGCGCGCCCTTCTCCGTCGCCGCCGCAACGTCCTGACCGCCGGGGAGCAGCGGCATGAGAAAGGCTTCGTAGTTCTGGCGGAAGGCCACCGACTGGCCGTCGGGCGCGACCACGAAGTCGCTGGTGAGATCGCCCGAGGCATGGACCCGGCGCGCCTCCCCATTGAGGTCGGTGCTGACCAGTTGCAGCTTGTCGTCCTCGGTCTGCACGGTCATGAACAGCCGGTCGCCGGAAGCGCCGTATTGGGGATTGGTGACGCCGCGCTCGATGAGCTTGGGCGATCCGCCGCTCGCGGGAACGGAGTAGACGCCCGCGTCGCGGTTCCACCGGTCGGACGTGAGCCCGCCGCCGGAGGTGGCTTCGAGCACGATCGTCCGGCCGTCGGGCGAGAAGCGCGGGAAGGCGTAGTGGCCGGGTTCGCGGGTGACCGTCCGCGCGCTTCCGCCACGCGCCGGAACGGTCTGCACATGGCCGAGCCGCCCGTCGTTCCAGCTGACGAAAGCGATCGAGCGGCCGTCGCGCGACCAGCTCGGGTAGGCTTCGAAACTGTCGTCGTTGCCGCGGGTCAGCCGCCGCGCCTCGCCGCCTGCCGCTGGGCGCAACCACAGCTTGCCAAGGGACTCGAACACGATGCTGCGTCCGTCCGGCGACATCTGCGCCCAGCGGACCATCCGGGTGTTGAAGCTGTCCGGCGCGACCTGGACCTGCGGGTGGAGCGAGCCCGCGACCACGCGGTCGTCCTGCACCCGGAAGGCGATCTCGCGCGCCGCGCCGCCGTTCACCGGCACCCGGCGGAGCTTGCCGCCGGCCCAGAACACGACCTCGCGGCTGTCGCCGGTCCAGTCCATGTTGGGGTAGACGCCGGTGACCGCCCAGGTCTCCTGCATGTCCTGGTCGAGGTCGTCGTAGATCTTGCGCTCGTTGCCGCTGGAAAGGTCGCGGACGTAGAGCTTGGACTTGGCCCGCTCGCGCCGGACGAAGGCGAGATACTTGCCGTCGGGCGAGGGCGTCGGCCGCACCGCGCCGCCGTTGCCGGCGGTCACCCGGTGGGTCTCGCCCGTGTCCAGCTCGTAGCGCTCGATCGCGAACAGCGCGCCGTTCGAGTCCTGGGCGTATTCGAAGCGGCCGCCCGGCGTGATGTTGCGGGTGAAATAGACGTGGCGGCCGTTGGGCGCGAAGGTCGGCTCACCCAGCTCCTTCTGGTGCTGCTCGTTGACGCGCTTGACCAGCTGCACGCCGGTCCCGCCGTCGACATGGTAGAGCCAGACCTCGCCGGTGCCGAGCGAGCGGCCGGTGGTGAAATGCTTCTTGACCGCCAGGTAGCGGCCGTCGGGGCTCCAGCTCGGCTGGTTGAGGAGGCGGAAGTCCTCCTTGGTCAGCTGCTTCTTGTCCGACCCGTCGGCGCGCATCAGCCAGATGTTGTCGCCGCCGCCGCGATCGGAAACGAAGGCGATGCGGCTGCCGTCCGGCGACCAGCGCGGCTGCTGCTCATAGGCCAGACCCTCGGCGATGCGGGTCGGGGTGCCGCCGGCGATCGGCATCACGTAGATGTCGCCCAGCATGTCGAAGGCGACGCGGCTGCCGTCGGGCGACACGTCGACGTTCATCCACGTGCCTTCGGCGGTGTTGAGCGGCACCCGGCGGAGGGTGAGCCCGCGCGGGCGCTCCACGTCCCACTTGGGAGCCTCGGGCTCCTTGGCGGGCGCGGGCGCCGCAGCGCCTTGCGGGACGGCGTGCTGGGTGGCGGCTTCGCTCTCCGACTGCTCGGGCGGGGTCTCGGTCTGCGCGAAAGCGGCGGAGGTGCCGGCGAGGAGGAGCGACAAAAGGGACAATCTTGCGATCATGGGTGGGAAACACCTGAGGCTTGGATGATGGTGCCGATGCAGTCGGCTGGGCAGGTCCGGCGAAGCCCCGATAGCAACACTTGTCAACCTTCCGGGTCCTGGTTCGGCTGCTTCGGCAAAGCTGCTAAGCATGGGCGCCGATTGGGAGAGAATGCCGCATGACCAGGATCAACATGCCTGACGACCGCGTGCCGGCGGCCGCGGGCCGATGCCGCTGACAACGTCCACGCCGGGCGGCGAAGCGCTGCAGGCGCTGCTGGATCAGCGCACGGTTGGGCAGCTGCTGCTGGCCCTGGACCTTGGCGGCACCTTTGTGTTCGCGATCAGCGGCGCGATGCTGGGCGTCAAGCGGAGGCTCGACATCTTCGGAGTGCTGGTGCTGTCCTTCGCGGCGTGCAGCGCGGGCGGGATCGTCCGGGACCTGCTGATCGGGTCGGTGCCGCCCGCCGCGATCAGCGACTGGCGCTACTTCGCGGTGGCGGTGCTCGCGGGCGTGGCGACCTTTTTCTGGTACTCGCCCGTCGCCCGGCTGCGAACCGCGATCGCCATGTTCGACGCGGCGGGGCTGGCCCTGTTCGCGGTGTCGGGCACGCAAAAGGCGCTGGCGGCCGGGCTCAATCCGGTCATGTCGGCCCTGCTGGGCATGCTGACCGGCATCGGCGGCGGCATCGTCCGTGACCTGCTGGTCGCGCGAACGCCCGCCGTGCTGCGAGGCGAGCTTTACGCGGTGGCCGCCCTCGCCGGCGCAGCCGTCGTAGTGGCAGGGCACCTGCTGGACCTGCCGGCAGTCCCGACCGCGCTGGCCGGAGCGGGCAGCTGTTTCGGCCTGCGCCTGCTGGCGATCCGGCGCGGGTGGCGCCTGCCCGTCGCCCGCCCGCGCGGCGAGCCCGGTAGCGAGGACGAACATTGAGGCTCGTTGCCGCCCGATAAGAGTCGCGAACGGCTTCCCGAACGTCCAACTTCCCTCAAGCCTTCGCCGGCGGGTGCCCTTATACAGCGGCGTCGGCCAGCGCCGGTAAACGGGGGAGAGTCGCGTGGAAAGTCGCCGGATCAAGATCGCGTCCGCCATCACCGGGGTCGCCGCGGCGCTGGCGCTGCTCTACTTCCTGCGCGGCATCATCATCCCCTTGATCGTCGCGGTGGTGCTGGTGGTTCTGGTGCACGCCCTGGTCCGCGCGATCGGGAGCCGGTGGCGGTGGATGCCGGACTGGCTGGTATCGATGGTCGCGGCGCTGGCGGTGATCGTGACCTCGTCCGTCGCGATCTACGTGCTGGTGCAGGGCGTGACGCAGATGGTTCAGCAGGGGCCCGCGCTGGTCGGGCGGATCGAGCAGCTGCTGCACGAGGCGAGCCAAGGCTGGGGCCTGGAGCAGCCGCTGCACTTGTCCACCATCATCGGCCAGGTCAGCCTGCCGCAGCTTGCCGGCCGGCTGCTGACCGGCGTGCAGGGCCTGTTCTCGACCTTGGTGCTGGTGATGCTCTACTTCGTCTTTCTGCTGGCGGAGCGGCGCAAGGTGAGGAGAAAGGTCCGCAACATCGCGGCCTCCAGGGCGCAATCCTCCGCCATCCTGCAAGGGCTCGAACAGGTGGGCGAGGATATCGAGACCTATATCTGGGTGCAGACCTTGACCGGCCTGATGCTGGCCGGGGGATCGGGGCTGATCATGTTCGCGGTCGGCCTGGACAATGCCTTGTTCTGGACCTTTGTGCTGCTGCTGCTGTCCTTCATTCCGGTGCTTGGGGTGACCATCGGCTCGGTCGCGCCCGCGTTGTTCGCGCTGCTGCAGTTCCCGACGCTGTGGCAGGCGATCGCGATCTTTGCGGGGATCCAGGTCATCGCCTTTGTGGTCGGGAACCTCGTTTATCCGACGATGCAGGCCGAGACCCAGAACATCAGCCCGGTCGCGACCTTGCTGTCCTTGGCCTTCTGGACGGCGCTGTGGGGCCTGCCCGGAGCGTTTCTGTCCGTTCCCATGACGCTGATCCTGATGCTGATCTGCGCCAAGTTCCCGGTCTCGCGCTGGGTCGCCGTCGTTTTGTCCAACGACGGCGAACCGCACGCACTATCAAGCCATGTGAAGCCAGGAGGCGAGCGGGCGCCGGTGGTCGACCAACGGCAGGCGAAGTGAGCTCCCCCGAGCTCAGAAGCGCGCGCGCAGGCTGCCGACCAGGCGATCCTTGAAGAACCCGCCAAGCTCGCCGCGGTCGTTGCCGAACCAGCGCAGGTCCGCGTTCAGGCGGTCGGACAGCTTGTAGCCGATCCCCGCATTGTAGGTGAGGTAGTCCGGTGAGGCGATGCGCCGGCGCAGGCCGCCGCCCACCGACGCGGTGAAGCCTCGCCCGAGCGCGTAGGTCCCGGAGCCCTCCAAGTAATGGGACCGCCGAGTGCCTCCGGTATCATCGGGGCTGAAGGCGTAGGACAGCTTGGCGTTGACCGGACCCAGTGTCCGCGACGCGCCGCCGACCAGCTCCAGGGCGGTCGAGTCGACGCCCGGGTCGGGATTGAGCAAGGTCTTGACCACGGCCGTCGCCGTCAGGTCGAACCCGGCCAGCTTGAACCGGTAGCCTACCGAACCGCCGCCTTCGCCATCGAAGGCGGGCGAAGTCACGTTCTTGACGTAGCCGCCCAGCAACACCGGCCCGAGCTTCACTTCCGGGCGGACGACGAGCTGCGGTTCGTCGGTTTGCGCGATGCCCTTGGAGTAGCCGCGGGTGGCAAGGGTGATCTCGATTGCCGGCTCGGGAGGGGGGAGGTCGAACATGGCGTGGCCCATTAGCGGGTCGGGACTGGTTGGCCAATCCGGTTGATGAGCGCCACTTCTGCGGGGCGGCGCGTCGGCGCGTACCGGCTGGGCTGCCCAACGGCTTGAATCGAAGACCCTTGCGGTGGAGACGCGACAGGCGTCGGCGCTTATGGCGAATACGGGAGGTTGCACCTGCATGTCCGTGAGAGCCATACATCGCGCGCTGAGCCTGGCCGTACTCGCCGTTTGGCTGGTGCAGGCAATTACCGGCACGCTGAGCGTGTTCCGGTGGGAGCTGGACGAGGCTTCGGTTGGCGGCGAAGCGGCTCCGGTGGACTGGACTGCGCTCGGCCGCCGGATCGATCAACTTGCCACCAGCCCCGGGAGCGAGGTGTCCTCGGTCTGGACCTCAGGCACGGGCGCCGGCCGCTTCGACGTGTACCAGGCCGTGAACGGCGAGGATCGGGTGCTCCGGCTCGACGGGCAAGGCCGGGTGGTGCGGGAGCGGAGCGGAGATCAGTCGAGCGGCAACGGCGCCGGCTGGGACACGCTGACCTCGCTCCATACCTCCCTGCTGGCGGGCGAGCGCGGCGAGTGGCTTATCGCCATCAGCGGGGTCCTGCTCGTCACCAACATCCTGCTCGGGGCGAAGCTCGCCTGGCCCAAGCGGGGCACGTGGGGGAAGGTGCTGCTGGCCCGTCCCGCGGGCGGCGGCCGCGCCAGGCTCTACGGCTGGCACCGCAAGGTCGGCCTGTGGTTCGCCCTGCCCGCGCTGCTGGCTGCGGCCAGCGGCGTGCTGCTGGTCTTCGAGCATGGGCTGGAGACCCGGCTGGGCGCGGGGGTGCCGGACCCGCCGGTGGCTGCCGCGGGTACGCCGGGGCCGCCCGTCGGCGTGGGGCGGGCGGTCGAGACGGCGCTGGCCGCCTTCCCGGGCTCGGCGTTCGCCGGGGTGTCGCTGCCGGAGGAGGAAGCGCCCTGGTACCGGGTGCGCGTCCGCAGCGTCGGCGAAGTCCCGCGCAAGTGGGGCGCGAGCGTCGTCTATGTGGCGGCGGCTGACGGGCGCGTGCTGGCCAGGCACGACGCCGCCACTGCCTCGTGGGGGCGCCAGCTGGTCACCACCCTGTACCCGCTGCACACCGGGCAGATCGGCGGCTGGCCCGGGCGGGTGTTGGCGGCGGCGGTCGGCCTGGCCTTGATCGCAATGATCGTGCTTGGGGTCGCGCTGTGGGCGGCGCGACGGCGGGTCAGAGCGCCAGGTGCAGGCGCACCCCTGCGACCAGCGCATTCCCCAGGCCCGGATCCCAGCCGGGATTGATCACATATTGCAGGTCGGGCTGGACCGTCAGCCAGTCGGTCACCGTGCGCGAGTAGGTCAGTTCGACCACCGTCTCGTGCTTGTCGAGCGAGCTTGGAGCGGCTGCGCGCCGCGCCGGCCGGCCGAGCTGTGCGCGGGCCAGGGCCAGGCCGCAGCGGCTTTCCTCCGGGCCGACCGCGATGCCGCCGCCCGTGTACAGGCCGATGGCGTTGACGCGGGTCGCCGCCGTGCCGACCCGCACCCAGCCGTCGACCGGCAGCGCCGCGACCGAGCCCAGCCGGCCTTCGACCTGCAGATAGGCGCCGCGATTGCCGCGCCGGCGGTCCGGCGCTCCGTCCGGCAACAGTTCGATCGTCTCGAACTTGCCGCTGTACTGCCAGGCGCCGGCCTGCAGTTCGACGGCTTCGGACAGCTTCACGTCGCCCTCCGCCACCAGCAGCAGCCCGGTTGCGCCGGGAAACCGGATGGCGTTGCGGCGCGGGTTGCCGCGCTGGCCGGCCACCGCATCGAACAGGCCGAGGCGGGCCGACCAGCCCTCATCATCCCAGCCGAGCACCACCGCCCCCGAGGTGATCGGAAAGATCGACGGCCCGTTCAGTCCCGTCTGCGAGAAGTCGGGCCCGATGCCGTGCGACGAGTTCAGGAACAATGCGCCCACCGTTTGCACGTCGAAGTCGCCGTTGAGGTCGACCAGTCCCGCCTTAACCCGCCCCTTGCCCGCGGCCGGCAGCTGCACCCAGGCCTCGAACAGGCGCACCGCGTCGGGGGCGTCGATGTTGCTGTGCACCTGCGCGTCGCCGATCAGGTCGCCGCTCAATGACTCGCCATGAACCCACTGAACACTGGCGTGGCCGGTGGCGCCTTCGGTCAGCACCGAAGACAAGTCGGCGTCGGCCGTGACCTCCGCCAGCCCCATCTGCCGGAAACCCGCCCGGAGCCCGCCGTCCAGGTTGAAGAAGCTGTCGCTGGTGTAGCCGGCGCCGAGCTGAACGGGGTTCTCGGGCTCGGCAGAGGCGGGCGCGGCCAGGCACGCCAGAACGCCGGCGAGGTAGCGGCGGATCACCTTGCCGTCCGCTCCGCGTTGAAGCGCCGCATCCAGCCCGCCAGATCCCCGCCCGCGAACCCGGCGAGGATGTCGTCCAGCACCTCCGGCCGTTCCTCCTGGCCAAGCTTGAAGCGGGCGTCGACCTCCACCACCGCCGCGCGGAAGCCGATCACCTGCGCCTTCAGCCGCTCGTAGCGCTCGCCCATCTCGGCGGTGGTCCAGGGCCGGGAACGACCGTGCTCCATCTTCTCCACCAGCCGCTGGATGGCCTCGCCGTTCAGCGCCTCGTCGAAGGCGACATCCGCGACGATGCGGACAAAGGCGTAGTTCCAGGTCGGCGCCCAGTCCTGGGTCGTGGTGATAAGCTCGGGCGAGACATAGCCATGCGGCCCGAGGAACAGGAAGCAGCAGCGCGGGTCGGCGCGGATGAGCTCCACCTGCGGATTGCGGCGGGCGAAGTGGCCCAGCAGCGTGACGGGGCGGCCGCTCGCGTCCGCCTCCACCAGCATCGGCAGCGGCGTGGTCAGGAACCCGCGGGCGCTGACCAGCAAGGCGAGCGGATGGGCGTCGATCAGGTCGACGACGTCGCGGTCGGTCCAGGGTCGACAGGCGCTCACCCGGCAATCACCGCCGCAGCACCTTCGCCAGCCAGCTCGCCGCATCGCCGATCGCGCGTTCGGCCAGCGGCGACACGCTCACCGCTTCGAGGAAGCTGTGGGTCGCCCCCGAATAGGCGGCGACGGTGGTGGGCACGCCTGCATCCCCGAGCCGCCGCGCCATCTCGCGGTTCTCGTCCGCCAGGATGTCGCATTCGGCGATGCACAGGAACGCCGGCGGCAATCCGCCGAGGTCGGCCAGCAGCGGCCGGGCAAGCGGGTTGCGCCGCTCGGCCGGCGGCACATACTCCGCCCAGAATTCGTCCATCTCGCTCGGCGTCAGCGTGTAGGCCGGGCCGCCGTAGAGCGCGTGCGACGGTCGCCGCTCCAGATCGAACGCACCGTAGTTCAGCAGCATGGCGTCGAGCACCGCTTCGCTGCCGTCGCGCAGGGACAGGTTGGCCGCCACCGCCAGGTTGGCGCCGGCGGAGTCGCCGCCGATCGCCAGGCTGGCCGGCGACAGCAGGTCGGGACTCGCCTCCGAGCGCACCCAGCGGACGACGTCGATCGCCTCGAGCACGGGGTGCGGAAAGCGCGCTTCGGGCGCCAGGCTATAGTCCACGCCGACCACGTTGACCCCGGCGCGCGCCGCATACTCGCGCATCAGCCGGTCGTGCGTGTCGAGGCTGAACAGCATCCAGCCGCCGCCGTGCACATAGATGAGCGCCGGGAGCCCGGGATCGCCCGTGGGCCGGTGGACGCGCACGGGCACCTGCCGGTCCCCGACCCGCAGGTCCCGGGAGTCGGCCATCTCCGGCCCTCCGCTCGCCCACGGCCGGCGCACCAGCTCGGCCACGCGGCGGCGTTCGCGGATATCGGGGATGCCGGGAGTCGACAGGCGCTGGTAGTCGGCGGCAACCTGCGACTGGAATTGCCGGACCCCCGGTTCGAGGTCGTCCACCGCCTGCTCGACCTCGCCTTGCATGATCAGGCCTCTCCCTGCGTTGGCTTCCGAGCAGAACGTCGGACGGTGATTGAAGTCCCGGCACGGGGGCCGCTTGTGACCGCGGGCCAATCTCCATCCGTCCCGGGCATCAGTCCGCGATGCAGTTGCTCTTGCGGATGCCGGAGGTTCACCTAAGCTCAAGCTCGACAATCTCGCCGGAGCTGTTGCGGCCAGGCCAATGAAGCACTTCATCGACTCCGACGATCCGTGCTGCCCCGTCATCGGCCTCGAAGACGAATATGCCCCGGGGTTCACCGACGAAGAGCACAGCCACGGGCGCGCCCAGCTGCTCTACGCCTCGTCCGGGGTGATGTCGGTGGTGGTGGAGGCGGCGAGCTTCGTCATCCCACCCCAGCGCGCCCTGTGGATTCCCGCCGGCATCGCGCATGAAGTCGGCTGCCGCGGGCATGTGTCGCTGCGCACCCTGTACTTCGACCGCAGCGTCCACGACTTCGGCGAAGGGCATTGCCGGGTGATCGAGGTATCGGACTTCCTCCGGGCCTTGATCGTGGAAGTCGCCCATTTCGGCGCCAAGTACGACATGGATGCGCGGGAAGGCCGCATCATCCGCCTGCTGCAGGAGGAGATCGCGGCCATGCCGAACGCGCCCTACCATGTGCCCATGCCGCGCGATCCCCGGCTGCTGCGGGTGTGCCGGGCGATCCTGCAGGACCCCTCGGACCAGCGCGATCTCGACGAATGGGCCAAGATCGCGGGCATGGGGCGGCGCACCTTCACCCGGCTGTTCAAGCAGGAGACCGGCATGGGGGTCGCGATGTGGCGGCAGCAGGTGCGGCTGATGGAAGCATTGTCGCTGCTGGCCAGCGGCAGCCCGGTGACCACCGTGGCGTTCGACGTCGGCTACGAGAGCCCGAGCGCCTTCACCGCCATGTTCCACCGGGCCTTCGGAGTGCCGCCGAGCCAGTACCGGGTGCGCTAGAACTAACGTCCCCTTCGCCGGGCGTCGTCCAGGCCCTTGAGCCAGTCGGCGGCATTGGTCGGGCCGGTCACGAAGCTGTCCGTATGCTCGGCGATGAAGCGGCGGATGGTGACGAAGAAGTTCGCGCCCGACGGGGTCTTGAGCGCCTCGTACGCCGCGGTGAGCGCCGCTTCCTTGTCGGGCGGGATGTCGGCGGGCTGGATCAGCATGAAGTCCCAGTCCGCCCCGTCGCGATGCACGTAGAGCTGCCGCGGCGGCAGCCCGGCGCGGCGGTTGGCCTCGTCGAACAAGGCGATGAGCCGCATGAACGCCTCATGCTGCCCGGGCGCGATGCGGTAGATCTCGACCAGCAGCTTCTGCGGCGCGGGTGCCGTCGGGGCCGGCGCGGCGGGCTGCTGGGCGAGCGCCGCGGACGGTGCGAGCAGCAAGGCTGCGGCCGCGGTGAGGATCGATTTCATGGATAACTCCTTCAGTGCTGGTGATCCGGGTGGTGGAGGTCGGGCGGCGCGGGGAAGCCGGACACGGCCACTGCAGGCGCGTCCTCGCGGCGGAACCAGGGCTCGGGAAGCCGCCGCTGGGCAGGCCAGAGCTGGTCCAGCGTCTCGCCGTCGTACAGCCGGCCGCCCTGCATGACCTGCGCGATCGCCAGGCTGTTGCGGATGTCGGCCCGGGGATCGCGCGTGAGGATGACGAGGTCGGCGAACTTGCCCGGCTCCAGGCTGCCGAACTCGCCGGCCCGGCCGATCGCCTCGGCCGAGCCCATGGTGGCGGAGTGCAAGGCTTCGGCCGGCGTCATCCCGCCCATCACATGCGCTTCCATCTCCCAATGCGTGCCCAGGCCCGGCATCTCGCCATGCGCGCCAATCGCGACCAGCCCGCCGGCACGCTTCACCCGCGCCGCATCGGCGGCTATCTGCGGGAAGAGATACTCGCCGAGTTCGCGCCATTGCCGCTGGCGGGTCTTCACCGAAACGACGAAGCGCGGCGCGAAGCGGTTGAGCTTGGGGTCGCCGGACGGCCGGTCGCGGACGATGAAATAGTCCTGTCCCTCGTAGCCGCCGTTCCCGATCTGCAGGGTCGGCGTATAGCTGGTGCGCGTGCGGGCCAGCAGTTCCACCATGTCGCGGCCGAGCGGGGCCGCGGGCAGGGCATGCTCGTGCCCGGGATAGCCGTCGATGATCTGGCTGAGGTCGAGCCGCAGCGCCAGCGCGCCCTCGCTGGTCGGCAGCATACCGAGCTCGCGCGCCGCCTGGACGACCCACTGCCGGACCCGGCGGTTGCCGGTGCGGTACTGCTTGAGGTTGCGGAGGCCGTAACGGTCGCGATAGCGGAGCAGCACCGCGCGCACTTCGTCCAGGCTCTTGAATTGATTGAATGAAAAAAGCGCGGGGCCGGTCGAGGGCATGCGCGAGCCGAGCATCAGACCGGCCTCGACCGCGTCGGCGTAGGCGAGAGTGTCGATGCTGAGCGTGGACGGGTCGAAGGCGGTAGTGACGCCGTAGGCCAGGTTGGCGCGCGGCCCCCAGCTCTCGAAGTCGAGCACGCTGCGGCGGATGTCGGCGTAGTGGTGGTGGGCATCGATCAGGCCGGGGATGATGAAGCGCCCGGCCACGTCGCGAATGGCTGTGCCGGGCGGGGCCGCGAAGCTGCCGCGAGGACCAAGCGCGGCGATCCGATCCCCGACGATGAGCAGGTCGGCGGCCGGAACGGCCTCGGCTCCGCGCATGGTCAGCAGGGTCGCGCCGCGCAGCAGCAGCGCGCCTGGAGGTATGGTGCGGGGAACCAAGACGGGCGCGTCGCGGCTGGCGACGCCGGGCTTGGCCGAGTCACGGAGATCCTCGCGGCCGGAGAACTGCACGGAGGCGAGCGGGCGGCTGAACAGGGTGGATCCGACCGCCCAGTGGATGGTCGAACCGTCGCGGCTCCATTCGAAGAAGTCGGCGCCTTCATCCGTCAGCTTGCGGTGGCGGACCTTCGGGTTGCGGAGGTCGATCTCGGCAGCGGTCCCGCCGGGGGGCAGTTCGACCAGATGGAGCTGCTGGGCGAGCTGCGCCAGTGCCCAGCGGCCGTCCGGGCTGATCCGCAGGTCGTCCGCTTGGCCCGGCGCTTCGCTGAAGTACCAGCCGGGTCCGCTGACCTTGAGCACCGTCTGCCGCGGACCCCCGTCCAGGGGAACGCGGGCGAGACCGTCGGCGAAGTGGAGGTACACTGCGTCCCGCTCGCGTCCGAAATGCGGCCGGCCGCCCATGCTGCCGCTGGCCAGGGTCCGCTCGTCGCCGCCGCGCAGCGGAAGCTCGACCAGGCTGGCCTGGCGGTGGGCGCCATATTCCATGTAGCTGCCCATCCGGAACCGCGTGCTCGAGCGCACCGCCAGGATCGCGCGGGCGTCGGGCGTGAAGGCGGGGAAGCTGTAGTAGCCAGGCGTGCGGCTGATCCGCCGCGCCCTGCCCCCGCTTGCCGGCACCGACCAGACGTGCCCATCGTCGCGCGCCGTCCAGCTGACGTAGGCCAGCGAGCGTCCGTCGGGCGACCAGCTCGGCATGAAGGCGCGTTGGTCGGCCGGCGTTACCGGGCGTGGTTCGGCCGCGCCGGCGAGCGGCATGACGTAAATGCGGCCGAGCGCCGAGAAAGCGACTTGCCTGCCATCGGGCGAAGGGACCGGATGGTGGACGATCCTGGCGCGGACCGGCCCGATGTCCGCCTTGATCCCGGTCCGCAGGCTGGGGCCGAGATCGAGCGCGATCGCCGCGCTGAACGGGAGGGCACGAACGGTGCCGGTCGCGACCTCGACCCGGTGCAGCCTGGCGCCGCGGGTGAAGACCACCGCCTTGCCGTCCGGGGTGAAATCGAACCGCGGCAGGAGGTCGGACCAGCTCGCCGCCTGTGCCTGGTCGTGCTGGACGGGGAAGGCGAGCCAGCGATCGCGGCCCGTTCGCAGGTCGAGCAGGCGCAGCCCCGTCTGCCCCTCGTGCCGGCTGCCGTAGGCCAAGAGACGGCCGTCGGGCGACAGGACGGGGCGGAAGAAGCTGCCCTGGACCAGGTCGGTGCGATAACTCGGCGGGGCGGACACCAGCACCGTTTCCTCGCCGCTCCCAAGCTCGCGGCGGACGATCGTCCAGGCGGCAAGATCGTCGCTCAGCCGTCCTTCCGCGCGCGCGAACAGCACCGCGCGTCCGTCCGGCGTGGGCCACGCGCCGAGGCTGCTCCGCGGCGTCCCGTCCACGCTTGCGGGCACGAGCAGCCGGCCGGGGCCGGATGCATCGGCAGGATGCACCCACAGCTCGTAGGCGGACGCGGCCGGGATGAAGCGCGAGGCGTAGAGCGACCTGCCGTCGGGCGACCAGGCGGGCGACACCCAGATGTCGTCCTCCTCCGTCGTCACTTGCGTTGCGTTCCCACCGTCCGCGTCGGCGACCCACAGGCTTTCGGCGCCGCTGCGATCGCTGACGAAGGCGATCCGCCGGCCGTCGGGCGAGAAGACCGGCTGCGAGTCCACCGCCATGCCGGAGGTCAGGCGCCGGGCCTCACCGCCGCGAACGGGCAAGCTGTAGAGATCGCCCAGGATGTCGGTGACCAGCCGCGTGCCGTCGGGCGAGACGTCCACCGGCATCCACGTCGCGCTGTCGGTCTTCAGCTCGAACCGGCGCCCCGGGCTGAGCGGCAGGGCGTCGGCCAGCAAGGGCTCCGCCACCGCCAGCAACGAGAGGAGCAGAAGGACGCGCCTCAGCGGTACGCCGGCGGCCACGGATCGTCCTTGTTGCCGGGCGCATAGCGGCGGCTGAGCTGCTGTTCGCGGGTCAGGGTGGATAGCTGCCGGCCGCCCGCGATCACATGGGCCGGGGCGCTGCCCGGCTCCAGCGGATCGCCGTCCCAGATCACCAGATCGGCGACCCTGCCCGGCTCCAGGCTGCCCGTCGTACCCTCCGCGCCCCAGATCTGCGCAGGCGCGAAGGTCAGGGCACGGATGGCGGCGGCGTAGGGGAGACCGGCCGCGACCGCGAGCCCGGCCGCCATGCGCGAGCTGACCCCGACATTGTAGTTCATGTCGATCCCGTGAGCGGACGGCACGATGCCGACCGTCACTCCCGCGCGGTGCAGGAGCGCGGCATTGTCGGACCGCGCGCCGAGCTCGTCATAGCTCAATGGCAGGTTGGCGCCGGGGTCGACCAGCACGGGGATCCGCGCGGCCGCGAGCTCCCCCGCTACCCGCCACGCCTCGGCTCCCCCGACCAGGACGACCCGCAGGCGTAGCTCGCGGCCAAGCTGGATGGCCTGGCGGATGTCGGATTCGCGGTTGGTCTGGATCGCCAGGATCATCCGCCCTGCGACGACCGGCCGCAGCGCTTCGAGATCATGGCGGCTGAACAGGCGATCGTCGGCACCGAGCTCGCCACGGGTGCCCAGCTGCGCGGCTTCGGTCAGCGCGCGGCGGAGCAGGCTCCACTGCGCGGCGCGCGAACCGCCCGCGTTTGCGCTGGCCGACCCGCCGATCCGCACGAACATCGCGGCGCGCGGCCGCGCGAGCATGCTGCCCGCGCCAAGCCGCAGCAGCGCCGACTGACCCAGGAACGGCGATGTCGGCGTGCCGGTCGGGAACGCCATGGCCCACAGCACGCCGTCGCCCCGTGCCTGTTCGACGAGCAGGCTGTTCGAGTTGACGGCCGGAGCGACTTCGAAGGCCGGCCCGAGCTTGCCGGCGTCGACCGACTCATCCGCCGTATCCTCCGCGCCCGAGACCTCCACCAGGCCGAGCTGGGTCGCGCCGGCGAACAAACCCGGCGTGACGTTGCGGCCGCCCGCGTCGATCGCCATGATCCCAGCTGGCACAGCGCCACCGGCTTGGACGGTCGCGATACGCCCGCCTCGTACGATCACCGTGGCGTTCTCCACCGGGCCCGCGCCGTTGCCGGTCCATGCCCTCCCATTCACGATGGCAAGGTCCTGACCGCTGGCTGCCGCCGCCACCCACGCCAGCATCGCAGCTGACAGGCGCGCGAGCAGGCGCATCAGCGGGGCTGCGCCCGGCCGCGGCCGACGAAGAAGTCGGAAGCCGGCTGCCGCCGCGGATCGGCCCGGTCGAACGCCACTGCCCCGTCGATCAGCACCATGTCGGCTTTGGTGTAAACGCTGAACGGATCGCCGCTCCACAGCACGAGGTCGGCGTTGCGGCCGGGCGCGAGCGTGCCGATGCGGTCCCCCAGGCCGAGCACCGCTGCCGCGTTGGAGGTCAGCCAGCGGATCGCGCGCTCGGGCGGGATCGCCACGCCAGCGCGCCGTCCCGCGGCCATCGCCTTGGCGGCCTCGACGTTGAGGCGCTGGCCCATAAGCGGCGAGTCCGAGTGCATGGCGACGCAGGCGCCGGCGGCGTCCATGAAGGCGGCGTTGGCGCGGATCGCG
>NZ_CADCWA010000111.1 GCF_902806285.1 uncultured Sphingomonas sp. | reverse complement strand
TGATCGGTTGTTCGACCGCCACCACTACCGAACGGCGAGAAGAGGCTGCACATACCAGGTCGATGAATGCGGCTGGCGTTTCGTTAGTTCCGTGCATCTCGCCGACGACAATCCACCGCAGTTTGTCGTTCGTACTAAGCGCTTGAACGCCAGGCAGTGGATTGCAGGGAAAGTTGGCGGGGGCCGCTGCGAGCAACATCGCGTTCAACAGGACCCAACTCGGATCCATGTCTTTCTCCCATGACTAGCCTCAAAGTATCTTCTCGGCCGCTCACCCGCAACAGCTCGAAAGCGGACGTCGCGCTGAGCCCTCACGGGAGTGAACCCAGTGACGTCATCGGGTCGGCCGCTGGCCACCCGGGTCGCCCGGCTTTCGGCAGCTCTACGAAGAAGCCCCGCCTCGCTTTTGCAAGACGGGCCTTCTGCTCGGTGCCTCAACCTTAGTCGATCTTCGGCAAGGTCTCGAACTGGTGGTAGGGCGGCGGTGAGGAGAGCGTCCACTCGAGCGTCGTCGCGCCTTCGCCCCAGGGATTGTCGGGGGCCTTCTTGCCCGCAGCCAGCGACCAGAACAGGTTCACGAAGAAGATGCCCATGGACGCGACCGTGATCATGTAGCCGACGGTGGAGATGTTGTTCCAATATTCGAACGCGTCCGGATAGTCGGGGTAGCGCCGCGGCATGCCGTCGAGGCCGAGGAAGTGCTGCGGGAAGAAGATCACATTGACGCCGACGAACATCACGAAGAAGTGCAGCTTGCCGAGCAGCTCGTTGTACATCTTGCCCGACATCTTCGGGAACCAATAGTAGAAGCCCGCGAACAGCGCGAACACGGCGCCCAGCGACAGAACATAGTGGAAGTGCGCCACCACATAATAGGTATCGTGCATGTAGGTGTCGACGCCGCCGTTGGCGAGCACGACCCCCGTCACTCCGCCGACCGTGAACAGGAAGATGAAGCCGATCGCCCACAGCATCGGCGTCTCGAAGCTAATGGAGCCGCCCCACATGGTCGCGATCCAGCTGAAGATCTTCACGCCGGTCGGCACCGCGATGATCATGGTCGCGGCGGTGAAGTACATCTTCACGTTCACGTCCATGCCGACCACGAACATGTGGTGCGCCCACACGACAAAGCCGATCACGCCGATCGCGACCATGGCGTAGGCCATGCCGAGGTAGCCGAACACGGGCTTGCGGCTGAAGGTCGCGACGATCTGGCTGACGATGCCGAACGCCGGCAGGATCATGATGTAGACTTCGGGATGGCCGAAGAACCAGAACAGGTGCTGGTAGAGCACCGGATCGCCGCCGCCGCTGGCATCGAAGAAGGCGGTGCCGAAATTGCGGTCGGTCAGCAGCATGGTGATCGCGCCCGCCAGCACCGGCAGCGCCAGTAGCAGCAGGAAGGCGGTGACCAGCACCGACCAGACGAACAGCGGCATCTTGTGCAGGGTCATGCCCGGCGCGCGCATGTTGAAGATGGTGGTGATGAAGTTGATCGCGCCCAGGATCGAGCTGGCGCCGGCCAGGTGCAGCGAGAAGATCGCCATGTCGACCGCGGGCCCCGCGGAGCCGGAGGTGGATAGCGGCGCGTAGACCGTCCAGCCCGTCCCGGCGCCAAGGCCGGTGCCGCCCGACACCATCGACGAGCCGAGGAGCAGCAGAAAGGCCGGGACCAGCAGCCAGAAGCTGATGTTGTTCATGCGCGGGAACGCCATGTCGGGCGCGCCGATCATGATCGGCACGAACCAGTTGGCGAAGCCGCCGATCAGCGCCGGCATGACCATGAAGAAGACCATGATCAGCCCGTGGGCGGTGATCAGCACGTTCCAATGGTGCAGCGCTTCGTCGAAGTTGGCGCTGCCCGAACCGATCGGCCAGGCCTTGGTCAGGATCTGGATGCCCGGCTCGGCGAGCTCGGCGCGCATGATGCCGGACGCCGCGCCGCCGATGACCCCCGCGATGATCGCGAAGATCAGGTAGAGCGTGCCGATGTCCTTGTGGTTGGTCGACATGAACCAGCGGGCGAAGAAGCCCGGCTTATGGTCGGCGTCGTGATGCGCGTCGTGGGTCTCGTGAGCCCGGAGCGGGAGGGTGTCTGCGGTGGTCGCCATGATGTTTCTCTGGTCCGCTCTTAGGCTCTAGTTGCTGCTGCCGTCGGTGGCGCGCTGGGCGACGCCGGGCTGGCCGTTGCCGGCTGCCGCGGGTGGTGCGCCGGTCGGGTTGCCGGTCGCGGGCGTCGGAGCCGGTGCCGGCGTGACGTTCTTGGGGGTGACGGTGGTCGCCGCCGTGCTGTCGGGCGCCGGGGCCGGGCGAGCGCCGGGCAAGGTGCCGCCCTTGCTTGCGACCCATTGGGCGAAGCGCTGCGGAGTGACCGCCTCTACCGCGATCGGCATGTAGGCGTGGCGTGCGCCGCACAGTTCGGAGCATTGGCCGAAGTAGACGCCCGGCTTGTCGACCCGCACCCAGGTCTCGTTGAGGATGCCCGGGTTGGCGTCGATCTTGGTCCAGAAGGCCGGCACCGCGAAGCTGTGGATGACGTCGTTTGACGTGACGATGAACTTCACCGTCTGCCCGGCCGGGATCACCAGCCGCTCGTCGGCGGCGAGCAGGCGCGGCCCGTCGCGGTCGGTGCGGAAGCGGGCGCCGGCGGCGACCTCGTTCCGCTCCTTCAGCATATTGGACACGATCTCGAACCCGCCATTGTCGGGGTACTGGTAGGTCCAGTACCACTGGTTGCCGATCACCTTGACGGTGAGGTCGGCGGGCGGCGGTGAATATTGGTGGCGGATGAGGCGGATGGAGGGAATGGCGATCGCCACCAGGATAAGCACGGGAACCAGCGTCCACATCACCTCGACAAAGGTGTTGTGGCTGGTGCGCGACGGCACCGGATGCGCGCTGCGGCGGTAGCGGACGATGGCGTAGGTCAGCAGGCCCAGCACGAACAGGCTGATCGCCGCGCACAGCAGCAGCAGCCAGTTGTTGTGGAACGCCGCGCCTTCCCGGCCGATCGGGGTGAACTGGTCCTGGGTGCCCAGGCGCCCGTCGGGCATGCCGATGCCCGCGACCGGGGCAGCGTGTTGGAACGCGGGGGCGGCCACCGTCGGGGCGGCGGGTGCAGCCGGAGCGACGGCGCTCGGCCCGGGGGTGGGATCGACGACCGCGCCGGGGGCGGGTGCGGGAAGCGTCTGGGCGGGGGCGGCCGTGGTGGTGGTTGCACTCGCCTCGCTGGCCTGCGCGCCGACCTCCGGCGGAGTCTGCGCCGCTGCCGGAGTGAGCCCGGCCGCGGCCAGGGCGAGTAGCCATCCAATCCGTCTCATTCCAACCCCGAAACAGCGATCCTGAAGCTCGGGCCAGCGCGGGCGCGCTCCCGACAAGTGGCGGCCTTATAGGAGCGGACCGCCGCGCCCTCAAGCGCTTGTCTGTTCCCTTTTGCAACCGGTTGAAGCCGTCTCCCGCCGCGCCTATTCAGCCAGGCGGGAGGCGCCGAATGACCGAAGCGGAAGTGCTAAGCGAGTTCCGGGCGGCGGAGGCGCTGCTCGAGGGGCACTTCATCCTGTCATCGGGCCTGCGCAGTTCGCGCTACCTCCAGTGTGCGCGGGTGCTGATGGACGGCGCCCGGGCGGAGCGGCTGGCGCGCGCGCTGGAGGCCAGGCTCCCTCCGGCGGTGCGCGAGGCGGTGGAGGTGGTGGTCTCGCCGGCGATGGGCGGAGTGATCATCGGCCATGAGCTGGGCCGCGCACTGGGCAAGCCCGCCATCTTCGTGGAACGCCCGGCCGGCACCTTTGAGCTGCGCCGCGGCTTTCGGCTGGAGCCGGGTGCCAAAGTGCTGCTGGTCGAGGATGTGGTGACCACCGGACTGTCCTCGCGCGAAGCGATCGCGGCGGTCGCGGCGGCGGGCGGGATGGTGGTGGGCGCGGCCGCGCTGGTGGACCGCTCGGGCGGAACGGCGGACCTGGGAGTGCCGTTCACACCGCTGATCCGACTGGAAGTGCCGACCTACGAGGCCCATGCGCTGCCCCCCGATCTCCAATCGATCCCGGCGGTAAAGCCGGGGAGCCGGGCGGCCGCTTGACCCTTCGACCGGCTCAGGACAGGGCGCTGCGCTTAGGCGTCAACATCGACCATGTCGCGACCGTGCGCAACGCGCGCGGCGCCGGCTATCCGGACCCGGTTCGCGCCGCGCTGCTCGCTGCGGAGGCGGGCGCGGACGGGATCACCGCGCACCTCCGCGAGGACCGGCGGCACATCACCGACGAGGACATCGCGCGGCTGTCGGCCGAGCTGCCGGTGCCGCTCAACCTGGAGATGGCCGCGACCGAGGAGATGCTGGGGATCGCCCTCCGGCACCGGCCGCACGCCGCCTGCATCGTTCCCGAACGGCGCGAGGAGCGGACCACGGAAGGCGGCCTCGACGCGGTGGGGCAGCACAACCACCTCGCCTACTTCGTCGACCGGCTGGGCGCGGCCAGGATCCGCGTCAGCCTGTTCGTCGAGCCCGAGCCCGAGCAGATCGAGGCGGCAATCCGGCTGGGCGCGCCGGTGGTCGAGTTCCATACCGGCCGTTACGCGCACCTGGCCGGCGAGGAGCAGGCGGCCGAGCTCAAGCGGCTGGCCGACGCGGCCGCACTGGCGGTCAAGAACGGGATCGAGCCGCATGCGGGGCATGGGCTGACCTTCGACAATGTCGTGCCGGTCGCCGCCATCCCGCAGCTGCGTGAACTCAACATCGGGCATTTCTTGGTGGGCGAGGCGATCTTCACCGGGCTGGAGGCGAGCGTTCGCCGGATGCGCGAGCTGATGGACAGTGCGCGGTGAAGAACCTCCCCGTTGCACAGCAATGGGGAGGGGGACCGCGCTGCGTAGCGGCGTGGTGGAGGGGCCTGGCGTGCACTCCGTGGCCCCTCCACCACTCGCTGTGCGAGCGGTCCGCCTCCCCACCAGCTGCGCTGGCAGGGAGGTTCTGGTGATCGTCGGTTTAGGCTCCGACCTGTGCAGCATCGAGCGGATCCAGTCGTCATTGGATCGCTTCGGCGAGCGCTTCCTCCTCCGCGTTTTCACCGAGACCGAGCAGGCCAAGGCGGCGCGGCGGCCGTTCACCGCGGCGGGCACGCTCGCCAAGCGCTTTGCGGCCAAGGAGGCATTCTCCAAGGCGGTCGGCACCGGCTTCAAGCGCGGGGTCTTCATGCGCGATATCGGAGTCGTTAATGAACCCTCCGGTAAGCCGACTTTGGCGCTGACGGGCGGAGCGAAGGCGAGGCTTGACGCGCTGACTCCGCCGGGCCACGCCATTGTCCTTCACCTGACCATGACCGACGATCATCCCTGGGCCCAGGCCTTTGTCATCCTGGAAGCCCGCAAGCTGGAGCACTGATTGCCCAACGACGCCCTCGCCGTGGACGCCGCCGCTTCCGGGACCGCCAACGCTCCGCAACAGGGCGGCAAGCGCTCGGCCTTGTGGCGCGAGATCAAGGGGCTGTTCTGGGTCCTCCTGGCGGTGCTCCTGTTCCACAGCTTCGTCGCCAAGCCCTTCTACATCCCGTCGGAATCGATGATGCCGGTGCTCTTGAAGGGCGACCGGCTGGTGGTCAGCAAATATCCCTACGGCTGGTCGTGGGTGTCCCCAAGCTTTCACCTTTTCCCGCAGGTCGGGGGGCGGCTGTTCGGCCGGCTGCCCGAGCGCGGCGACGTGGTGATCGTGACCCCGCCCGGCGCGCGCGAGGATTACATCAAGCGGGTGATCGGCCTGCCCGGCGACACGCTGGAGGTCCGCGGCGGGCGGCTGATCCTCAACGGGCAGCAGGTGCGCCGCGAGGTTCGGCCCGACGCGATGATCCCCCTCGACCCCAATGCGCCCTGCGGCATCGAGTTCATCGGCTTCCAGGTCGAGGGCGCGGACGGCAAGCGCTATTGCCGCCTGCCGATCGTCCGCGAAACGCTGCCGAACGGCGCGACCTACGACACCATCGACGTGGGCGCGAGCCCGGGCGACGATTACGGCCCGGTGCGGGTGCCCGCGAACCACGTCTTTCTGATGGGCGACAACCGCGACCGCAGCGCTGACAGCCGGTTCGAGACGGGCGCGGGCGTCAACGGCCTGGGCGGGCCGGTGCCGTGGGAGAACATCGGCGGCCGGGCCGAGTTCATCACCTTCAGCCTGGACGGCACCACTTCGCTGTTCAATCCGCTGAGCTGGTTCGGAGCGCTGCGTCCAGACCGGGCGGGTGCGTCCTTGAGGGTCCACAAGCGCGTCTGACCGGCTTCCAGTCTGGCGAGCCCGCAGTAGGTTCACGCGAAGGCGCGGAGACGCGGAGGGGTTTACCCCCGATGACAACGGCGGCGCGCAGCGACGCTGCCATCCCTGTCGGTATTGCAGGAAAGCAGCGCTTTCGGCGCCGGCCGCCCAAGGCGAGCGTGCACGCTCCGCGCCTCCGCGCCTCCGCGTGAACAACTACTCGCTTCCGGTCAGGGGAGGCCAACCGGGAGCCTCGCGTTACTGTCCCGGCGGCGGACCCATGCCGCCCATCATCGCGGCGGCGTTGGGCACCACCTGGACGACGTGGACGTCGAAGTCGAGGTCGGCATTCGGCGGGATCGGGGCGCCCGGCGGCGGGCTGGCGCCATAGGCCAGCGCGGACGGGATGTGCACCTTGTAGCGGCCCCCCTGCTGCATCTTCTGCAGCGCTTCGGCGAAGCCCGGGATGACCTGGCCCGGGATCATCGGCACCGGACCCTTGCCCTCCGTGCTGTCGAACACCGTGCCGTCGGGCAGGCGAGCCTCATATTCGATGAGCACGCCGTCGTCGGCCTGGACCTGCGCACCCTTGCCCGCCTGCACCGTGCGGAACTGGAGGCCGCTGGCGGTGGTCTCGCCGCGCAGCTGGCCGGCGCCGAACCAGGCGAGCGCGATCCCCGCCAGCACCAGCAGGATCAGCCCGGCGAAGGCGCGGACGCGGGTGGCCCGCGCGATCGGGCGGAACGGAACCTGGGTTGCGCTCATCGGCCGCTGGTCCTTGTTGAGGGAATCGGAGTTGCCCGGCCGGTACGCCGGACGCGAGCCGCTTAGCGGGCGCCTTCGCGCTCCGCCCGCTTGCGCTCCAGCTTGCGGGCGCGGCGGATGGCGGCGGCACGCTCACGGGCGCGCTTCTCCGACGGCTTCTCGTAATGGCGGCGCAGTTTCATCTCGCGGTAGACGCCCTCGCGCTGCAGCTTCTTCTTGAGCGCGCGCAGCGCCTGGTCGACGTTGTTGTCGCGAACGATGATCTGCATAAAAAGCCGTTCAACTCCTTTGGTCGTTTGCCGGCCAGGTGCCGGCGGCAGGCGGAACGCGCGAGATCGCTGAAACCGCCCAACAAGCATTGCCGTCGCGAGCAGGGCTCACGCCGAAGCCGCCGCCCATATCAGCGTGACCCGGCATGATCAACCCGGAGGTGAGTTCCTCCTTGAGCGATGAGTTGTGCGCGCGGCGGGCTGAAAATCGGCCAGGCCGCACAATGGTTATCGCCTGTTAACCCTTTCTAAGATAAAGAGTTCTTCCACTAACGGAGGGCCACGGATGACGATGAATCGCCGGGACATGCTGCGCTGGGGCACGATCGGGGCGGGTGCCGCCATGGTCACAAGTGCCGCCAACCCCGCCGGTTTGCCTGCCGCGATCTTCGCCGCCGCGCCGATCCTGCCGCCGCCGCCGGTCCCGCCCAAGCCGACCGCGCCGGCCGGGATCGATCCGCAGCTGTTCGGGCGCGCCAAGGCTGCGCTCGACCGCGAGTTCGCGCGGGGCAACGTTCGCGCCCGCGACTTCATCGGCATCGTCGATTTCTCGCAGGGGAGCCGCGAAGCGCGCTTCCATGTGGTCGACATGCTGAACGGCAGCGTCGAGAGCCACCTGGTGGCGCACGGCCGCGGGTCCGACCCGGGTCACAGCGGTTTCCTGGAGAGCTTCTCCAACACCCCTGGTTCGGAGGCGAGCAGCAACGGCGCCTATGCCACCGGCGATTACTACCAGGGCAAGTACGGTCTCTCCATGCGCGTCCGCGGGCTCGACTGGACCAACAACAATGCCGAGGCGCGGGCGATCGTCATTCACAACGCCTGGTATGCCGAGCCCGACGTCGTCGCGCAGCACGGCAAGCTCGGCCGGTCCGAGGGCTGCTTCGCCTTCAGCAAGCAGAGCCAGTGGGCGGTGATGAACCGCTTGGCCGGGCAGCGGCTCATATTCGCCGACAAGCTCGCGTAAAACCGCAAGCTGTATTTCTCGTTTCAGCGGAGCCTTCACACGAAGGCACAAAGAAGGAAGTGGAAGGCACGAAGGGCAGCGCGCTCCTTCGTGCCTTCTTTCTCACTTCGTGCCTTCGTGTGACCTCTGGAGTGCTGTCGCCGGCGGCAACCACGCCTAGTTTGAAGAAGCCGTCTTGGTCGCCGGCTTCGTCGGCCCACCCGTGTCGTTCAGCGCCGCCAACACCCGCCCATCGCGCTTGTACAGATCGTTGTACTGGACGAGCTGGCCGTCGGTCAGCGCGGCGGTGCTGAAGTAGACGATGTAGACGGGCACCGGTCGCACGAAGTTGGCCTGGACCGTCTTGCCGCTGGCCAGCACCTCGTCGATCTTCGCCTGGTTAAACTCGCCGCCGTCGTCGCTGAGCAGCTCGGCCGCGAGGTCGAGGATGTTCTCCGTCCGGATGCAGCCATGGCTGAGGAAGCGCGCGCGGGCGTCGAACAGGCTGCGGTTGTTGGTGTCGTGCAGGTAGATGGCGTGCGGGTTCTGCATGACGAACTTGATCTTGCCGAGCGCGTTGCCCGGGCCCGGGGGCTGGCGCCAGCGCTGCACCTTGCCGTCCTTGCCCCGGACCGCGACGTAGCCGCGCTTGCCCGCGACCTCGCCCGTCAGGCTCTTGGGCACCTCCCACCAGGGATTGAGGATCACGCCCGTGGCGTTGACCGACAGCTGCGGCGTCGGAGTCTTCACCGCGCCGGCGATCGCCCGGTGCTTCCACCGGGTCTGCGCATTCTCCACCAGCGTGGCGTGCTCGCCCGGCACGTTGACGATGATATAGCGCTGGCCAAGGTCACGCGGCAGCCAGCGCCAGCGGTCCATATTGAGGCGGATCTTGCCCACCGCCGCCGCGCCGCCCGCCTGCTCCACCGTGAGTGCATGACGCAGCGCGCCATATTGCGGATGGGTCGGCAGCAGGCCGCGCATGATCTCCGCCACGCCGCCGCGGGTCACCGCCTGCATCAGCAGCTGCTGCAAGCGGTCGCCCGCCAGGTCGGGGTCGGTCACGAACCATTGGTGCCGGGCCGAGCCGCGGACGTGGCCGAGCGCGAGGTCGGACGCGAGCTGCTTGAAGGTGCGGGTGGCGGCCTCCGCCAGCAGCTGCGGATTGCCGCTGCGGAGCGCGGCGTCCAGCCGGTCGGGCCCGTAGTCGCGCGGGTCGAGCCCTTCGCTGCCGACCGTGCGGACGTAGGCGGCAAGCTCCTGCGCCGCCGGGATCGGCCACGCGGGCGGGGGCAGCTCGACCGGCGCCGGCGCGGGCGCTAGGGCATCGGGCTGGGCGGACACCGCCGTGCCCGCGGGCGGCGGCGCGACCGGGGTGAGCGGAGCGGGCGCGACGGGCGGAGCCGCGACCTGCGCAAAGGCCGGCACCGCAGCCGCCGTAACCAGAAGCGTGGTGAGGAAGAAACGCGTGCTCATGCTGCCCAACCTGTTTTGAACTGTCCCGCCGGGGCGACCTTCGCCGCCGCCATGCTTGTGCCCTCGTGCACCAATACAACCGATGAATGCGCCCCGCCAGTGTCGCGGACGCCACAGTGAGGCGCCCTCAATACCCGTTGTTAAGCGCTGGCAACCATAAGGGTGGCGAAGGGAGCCATGGCATGGATATGTACACTGCTTTCCGGCCATCGGCCGATATGGAGGATCGTCCATGCAGGGATGCGGAGCCTAGCGTGGTGACCATCGACGCTCGCATTGCAAGCCAAGCGTCCGCCGACGACCGCCGGATCGCCCCGCGCGCGCCGGTGAAGGCGGACGCGCGGCTGCGTGAGCTGGGCACGGAGGGCGCCGAAGCGACCGTGCTCAACATTTCCAGCACCGGCTTCATGGCCGAGACCGCGGGCGAGTTCGCCCCGGGCGCGCGGGTGTGGTTGATCCTGCCCGGACGCGAGCGGGCCAATGCGGTGGTGCGCTGGGCCGACGGCAAGCGGATCGGCGCGGAGTTCGCCCAACCGATCAACCTGTCGGGACTGCTCGGCCGCTAGGGTCTGGACCCTAGGCGGCGGCGCGGCGCGACACGCGGGCCAGCGCCCGCTGCACGGTCGGCAGGATGCCGGTGACCACCCGCTTCACCCCCTCGAAGTTGGGGTGGACGCCGTCCGGCAGGGCGAGCGCACGATTGCCCGCCACGCCCTGGAGGAAGAAGGGGTAGAGCGTCGCGTCATACTTGCCGGCCAGCGCCGGGTAGATCGCCTCGAAGCGACGGCGGTAGCTCGGGCTGAGATTGGGCGCGGCCAGCATTCCGGCGAGCAGTACGGGGATGTCGCGGCGCTGGAGTTCACTCAGCATGGCATCGAGGTTGGCCTCGGTCACCGCCGGGTCGACGCCGCGCAGCATGTCGTTGGCGCCAAGCTCCACGATCGCCAGGTCGGGCTTGCGCGGCAGGCCGTCCAAGGTCCAGGCGAGCCGCTGACGGCCGCCGGAGGTGGTGTCGCCGGACACCCCCGCATCGTGCACGTGCGCCTTGACGCCATGGCGGCGGAGCGCGGCCTCGAGCTGGGGCGCGAAGCCGAGCCCGCGGTCGAGCCCGTACCCCGCGGTCAGGCTGTCCCCAAACGCCAGGATCAGCGTTTCGCCGGCGGGCACGGGAGCCGGCGCCTGGGCGGGAGCCGCGGCCGGAAGCGCGGCCAGCAGCGGAAGCATGAACAACTTGAACATGCTTCAGATGTGGGTGGTCGCGGCCGAGCTTCAATCTGCATCAGCTGGAATGCCACGGAGCGCGGCATTGCGGATGGGTGGTCCCGTCCCTAGCTGGAGCCCGCGCATGGCCGACCCGCTGATCGAATTGTCCGACATCCGTCTGACCCTGGGCCGAGGCGCGGCGACGACCGAAATCCTTCGCGGCGTCGACTTTCGCTTGGGCGAGGGCGAGACGGTCGCGATCCTGGGCGCATCGGGCTCGGGCAAGAGTTCGCTTCTGGCGGTGATCGGCGGGCTGGAGCGGGCGAGCGCGGGCAGCGTACGGGTGCTCGGCGAAGATGTCGGCGCGCTGGGCGAGGATGCGCTCGCGCGGCTGCGCGGCCGGGCGATCGGCGTGGTGCTGCAGGCCTTTCACCTGCTGCCGACCATGACCGCGCTGGAGAATGTCATGGTGCCGATGGAGCTGACCGGTGAGGCCGACGCACGGGGGCGGGCCGAGGCGGAGTTGGCGGCCGTGGGCCTGGGCGAGCGGCTGGGCCACTACCCCACCCAATTGTCCGGCGGCGAGCAGCAGCGGGTGGCGATCGCCCGCGCGACCGCGCCGCGGCCGGAGCTGCTGCTGGCCGACGAGCCGACCGGCAACCTCGACGCCAAGACCGGCTCGGCGATCGTCGACCTGCTGTTCGAGCGGGTGGCGGCGGCGGGCGCGGGCCTGCTGGTGATCACCCATGACCCGGCGGTGGCCGAGCGGGCGGGCCGGATCGTGCGGATCGCCGATGGCCGGATTGCGGAGGAATGACCGGCTGGGCGCTGGCCCGGCGCGACCTCAGAGGCGGGCTGGGTGGTCTGGGATTGCTGCTGGTCTGCCTGACGATCGCGGTCGCCGGGCTGGCGGCGGTGACCAGCGTCGCGAGCGCCATCGGCTCCACCATCGACAACAACAGCCGCGAGCTGCTGGGCGCCGACCTGGTGCTGAGCACTGCGCAGCGGGCGGCGACGGCCGAGGAACGCGCCGCCATGGCCGAGCTCGGGCCGATGACGGAAAGCCAGACGCTGCGGTCCAACCTGCTGACCGCCAGCGGGACGACCTTGGTCGAACTGTCGGGCGTGCCCACGGGCTGGCCCCCGGCGGGCCGACTGCTGTTCGACGCTGGGCGAGCGCCAGGCGACGGCGAAGCGGCGATCGGGCGGGAGCTGGCCGAGCGGTTCGACCTCAGGGTTGGCTCGCTCGTGCGATTGGGCTTCGCCGAGTTCCGGGTGAGCGGGATCCTGCGGCAGCTGCCCGCCGTGTCGGGCTTTGCGCTGGCGCCGCCGGTGCTGATCACGCCCGAGGGGCTGCGGCAAACCGGCCTGATCCAGCCTGGCAGCCTCTACACCAGCAGCTACCGCCTCCTGCTGCCGCCGGGCGCGGCCGGGGTGGCGGTGGGCAAGACCTTCCAGGGGCGGTTTCCCGAAGGCGGCTGGCGGGCGCTCGACAAGGGCGATGCGGCGGGCGGGACCCGGCGGTTCGTCGACCGGGTCGGGCAATTGCTGCTGCTGATCGCGCTTGGAGCCCTGGGCATCGGCACTATCGGCATTGCCAGCGCCACCGCCGCATTTGCCGCCTCGCGCCGACAGAGCATCGCGGTGCTCAAAATCCTCGGTGCGCGCCGACGTGACCTGGCACTGATGCTCGGGCTGTCGGTGGCGGCGCTGGCCGCGGTGGCGATCGGGCTCGGTCTCCTGATCGGCAGCGTGGTGCCCGCGCTGGTCGGGCGAGCGGCGGCGGACCTGCTACCGGTCGCGGTCGACCCGGCGCCGCAATGGGGCGCGCTGCTGCTGTCGGCGGCGTTCGGTGTGCTGGTTACGGTAGCCGCGGCCTGGCGCCCGATCGCCGGCGCGATCGCCGAGCGCCCCGCGCGCATCCTGCGCGGCGATGCGGGCGGAGAGGATCGCCCGAGCTGGCGCGGGTGGCTGGTGCCAGCGCTGACGGCAGCGGCGATTGCCGGGCTGGCCTTGTGGAGCGCGGGCGACCGCTGGCTGACGCTGCAGGCGCTGCTCGGGGCGGCGGTATTGGCGGCGGTGTTCGCGCTGCTCGGCTGGGCGGTCGGACGGGTTGCCCGAGCTGCGGCGGGTCGCGGCGGTCCCATCAGCCGCCTGGGCGTCGCCGCGCTGCACCGCCCGGGATCGGCCACCGTGCGGCTGAGCGTCGCCCTGGGCCTCGGCCTGTCACTGCTGGTCGCCCTGAGCGGGATCGGGCGGAGCCTGTCAGCCGAGCTGCGGGGAACGGTGCCACAGCAGGCGCCAGCGCTGTTCACGCTCGACATCCCGGCTGCCGCGGAGGGGCAGTTCCGGAGCCTGGCCGAGCGGACCCTGCCCGGGGCCGCGCTGCGGATGGTGCCCTCGCTGCGCGGTCCGGTCACTGCCCTCAACGGCCAGCCGGTGGCGGCCTTGAAGTCGATCCCCGAGGGCGCCTGGGTGCTGCGCGGCGACCGCGGCCTGACCTTCGCCCGCGTGCTGCCGGAGGGGAACCGGGTCGTCGCCGGCAGCTGGTGGCCGGCCGACTATCGCGGGCCGCCGCTGATCTCGCTCGATGCCGAGGCAGCGCGGGCGCTGGGTCTGAAGGTCGGCGACAGCATGACGGTGGCAGTGCTCGGGCGGCCGATCGAGGCGCGGATCGCGTCGCTGCGGGAGATCGACTGGCGCAGTTTCGGCTTCAACTTCGCCATCATCTTCGCGCCCGGCGCGCTGGAGCAGGCGCCCTACACGCTGATGGCGACGGTCTCGCCGGGCGCCGGCCGATCGACCCTGCCGTTCGAGCGGGCGCTAGCAGCGCAACTGCCAATGGTCAGCGTCATCCGCGTGGCCGAGGTGGTCGAACGGGTAAGCACCATCCTGCGGGCGATGGACGCCGCGATCACCCTCGCGACCGCCATCGCCATCCTGATCGGGGTCGCGGTGCTGGCCGGAGCGGTGGCGGCGACCCGAGCCAGCCGCGCGCGGGAAAGCGTGCTGCTGAAGCTGGTCGGCGCGACCCGGCGGCAGGTGCTCGGCGCGCAGCTGATCGAGTTCGGGGCGATGAGCGGGGCGATCGCGCTGGCGGCCTTTGTCTTCGGCACGGCGGCCGCCTGGGCTACAGTCACGCAGCTGTTCGAGCTGCCGTTCCGCCCCGGCTGGGCGGGTCTGGCCACGCTGCCGCTCGCCGGGGTGCTGGTCGCGGTCGTGACGGCGCTCGCGGCGGCGTGGCCGGCCTTGCGAGCCCGCCCGGCCGAAGCGCTGCGTAGCCTGTGAGGCCCCCGTCCCGCGGCGGGACCGTGCAACTTTCCGGAATGATCCATCGTTAAAGGGTCCGAAAGGAATAATTGCGATGTCGAACTTCCCGAGTCTGGGCGAATTGGGGCTGAAGCATGACCCGGCCGGCCGCGGCTACCATGCCGTATACCGCGAGCATGACGTGAACCATTGCCCCGGCTGCGGGCGGACCCACTGGATCATCGGGCGGGTTTCCGCCGAGTGTGCCTTTTGCGCCACGGCCCTGCCGCTCGCCGAAGCGAGCATGCGCCATCACAGCGCGCCCGTGATCATTCAGCATCGCAACCGCGAACAAGGACAGGCCTGGGCGGCCTAACCCCACTCTCCCCCCGGCGCCCTTCTGAAGGGGTGCGTACAGCGAAGTCCCTGTGCGGCCAGCGTACCAGGCCGGAGGGGGAGACTAGATGAGCGAGGTCTAGCGCGCCGGGGCCCGTCGGACGGGCACCGGCGCATTGCATATGTCCACCCCGCCCGCGGGCACCTGGTAGAAGTCGTCGCGGCGGTTGGCCCGGGCACGCAGGTAGGCGGCGAAGCTCGGGCTGGTCTCGGCCATGTATTGGAAGCTCGGCCGTTCGGCCGCCGATAGGGCGGAGGCGAGGCGAACCGCGGTGATCCGCTTGGCAACCGTCCCCTCCTTGTAGAAGCCCAGCGCCTCCGTCCCGCGCGGCAAGGCGCTCAGCTGCTCAATGCCTTCCACGACCCGGCCGACGATCGCGATGTTGCGGTCCAGGTGCCGCGGCGCATGGCCGATCACCGCGTAGAGCTCGCCGCCCATGCCGGTATCGGGCGCGAGGTCACGGCCGACGCCGACCGTGCCGTAGCAGTGGGTCAGACTGGCCTGATCGCCGGCATAGACCGCCACCGGCCAGCCGCCCGCATGCCCTACCCTCAGCGCATAAGGATCGGCATGGGGAAAGCGGCGGATAGTGAGGCCGCGCACCGAACGGGTGTACTCGGCGGGCGGGCGCTTCACCACGCCGGTCGGAAGCGCGGCCTTCTCGTCGTTGGTCCCCCATTGCGCGACATAATTGTCCTGCACCCGGTAGACGGACGCGCCGCGCCAGTAGCCGGCGCCGGCCAGCGCGCGGATGTTGGCGACGTGCACCGGCGCGAACTGCGGCGCCAGTTGCACGATCGTCCGCCCGCCGCCCTGGTAGTCGATCAGCAGCAGGTCCTCGGCCGGGATCGTCCGCCAGTCGACCGCGGGAGCCTGGGCGACGATCTCGCTCGGCGTCAGCGGCTTGGGCGCCTGGACCGCGGCAGTGGTGAGAAGAGCGGACAGGACGAGCAGTCGGCGCATGGATGCTCCTGGATGACGAGGGTGCGCGCCCTTGCTAACGCCCAACCATGTTCATCGCAAAGCTGATGCTGCTGGGTTCGGGCGAGCTTGGGCGGGAGTTCGCGATAGCGGCCAAGCGGCTGGGCTGCGAAGTCGTCGCCTGCGACCGCTACGCCCGCGCACCGGCCATGCAGGTGGCGGACGCGGCGGAGGTGTTCTCCATGCTCGACGGCGCAGCGCTGCGAGCCGCGGTGGAGAAGCACCGGCCGGACGTGATCGTGCCCGAGATCGAGGCGATCGACACGGACACGCTGGCGCAGCTGGAGCGCGAAGGCTGGCGGGTGGCGCCGTCGGCCAGGGCCGCGCAGCTGACCATGAACCGCGACGGCATCCGCGATTTCGCTGCGGCGGAGCTTGGGCTGGAGACCAGCCGCTATCGCTTCGCGACAAGCCGCGAGGAAGCGCTGGCGGGCGCGGAGGCGGTCGGCCTGCCCTGCGTCGTCAAGCCGGTCATGTCCTCCTCCGGCAAGGGCCAGAGCACCGCCCACACGCTCGCGGAGGTCGGCGCGGCCTGGGACCATGCGGTGGCCAACATGCGTGGGCAGCGGGCCCGGGTGATCGTTGAGGAGTTCATCCGCTTCGACACGGAGATCACCCTGCTGACGGTGGCCGGGGCCGACGGCGTCCACTTCTGCGCGCCGATCGGGCATCGGCAGGAAGGCGGG
>NZ_CADCWA010000110.1 GCF_902806285.1 uncultured Sphingomonas sp. | reverse complement strand
CGTCGAGATGGTTGGTGGGCTCGTCGAGCAGGAGAATGCTCGGCTTCTCCAACAGCAGCCGGGTCAACGCTACCCGGCGCTTCTCACCGCCCGAGAGGCTGGTGACGGGGCTGTCGCCTGGCGGGCAGCGAAGCGCGTCCATCGCGATCTCCAGCTGGTTGTCGAGCGTCCAGCCGTCGACCGCGTCGATCTTCTCCTGAAGCTCGCCCATCTCCGCCAGCAAGGCATCGAAATTGGCGTCAGCCGGCGGGTCACCCATCAGCATGGAGATCTCATTGAAGCGGGCCATCATGTCGGCGACCGGCTTCACGCCCTCGCGAACATTCTCCATCACCGACTTGGTGGGATCGAGTTCGGGCTCCTGCTCCAGATAGCCGACGGTGATGTTGGTGCCGGGCCAGGCCTCGCCCTGGAACTCCTTGTCGCGGCCGGCCATGATCTTCATCAGCGTCGACTTGCCGGTGCCGTTGGGACCGACGATGCCGATCTTGGCGTCCGGGTAGAATTGCAAGTTGATGTGGTTGAGCACCGGCTTGGGCGCGCCGGGGAACGTCTTGGTCAGGTCCTTCATGACGAAGGAATATTGAGCGGCCATCGGGTCGCGGGTCCTTGTGTCTGGCGGTGTGGAGAGTTGCCGCGCCACTTAGGGGATGGCGCCACCGGAATCCAGATGTCGGCTAGTCGCGCCCGACCATCGCCTCGGCATCCTTGAACCGATAGTCGCGGAACTGCTCGCGCAGCGTTTTCTTGCTGAGCTTGCCCGTAGCGGTATGCGGCAGCTCTTCGACGAACTCGATCGCGTCCGGCTGCCACCACTTGGCGATATGCCGCGACAGGTGGGCGCGGATGTCCGGCTCGCCGACCCCACTGCCGCCGGCGCGCACCACCAGCAGCAGCGGCCGCTCGTCCCACTTAGGATGCGGGATGCCGATCGCCGCGGCTTCGGCCACGCCCGGACAGCCGACCGCGCAATTCTCCAGCTCGATGGAGCTGATCCACTCGCCGCCCGACTTGATCACGTCCTTGGCCCGGTCGGTGATCTGCATGGTGCCGTCAGGATGCAGCGCGGCCACGTCGCCGGTGTCGAACCAGCCGTCCGCATCGGCCGCATCATGCTCGTCCTTGAAGTAGCGCTGCACGATCCATGGCCCGCGCGCCTGAAGCTGGCCGGAGGCCACGCCGTCGCGCGGCAGCTCGCGGCCTTCGTCGTCGACGATGCGCAGCTCCACCCCGAACGGCACCCGCCCCTGCCGTGCGACATAGTCGAGCTGCTCCTCGTCCGTCATCTCGTCCCAGTTCGCCGGCGGCGCTCCGCAGGTGCCGATGGGCGATGTCTCCGTCATGCCCCAGGCGTGGCCGACGTTGACGCCGCGCTTGCGAAACCACTCGATCATCGCGCGTGGAGCCGCCGACCCGCCAATGGTGACGCTCTGCAGCAAGCCGAGATCTTCGCCCGTTCGCTCGATATGCTCGATCATGCCGAGCCAGACCGTCGGAACGCCCGCCGAGTGGGTGACCGCTTCACCGCGGAACAGGTCGCACATCTGCTGCGGGCGGTAGTCGGCGGACAGCACCAGCTTACACCCGACCAGCGGCGCCGCCCACGGCACGCCCCAGGCGTTGGCGTGGAACATCGGCACGATCGGCAGCACCACGGAGCGCGCGGACAGGCCGAACACGTCGGGCGTCACTTCCATCAGCGCGTGGAGCATGGTCGAACGATGCTCGTAGAGCACGCCCTTCGGATTGCCGGTGGTGCCGCTGGTGTAGCACAGGCCGATCGCCTCGCGCTCGTCGCCGTCGACCCAGCGGTAGTCGTCGTCCTCCGCGCTCAGCCACTGCGCAAACTCGCCGTCGTCGAAGCAGATATATTGTTCGATGGTGCTCCACTGCGGCTTCAGCGTTTCGACCAGCGGCTTGAAGGCGGCGTCGTAGAGCAGCACGCGGTCCTCGGCATGGTTGGCGATAAAGGCGAGCTGGTCCGCGAACAGCCGCGGGTTGATGGTGTGGAGCACCCCGCCCATGCCGACCGTGCCGTACCATGACGTCAGGTGGTGGGCGTGGTTCATTGCCAGCGTTCCCACCCGGTCGCCGCGCCGGATGCCGAGCCGCTCCAACGCCCGCGCCATCCGCCGCGCCTGCGCCGCCACCTCGCGCCAGTTGGTCCGAGTGACGGAGCCATCACCCCAGGCTGAGACGATCTCCCGCCCGCCATGCTCGCGCTCGGCATGGTCGACCAGGCGGGTGACTCTGAGCGGCCAGTCCTGCATCGCTCCGAGCTTCATGGCGTCACTCCTCCTCTTGGAGGGAGAGTGGCGGGGAAGGCCAAGAAGCGCAACCGTGCTCCTGCGGAGGCAGGAGCCTAGTGCCTTGAACAAGAACACTGGACCCCGGCGTCCGCCGGGGTGCGAAGGTTAGAACGGCATCTGGAACCCTGGCGGCATCGGCAGGCTGGACTGCATCTTCTCCATCTCTGCGTTCGCCGCCTGGTCGGCCTTGGCGCGGGTGTCGTTGAGCGCGGCGACGATCAGGTCCTCGGCCATGGTCTTCTCGGACGGCTGCAGCAGGCTGTCGTCGAGGCTGACCGAGATGATCCGCCCCTTGGCCGAAGCGCGGACCTTGACGAGGCCGCCGCCGGACTGGCCTTCCACCTCGATCTTGTCGAGGTTGTCCTGCGCCTTCTGCAGTTCGGCCTGGGCGTTCTGGGCCATCTCGAGGATGGCGTTGAGGTCGGGCATCTCGGGCATGTCAGGCTTCCTTGGCGGATACGGATTCGAGTTGGGCGTCTGGAAAAGCTGAAAGCACGGCAGCGACATTTGGGTCCGCGAGCACGGCGGCCCGGGCACGGTCTTCGGCCATCTGTTCCTGCTGCCGAAGCGACGGCTGCCCCTCCTCGTCCGACAGCTCGACTCGCCAGGCGCGGCCCGTGACCTGCCGAAGCGCGTCCGCCAGCAGGCGCGGGAAATCGGCACCCAGCGGCTGCAGCGGACGGAGGACCAGCGCGCCCGGCGCGAAACGGACCAGGCGGACCTGGTCGCGCAGCTGCAAGCCCAGCAACTGCTTGCCGACCTTCTCGAGCAGCTCGACCAGCTGAACGAAGCTCGCGGGCTCGGCAGCGGCCTGGGCGACCGCCGCCGGAGCCGTTGTTGGAGCGCGCGCAAGCGGCGCGGCCGTCGCAACCGCCTCCCCGTTCTGGAGGCGGGCAAGGATCGTCGCGGGGTCCGGCAGCTCGGCGGCATGGATGGTCCTTAGCAGCGCCATGGCCGCCGCTTCCTGCGGATCAGGGGCGACCTGCACGTCGGTGAGGCCCTTCAGGAGCATCTGCCAGAGCCGGTGCAGGCTGCCCCAGCCGAGCTGCCCGGCAAGCTCGTCGGCGGACTCACGCTCCTCGGCTGACGCCAGAACGTCGCCGCTGCCGCCGGCCTTGGCCCGGGTGATCGCGTGCACATTCTCCATCAGGCCGCGGAGAAGCGCCATCGGGTCGATGCCGAGCGCATGCGCTTCGTCGAGCTGCGCCAAGGTCGCCGCGGCGTTGCCCGACAGGATGCCAGTCAGGAGGCTGCGGATGCGGCCGCGGTCGGCCAGCCCGAGCATGTCGCGGACCTGCGCTGCGTCGACCTTGCCGTGGCCGTGGGCGATCGCCTGGTCGAGGATCGACAGCCCGTCACGCGCGGAGCCCTCGGCGGCGCGGGCGATCACGGCCAGCGCCTCTGGCTCCACCTCGACTGCCTCCGCCTGGGCCACCCGCCCAAAGTGCTCCGCCAACTGCTCGGCCGGAATGCGCTTGAGGTCGAACCGCTGGCACCGCGACAGCACGGTGACCGGCACCTTCTGCACCTCGGTGGTCGCAAACAGGAATTTCACCTGCGCCGGGGGCTCCTCGAGCGTCTTCAACAAGGCGTTGAAGGCGTTCTTGGACAGCATGTGCACTTCGTCGATGATGTAGATCTTGAACCGCGCGCTGTTCGCGGCGTAGCGCACCGCGTCGATGATCTCGCGAACGTCGTCGACGCCCGTGTGGCTGGCGGCGTCCATCTCGATGACGTCGATGTGCCGGCCTTCGGCGATGGCCCGGCAGGGCTCGCACAGCCCACACGGATCGATGGTCGGCCCGCCCTGCCCGTCCGGCCCGATGCAGTTGAGCGCCTTGGCGACCAGGCGCGCGGTGGACGTCTTGCCCACGCCGCGCACGCCCGTCAGCAGAAAGGCATGGGCGATCCGCCCGGACGCGATGGCGTTGCCCAGCGTCCGCACCATCGCATCCTGGCCGATCAGCTCGGCGAAGCTCTGCGGCCGGTACTTGCGCGCAAGCACGCGGTAGGGCGAGGCGGCCGCGCTCTGCTCCAGCGGCTGCGCGGGGAGGTCGAGGCCGAGGCCCGGCGATTCGTCGTCGGTCATCGCGCGGCGTTGTAAGGCGCCGGCCTGGATGTGTCATGTCGGGTCGCAACCTTGCGCTGCCGGGAGCCCTCCGTCATATGCGCCGCGGGAGTCGGGCGGACGGGGCTGTCGCCAACCTGGTCAGGTCCGGAAGGAAGCAGCCACAACGATTCCGTCCCGGGTCGTTCCGGCTCCCACCGCATGAGGCACGAGCGCAGCGCAGCAGCGCGAAGAGATGCCGGGTCGAAGAGACCGACAGGTCAATGCCGGACGGCCTGCGGCGCAGCCGACAGGACCGACGGCGCGAATTCACTTCGCGCCGGGCTCTTCCACCCTTCGACAAGCTCAGGGTGAGCGCCGCTAGCAGCCGGTCTTACTCCGGCATCCGCACGGTCAGCGCACCCACCTCCTCCGTCAGTACGATCTGGCAAGCCAGCCGGCTCGTCGGAGTGACGTCAGCCGCGAAGTCGAGCAGATAGTCTTCCTCGTCGCTCGGTCGCGGCAGACGGGCGAAGTCGTCCGAGGCGACTATCACATGGCAGGTGGAGCAGCTCATCTGCCCGCCGCAGGTGCCTTCCAGCGGCTGATCGGCATTCTGGGCGACGTGAAGGAGGATGGAGCCGGCGGGCGCATCCACTTCGCGGTCGAGCGTGCCGTCGGCCTTGAGGAAGCGGAGCCGGATCAAGCGGCGAAGCGCCCCTGCATCTCCGCCGTCGCAGCGATGCGTGCGCACGCGTCCGCCAGCTCCTGCTCGCTCGTGTAGCGCCCGAAGCCGAGCCGAATGGACGAGCGCGCCTGCGCATCGCTCAAGCCCAGCGCACGCAGCACATGGCTCTGCCGTCCCGATCCGCTCGCGCAGGCCGACCCGAGGCTGAAAGCGATGTCGCGCAGGTCGGCCAGCAGCCGCGCGCCGTCCAGCCCATCGCAGCGGATGTTGAGGTTGCCCCGGTAGCGTTGTCCGACGCTGCCGTTGATTTCCCATCCGGGCCCGAGCGCCTCCAATGCCACGTCCCACAAGTGCGCCATATGCTGCGAGTCCGCCTCCCGCCGCTCCGCCGCCAGCGCCGCGGCCGCGCCGAAGCCGGCGCACAGCATGGGCGACAGGGTCCCGGAGCGCAGCCCCCGCTCCTGCCCGCCGCCATGGATCAGCGGCTCGGGCGTCAGACCATTGCGCCGCCACAGCGCTCCGATCATCTTGGGGCCATGGACCTTGTGCGCGCAGGCCGCGATGAGGTCCGGCCCGTCCGGCATGACCATGCGCCCGAAGCCCTGCACCGCGTCGCACAGCATGAGGGCGCCGCTGCGGTGCGCGATCGCGGCGACCTCGGCGACCGGCTGGACGACGCCGATCTCGTTGTTGACCAGCATGGCCGCGACCAGCAGCGTGCGCTCGTCGACCGCGGCCTCGACCTCCTCCAGGCGGACCAGCCCGTCCCCGCGGACCGGCAAGCGGATGACCTCCAGCCCCCGCTCGCCCAGCCAGTCGCAGCAATCGAGCACCGCTGCGTGCTCGGTTGCGACCGTCACCAGCTTGGTCCGGCCGGGTGCATGGACGCCCTTCAGCGCCAGATTGATCGCCTCGGTCGCGCCGGAGGTGAACAGCACTTCGCCGCCGGGAGGCAGGCATGACGCCACCTGGCTGCGGGCGAACTCGATCGCCGCCGCTGCCGCCCGCCCTTCACGGTTGGGGCTGTGCGGATTGGCGAATCTGTCCAGCCACGGCAGCATCGCCGCCTTGACCTCCGGCGCGAGCGGCGTGGTCGCCTGATAGTCGAGGTAGGTCATGCGGCGCGGCGCGGCCGTCGCGCGGCGATGCGGCTCCACTCGGCCAGAAAGGCATCCACCTCGGCCTCGCTGGTTTGGGGACCGAAGCTGATCCGGAGCGCGCCGGAGGCGACTTCCGCGGCGAGGCCCATCGCCGACAGGACATGACTTTCCTGCATCTTGCCGCTGGAGCAGGCGCTTCCCGCGCTCACCGCGAAGCCAGCCAAGTCGAATTGCACCAGCAGGCTCGCGCGGTTCGCACCCGGCATGGCGATTGAGCCGATGTTCGCGACCCGCGGGCTTGCCTCGGCGATCACCACTCCGCCCGCTGCCCGCACGCCGTCTTCCAGCCGCCTGCGCAGCTCGGCCAGGTGCGGCATGGCGCGGGCGAAGGCGCCGCAGGTCACCGCAGCTGCGAAACCGGCGATTGCGGGCACGTCCTGCGTACCGCGGCGATAACCCTTCTCCTGCCCTCCGCTCGGCTCCAAGGTGGCAAGATCGCGCACCAGCAGCGCGCCGACGCCGGGCGGGCCGCCCAGCTTGTGCGCCGCCACCGCGATGAAGTCCGCGGCCGGCAGCGGCAGCTTGCCCGCGCTCTGGGCACAGTCGGCGAGCAGCAGGGAGCCCGCGGTCCGCACCCGCCTCGCGATCTCGTCCAGTGGCTGGATCACACCCGTTTCATTGTTGACGTGCTGGATCGCGATCAACGCCGGTCCCGCCGCCAGCATGGCGTCCAGCACATCGAGGCGGATGATGCCGCCTTCGTCCACCGGCAGCTTGCTGGCGTCCCCGCCCATGGCGTGGGGCACGATCGCGTGCTCGGTCGCGCCGACGGCCCGCCGCGGCGTTCGCGCCCGGTCAGCCGCGATCTGCACCGCCTCGCTTGCGCCGGAGGTGAAGACCACGTCCCGGGGCCACCCAAGCGCCTGCCTGACCCGCTCGCGCATGTCCTCGAGCAACGCGCGCGCGGCGCGCCCTTCCGCGTGCGGCGAACTGGGGTTGGCCCAGCGCTCAACGGCCTCGGCCACCGCCGCCCGGGCTTCGGGCAGCACCGGCGTGGTCGCCGCGTGGTCCAGGTAGATGCGTTGCTTCATTGCTGGACTCGCCCGAGTACCGCCGATTGCCTGTTGTCCGCTCCGGCCTATATAGGCGCTCCGCCCCGCCGCCCACACCTGTCGCCGAGAGGCTCATGCCCGAAGTCATCTTTCCCGGTCCCGAAGGCCGTCTCGAAGGCCGTTTCCATCCGGGCCTCCGTCCGCGGGCGCCGGTTGCGCTGATCCTCCATTCGCACCCGCAGGCCGGCGGCACGATGAACAACAAGATCGTGCAGCTGCTTTACCAAACGTTCGTGAGGCGCGGCTTCGCGACCCTGCGCTTCAATTTCCGCGGCGTCGGCAAGAGCCAGGGCCTGTTCGACAACGGCGTCGGCGAACTCTCGGACGCCGCCAGCGCGCTCGACTGGGTGCAGCAGATCCACCCGGAGGCCGAGCAGACCTGGGTCGCGGGCGTCAGCTTCGGCGCCTGGATCGGCATGCAGCTGCTGATGCGGCGGCCGGAGATCAAGGGCTTCATCTCCATCGCGCCGCCCGCCAACATGTACGATTTCAGCTTCCTCGCTCCCTGCCCATCGTCGGGCATCATCATTCAGGGAGAGGCGGACGAGGTGGTCGCCCCCAACGCCGTCCAGAAGCTGGTCGACAAGCTCCGGACCCAGCGGCACATCACCATCCACCATGACGTCGTGCCCGGCGCCAACCATTTCTTCGCAAACGAGCTCGACCTGCTGATGAAGAGCGTGGACGGCTACCTCGACATGCGGCTTGCGCAGCCGGTACCGGCCGGCAAGCGCTAAAACTCCAGCGTCCAGACGAGCACGTTCGCCAGGATCACCAAGCCGGCGACGACCATGAGTCCGCCCTGCTTGCGGTGCTCGGGGCGGAGCACGAGGCGGACGCCTACGGCCACCAGCACGAAAGCGGCGATCATCGCGATCGACATGGTCGTGGCCGCCACTGCTTCCATTTGTCGCCTTTCAGACAAACTTAACCGTTGGCGCCGCATTAGCGGCCGGATGAACGCTTGCGAACAGCAGCGAAAGCTCGCGGAAGCTTTCGACCGGATCGAGGAAACGATCCTGCCGTGCATCGCCATGATGCTGGAAACGCTGCTGGATGCGTCGGCCAGCCTGACGGACGTCGACCCCAAGGCGCTCGCCGCCGAGCTGCAGATCCTGGCCGCGGAGCTCGAGGAATTGACCCAGGCGGTGGAGCGCAGCTCCCCGGTCAGCCTGCAGCCCGGCCGCTACCGCACCGCCGCGGCCTAGTCGACGATCGCGGCGTGCAGCGCCGGGTCGATGTTTCCCCCGGACAGAACCGCAACCGTGCCGCGTTCGGGCGCGACCTTCCCGCTCAGCAGCGCCGCCAGCGCGACCGCGCCGCCGGGCTCGACGACCAGCTCCAGCTCGCGGGAGGCGAAGCGGATCGCGTCCGTCACCTCCGCTTCGCTCACCGACACCGCCGTCGCGCCGCGCCCGTGCAGAATGCCGAAGGTGATGGGCGACACGCGGATGGTCTGCAGCGCATCGCACAGTGTCGGCGGAGCGTCGGAGGCCACCGGAACGATGCGGCCTGAGCCAAGCGAGCGGCCCATGTCGTCCCAGCCTTCGGGCTCCACGCAGACGATCTCGGCATCCGGGCAGGCCAGCGCGATCCCTGCCGCCAGCCCGCCGCCGCCCGTCGGCACCAGGACGCGGCGCGGCGAGGAGCCCAGCTCGCTCTGGATCTCCAGCCCGGCGGTGCCCTGCCCTGCCACGATGTGCGGATCGTCGAAGCTCGGCACCAGCGTCGCCCCGCGCTCGGCGGCGAGCCGGGTCGCGATCTCGACCCTGTCTTCCGTGGCCCGGTCGTAGAAGACGATCTCCGCGCCCTGAACCCGGGTGCCCTCGACCTTCAGCGCGGGCGCATCGGCGGGCATGACAATGGCGGCTGGGATGCCGAGCCGCGTGGCCGCGATCGCCACGCCCTGCGCGTGGTTGCCCGAGGAGAAGGCCACAACGCCCCGCGCCCGCTCCGCGGGTGAGAGCTGGAGCAGTCGGTTGGTCGCCCCGCGCAGCTTGAAGGCTCCGCCCGTTTGCAGGCACTCCGCCTTCAGCCGAACCTCCACTCCACCAACGGTTGCGGGCAGCAGCGGGGTGCGGCGGACGAGGCCTTCGATGCGCACGCCAGCCGCCAGCACATCCTCGCGACCGACTTCAGCCATGCGGAAAAGCTTTCCGCATGAGAGACTTGGCTCGATTGTTGCAGAAATACGACGAGCAGTGCGGGAGCTCGGAGAGCCATGCCGATAATTGTTGCACCCGGGGACCCCCCTCCATATATGCGCCTCCGCTGCCCCATGGGACTTCCAACCGCAAGGCAGCTCTTGTCGAAACTACCCCGTTGGAGGTCCCTTGAGTTGCACAACCATCATCGCGCGCTGGGGCTAGCGACCGCCCCGTCCGGCACCGCCGTTTCCGGTGCTGCCGAGATTGCGAAGCTGAAGCCGGTGCAGCCGGTTACGCTTCTCCGTCCGCACGCTGCGCATCGCGCCGCCCGCCACTTCGTTGAGCGGTTTCCGGGCCGATCGCTTTATGCGGTGAAGGCCAATCCCTCGCCCGACCTGCTGCGCGTGCTATGGGACGCCGGGGTCACCCATTACGACGTGGCGTCGATCGGTGAGGTGCGGCTGGTCAAGACGACGCTGCCGGAGGCGACCTTGTGCTTCATGCACCCGGTCAAGGCCGAGGAGGCGATCGCCGAAGCTTACTTCGAGCATGGCGTACGCACCTTCAGCCTCGATACGCTCGAGGAACTGGACAAGATCGTCGAGGCGACCGCCAGCGAGGGCGTTCCGGCCAGCGATCTCAACCTGCTGGTCCGCCTGCGGGTAAGCTCCGAGCATGCCAAGCTGAGCCTCGCCGCCAAGTTCGGCGCCGCGCCCGAGGAGGTGAAGCCGCTGCTGTTCGCCGCCCGTCAGGCCGCGGATGCGCTGGGCATCTGCTTTCATGTCGGCAGCCAGGCGATGACTCCGGCCGCTTACGCCCAGGCCATGGGCCGGGTGCGCGCTGCGATCGTCGAGGCGGCGGTGACTGTGGACATCGTCGATGTCGGCGGGGGCTTCCCGTCCACCTACCCGGGTATGGAGCCGCCGTCGCTAGAGGCTTATTTCGCGGTGATCCATGACGCCTTCGAGAAGCTGCCGATCAGCTACTCGGCCGAACTGTGGTGCGAGCCCGGCCGGGCGCTGTGCGCGGAATATGCCTCCGTGCTGGTGCGGGTGGAAAAGCGCCGCGGGGACGAGCTGTACATCAACGACGGCGCGTACGGCGCGTTGTTCGATGCCGCGCATATCGGCTGGCGGTTCCCGGTCGAGCTGGTGCGGGACGAGCCGTCGGACGTGCGGCGCATGCCGTTCAGCTTCTACGGCCCGACCTGCGACGACCTCGACCACATGGCCGGCCCTTTCGAGCTGCCGGGCGACGTGGCTGCCGGCGATTACCTCGAGATCGGCGTGCTCGGTGCTTACGGCTGCGCGATGCGCACCGGCTTCAACGGTTTCGGCTCGGAATGGCGGGTCATGGTCGCGGACGAGCCGATGGCCAGCATGTATGGCGAGGCGCGGCCGGAGCGGCGCAGCAACGTCGTGAAGCTGTAACCGAACAGCGCTCTCGCCTAGGTGGTGGAGCGGCATGGAGGGTGAGGCTGTCCCCTCCGAACGACAATGACACGCCTTTGATAGTCGCCTCCTGGCCTGACCGGGAGGGGATGCATTGGAGTTGGACATGAACACCGAGACCAAGATCAACGACACCCGCAAGGCGGAACTGTTGTCGAGCACCGTTGAACACATCGACATCACCAAGTTCGATGCTCGCCCGATCGTCGAGGCGATGGGCAAGATGAGCTTCACCAGCCGCGATCTTGCCCGGGCGACCGACATCTACAACCAGATGCTGTCCGACCCGGACTGCTCGGTCATTCTGGTGATCGCCGGTTCGACCTCGGCCGGCGGCTGCATGGATCTGTATGCCGAGTTGGTGCGCAACAACATGGTTGACGCGATCGTCGCCACCGGCGCCACCGTCGTCGACATGGATTTCTTCGAAGCGCTTGGCCACAAGCATTACCAAGCGCTTGAAATCCCTGACGACGACACGCTGCGCTCGCTCTACATCGATCGCATTTACGACACCTACATCGACGAAGAGCAGCTGCAGGACACCGACTTCACCATCGGCAAGATCGCCGACGGGCTGGAGCCGCGCCCGTACAGCAGCCGTGAGTTCATCCGTGAGATGGGCCGCTGGCTTCAGGAGAACGGCAAAAAGGACAACAGCCTGGTCAAGCTGGCCTACGAGCATGACGTGCCGATCTTCTGCCCGGCGTTCACCGACTCCTCGGCCGGCTTCGGGCTGGTAAAGCACCAGGTCGACGCCATGAAGGCGGGCCGGCGCTACCTGACGATGGACTCGATCGCCGACTTCCGTGAACTGACCGACATCAAGATCAAGGCCGGCACCACTGGCCTGCTGATGATTGGCGGCGGCGTTCCGAAGAACTTCACGCAGGACACGGTGGTCTGCGCGGAGATCCTCGGCCACGAGGACGTCGAGGTGCACAAGTACGCGGTGCAGATCACGGTGGCGGACGTGCGCGACGGCGCCTGCTCCTCCTCCACGCTGCAGGAGGCGGCGAGCTGGGGCAAGGTGTCGACCGCGCTCGAGCAGATGGTGTTCGCGGAGGCGACTTCCGTGCTGCCGCTGCTGGCGTCCGACGCCTACCACCGCGGCCATTGGCGGGGCCGCGAGCCGCGGCGCTTCGCCAAGCTGTTCGAGTAGCGCCGTGCTCCTGCGCAGGCAGGAGCCTAGTTCCCTTCACCAATCGGAAGACACTGGACCCCGGCTTGCGCCGGGGTACAACCCTTCCCAACACGCGGGAGGGTTTGCATGCCGCACAGTCCATTGCTCGGGCCGGTCGTCGCGCTGGTCGCATGGACGCTGGTCATGCTGTTCTGGATGGCGATCGTGCGCGGTCTTGCGGCCAGGCGCGCCGGGATCAACCTGACGGCGAAGCGTGGCGGCCGCGGGCAACAGCTCGAGGGCGTGCTGCCCGACGGGGCGAACTGGCCCGCCCACAATTACATGCACCTGATGGAGCAGCCGACCATCTTCTACGCGATCGTGTTCGCGCTGATCCTGATGGATTTCGACGCGCCCATCAACGTCTGGCTGGCGTGGGGCTATGTCGCATTCCGCGTGCTGCACAGCCTGGTGCAAGCCACCTTCAACGACGTCCGCGTCCGCTTTCCGCTGTTCTTTCTTTCGTCGCTCTGCCTGATCAGCCTGACCGTCCATGCGGCCCTGCGCCTCTGGCACTAGCGCGCGAAGGCGGCCGCCAGCTCGACGTGGGTGGACCAGCGGAACTGGCCTACCGGCTGTACCCAGCTGAGCCGATAGCCGCCGTCAACCAACACCCGGGCGTCGCGCGCGAAGGTGGCGGGATTGCAGCTCACATAGGCGACCTTGCCGAGCGACGAGCGGGCGAGTTCGCGCACCTGCTCCGCCGCGCCGGCCCTGGGCGGATCGAGCACAGCCGCCTCGAAGCTGCCGAGCTCGTCGGCAGTCAGCGGCCGCCGGTAGAGGTCGCGGTGCTCGGCGCCGATGCCCGACCGCGCCGCCTTGAGTGCCAGGATGGCGTCGCGTCCGGCCTCGGCGGCATGGACCTGGCCGTCCAGCGCCAACGCGAAGGTGCCGACGCCGGCGAACAGGTCGACCGTGCGACGCCCCCCGGCGACAGCTTCACGCACTGCCGCGACCAGCGCGGCTTCGCCGTCTTCGGTCGCCTGCAGGAACGCGCCCACCGGGAGCGGCACCGGTACGCCCGACAGGGTCACGGTGGCCGGCACCGGCTCATAGCGCACCTCGGCGCCGTAGCCTTCGTCGAGGCTGAGGCGGGCGAGCCGGTTACGCTCGGCAAAGGCGGTCAGCGCCTCCGCGGCCGCCAAGCCTTCCGCGTTCGTTCCCGACAGACCTATATCCACACCCTGATCGCACAGGGTGAGCCGCACCTCCGCTGCACCTTTGCGCCCGAGCATGCCCGTGAGCAGCTGGCGGAGCGGCCCGACCAGCGCGAACAGCTCGGGCCGCACGATATGGCATTCGCGCATGTCGACGATGCGGTGCGAGCGCTCCTCGTTGAACCCCAGAAGGACGCCCCCGCCCGCCCGCTGCGCGCGCAAGGTGGCACGGCGGCGGCTGCCCGGCGGGGAGAGGTGTGGCTCGCGGAGGTCCGTCTCCAGTTGATGCTGCGCCAGGGCAAGCGTCACCCGATCGACCAGGTACCGGCGGTAGGCGGGATCAGTGACGTGCTGCAGCTGGCACCCACCGCATTCGGGAAAGTGACGGCAGGGCGGCAGCTGGTGCATCGGCCCGGGCTCGACCGTTCCGTCGTCGTGCAGCAGATCGCCGGGCGCGGCCAGCGCGGCATGGCGGCCGGAAGCGGTTGCGCCATCCCCGCGGGCGGCGATGCGGACGATCGGTTCGCTCACCGGCAGAGTGCGAGCGCTTGGGGGACCGCCGCGGCGAGGTCGTCGGCGATCAGGTACGGACCCGCGATCTCCGCGGCGCGCCCGTGCAGCCAGACGCCGGCGCATGCCGCTTCGAAGCTCGGCATCCCGCGCGCCCGCAGCGCTGCGATCACCCCGGCGAGGACATCGCCCGTGCCGGCGCTGGCCAGCCAGGCCGGTGCTGGCGGAGCGAAGCCGAGGCGTCCGTCTGGACTCGCGACCAGCGTGTCCGGCCCCTTGTAGACGATCACCGCGCCCGACCGCTCCGCCGCGGCGAGCGCCCGCACCGCCTTGCTCCCGGGCAGCTCGCCGAACAGGCGGACGAACTCGCCCTCATGCGGGGTCAGGATGGCGTCATGCCCCCGCAGCCGCTCCGGCTCACCTAGCTGCCCGACTGCGTCGGCGTCGATCACCTTGGGCGCGTGCGATGTCAGCGCGAGCGTGAGCAGGGGCGGCAAATCGCCCATCCCCGGCCCGACCAGCAGGCAGCCGATACGCGAGTCGTTTACCACGGCGGTATCGGTCTGCACCACAGATGCCGGCAACCCGTCGATGACGCGCGAGGTGCTGACCCGCACGTAGCCGGCGCCGCCTCGGGCCGCGGCGGTGGCGGCCAGCGCGATCGCTCCCGGCATCTTGCCCGCCAGCGCATGAACCAAGCCGCGGCTGTACTTGTGTCCGGCAGGGTCCAGCGGCGGCAGTCCGGGACGGCCGATTTCGTGCCAGCGCGGGCTGGCCGCAACCCCGATGTCGCCTAAGACGACTTTTCCCACCCGGCTCATGGCCGGCATCAGGCGATGCGCCGGCTTCAATGCGCCGAAAGTCACCGTCATGTCGAAGCGGGCGACCTCGGAGAGGAGGTGCCCCGTGTCGCTGTCCACTCCGCTGGGCAGGTCGCAGGCGATGCGGACGCGCGCGCCGCCTGCCAGCCGCTGCAGCTGTGCCGCGAGGTCGTCGTCGAGCCCTCGCCTGAGGCCGGTTCCGAACAGGCAGTCGATCAACATCGGCGCCGGTGCCGCCCCCGCCAGCGGCTGGACGGGGCCGTGCCACTCGCCTCTTGCCCATTGCGCGGCCGCCGTGCCCGGCTCGGCGAGCGCCGCGACCCGCACCTCCACGCCGCGCTCCCGCAGATGCCGGGCCGCGACATAGCCGTCGCCGCCATTGTTGCCCGGCCCGCACAGCAGCAGCGTGTCGACCGGTCCCGCGAACCGCAGCGCCGCCTCCGCCAGGCAGGCGCCCGCCCGCTCCATCAGCTGCTCGGTGGAGGTGCCGGCGGCGATTACCGCTTCTTCAGCGGCACGCATCTCGGCGGCAGTCAGGATCGGGCGGCCGGTCACCGGTGCAGACTAGCGCAAGGCCGTCGCGAGATGCCACCACTCCGCGGGACAGGCGTCCGCCGCTTCGTCCCGCGCCTGCTCGCCCTCGAACAGGGCGAAGCAGGTGGCGCCCGAACCGGACATGCGGGCCAGGGTGATGCCGTTTCGCGCTACGAGCCAATCGAGCACGTCGCCGATCTGCGGTACCAGCCCGCGCGCGGGAAGCTCCAGGTCGTTGCGGCCGCCGCGCCAGTCGTCATCCAGCGGGCCTCGGTCCACGCCGTCCCAGCGCGCAAACACCTCGCCAGTCGAGAGCGGAACCCGAGGATTCACCAGCAGCGCGGGCGCGCCTGCAACGCCGACTTCATCCGCCAGCTCGAGCTCGTCACCCGCGCCCGAGCCGTGGCAGGTCATGCCGAGCAGGCAGGCGGGAACGTCGGAGCCGAGCTTGGGGGCGACCGCGCTGGCATGCGCGGGGTCGAGCTTCCACATTCCAGTCAGCAGCCGCAGGGCCGCGGCTGCATCCGCGGAGCCGCCCCCGATCCCCGAGGCGATCGGCAGCGCCTTGTGGAGGGTCAGCGCGGCACCCTGGCTCGCGCCTGCCCGCTCCTTCAATGCCCGTGCCGCCCGCAGCACGAGATTGTCTTCGCGGCTTCCGAGCGCATCGGCAAAGGGTCCGGTCACCGCCAGGCTGATCTCGTCGGCGGGCTCGCCCGACAGCCGGTCGCCATCGATGCAGAACGCGAACAACGTCTCCAGCGCATGCCGCCCGTCCGGCAAGCGCCCGCGCACATGCAGGGCGAGATTGAGCTTGGCCGGGGCAAGCTCGCTCCAGCGGCCGGCCTCGGCCCGCATCAGGGCGCGGCGTTGGTCGGGTCGAGCCCTGCCCCGAGCTTGGCCTCGATCCGCTTCTTGACGTCATCTTCCGCGGTCAGCAGCGCCGCCTGCCAGGCATGCCGGGCCTCGAACTTGCGACCGACGGAGTAGAGCGCATCGCCGAGGTGCTCGTGGATCTCCGTCTCGCTCGGGTCCGCCGCGGCGGCGCGCTGCAGGGTGGCGATCGCGTCCCCGAGGCGCCCGCGCTTGAACTGGGCCCAGCCCAGCGAGTCGGTGATGGAGGCGTCGTCGGGCGCAAGCTTGTGCGCCTGGGCGATCAGCGCCTCCGCCCCGTCCAGATTCTCGCCGCGCTCTAACTGGGCATAGCCGAGATAGTTGAGCACCATCGGGTTCTGCGGCGCGAGCCGCCGGGCGGCTTCGAGCGATGCCTTGGCTTCCGGCCAGCGGTTGCTTTCTTCCAGCATCGCCCCGCGCAGCAGGTGAAGCTGCCACAACTCCGGCCCCGACCCACCCCCTTCCACCAACGTCACCGCCCGGCAGAACGCGTCCGCGGCCTCCGCCGGCCGGCCCATCTCGTCGAG
>NZ_CADCWA010000109.1:310-2996 GCF_902806285.1 uncultured Sphingomonas sp. | reverse complement strand
TGCCCGAAGCGAACATCGCGGCCATGGAGGCGCACCTGGCCGAGATCGGCCGGCGCGTGAGCCCGGGCGCGCACGCCGTCCTCGTGCTCGACGGCGCGGGCTGGCACTCCTCGCCCAGGCTGCGCGTGCCGGACAACATCAGCCTGCTCCCGCTGCCGCGCTATGCGCCGGAGTTGAACCCGGTCGAGAACGTCTGGGAATACCTGCGCCAGAACTGGCTCAGCCACCGCGTGTGGGACAGCTACGAGGCCATCGTCGCGGCCTGCTGCGATGCATGGAACGCCCTGATGCGCAGCCCCGAGCAGATCGCGTCCATCACCGCCCGGTCCTGGGCACAGGTCAAACTCTAGGGCGGGGGCTGTTGAAGAACGCCGAATGAGGGCGGCAAAGCGCACCCGCGCCAAAGGAGCGGCGCGGACGGAGGCTCCGGTGGCGAAGGCGCTTTGCCGCGCGGGCGCGTCCAGGGCCGCGAGCAGCATGTGCAAGAGGACAGCTGCCAGCCGTTTGAGGTTGATGGCGGCGGCGGTGAGGTAAGCCTGGATGCGCATGTTGCCGAGCCCACGGCGGACGGCGCGGGCCAGCCCGTGCCAGGTCTTGGCCTCGCCGTGGACGCCTTCGACGCGGATGCGGTGGCTGCGGTAGAACGCGCGCTCGCGGCCGCCCCAGCGCGCGTGCTTCCGCCGCGCCCGGAGCAAGGCGGGATGGTCCTTGTGCAGCAGGATCGCCCGCCGCTTCATGTCCGGGCTGAAGCAGACGGCTCGGAGGCGGCAGGCCCGGCAGTCCGGGATGCGGGCGCGGAAGTGCTGGAAACCGTCGCTGTCCGGCTTGCCGTGCGGGCGGAGGAACCTGCCCGCTGGACAGCGGACCAAGCGGTTCCTGGAGTCCAGCTTGAAGCGACGCACCGGGATGGTGCCCTTCTTGGGCGGGCGCTCGGCCTTCGCCGGGACCACCGCCTCGATGCCGCGCTCTTCCAAGGCGGCGAACACGCGGGTGATCGCGTAGCTGGCGTCCATCGTCGCCACGCGGACGCCGGCGCCGGTCGCGGCGGAAACGGCGTCCAGTTGCTCTTCCGTGGGCTTGGTGTCGTGGACCGCCCCCGTCGTGACCGCCACGTCGAGGACGACGCCGCGCTCGGCATCCACGGCGGTGTGGTGCTTGTAGGACGGCTCGCTGCGGCGGGCCTTGTTGTTGGTGGTCAGCGTGGCATCGGGATCGCTGATGCACACCGAAGTCTTGGCCTGCTTCGGCCTAGCGGGCTTGGGGGCGACATCCCCGCCCCCGGCCGCTCCACCGCTCCCGCAGGCGGCACCGGCGACTTCGACCGCGTCCGCATGGCGCCGGGCGATGGCGTCCCAGCTGACGTCGGCGCGCACCAAGGAACTGTCGATGTGGACGACCTCGCCCTTGGCGATCCCGGCCGCCACGCAGGCCTGCACCGTGCGGGTGAAGACGCGCCGGAACCGCTCCGCGCCCCAGCGCTGCCGGATGCGCGTCAGGCTGGAGTGGTCCGGCAGGGCCTCGTGCAGCCCGTAGCCGGCGAACCAGCGGATGGCGATGTTGACCTGGGCCTCGCGCATCAGCCGCCGGTCGTGGACGACACCGAGCAGAAAGCCGGCGAGCATGAGGCGGACCGCCGCCTCCGGGTCGATGCCGGGCCGCCCGGCGCCGTCCGCGGCGTAGCAGCCCCGCACCTCGGCGCGGAGCCATCTCAAGTCGAGGACGCGATCGACGCGGGCGAGGACATGGTCATCGGGGACCAGGTCGCGCAGCGAGCCGGCCATCAGCAGCTCGGACTGGCCTCGCGCCTTGCTGCCCAGCATCACGATCCCGCCCGCGCCGTTGCACGCACGAGCGAATCAGAGCCAAGCGGCTTTTTCAACAGCCCCGGCCCTAATCGATGACCGCGTTTGCCCAGGATCGGTTGGTGATGGAGGTCAGCCGCTCGGGCTGCTGGGCAAAGCTGTTCCAGGCGTCGCAGCAGGCATCGAGGATGGCGTCGTAGGTGTCCCAGACCTTGTGGCTGAGCCAGTTGCCGCGGAGGTACTCCCAGACGTTCTCCATCGAGTTCAGCTCGGGCGCGTAGGGCGGCAGCGGGAGCAAGGTGAGATTGCCGGGCACGACCAGGCGGCCGCCCTGCCGATGCCATCCAGCGCCGTCGAACAGGACGACGGCGTGCGCGCCGGGGGCGATGCGGCGGCCGATCTCGGCCAGGTGCAGACCGGTCGCCTCGGCGTTGACGTCCGGCAGCACCAGGGCGGCGCCGACGCCGCGGGCCGGGCAGGCGGCGCCGAACAGCCAAGCCCAGGTGTAACGGCGGTCGCGCGGGGCACGCGGGCGCGTGCCCCGCTTGGCCCAGACGCGGGTGATGGTGCCCTGCTGGCCCACACGGGCTTCGTCTTGGAACCAGACCTCGATCGGCTTGCCTTGCGCCCCGGGCGGCAGGGCCGCTTTCAGCAAGGCGGCGAAGTTTTTTTGAACGCCTCCTGCACCGCCGGGTCGCTGCCGGGGTGCTGCGGACGCACGGACAGGCGCCGGAAGCGCAGCCGCCGCAGCAGCTTGCCCACCGTGCGCTCGTGCAGCCGCGCTCCGAAACGCCGCTCGATGCGGTCCCGCAGGTCGACGCGGCGCCAGCGCGCCAAGCCGCCGTGCTCGGCCGGCTCCGGTCCCGCTTCGACCCACCGTTCCA
>NZ_CADCWA010000109.1:0-300 GCF_902806285.1 uncultured Sphingomonas sp. | reverse complement strand
GCGACAGGCACGGCTTCGGGCCGGGGCGGCCCGGCCGGTCGGAAAGGCCCGCGACCCCTTCGGCGTTGTAGCGGTGCGCCCAGTCGCGCAGCGTCTGACGGTCCATGCCGCACTGGGCCGCCGCCTCGCCCCGCGGCCGGCCTTCCAGCACCAGCGCGATCGCCAGCATCCGCCGCGCCGCCCTCGCATTCCGCGTCCGAGCCGCCGCTCGCCGCAGTTCCTCCGCCGACAACTCGGTCCGGGTGATCGCCACCGCCATTCCAGCCTCCCGAATCCACGTCCGGGACGAGCGAATCACCG
>NZ_CADCWA010000108.1 GCF_902806285.1 uncultured Sphingomonas sp. | reverse complement strand
GCCGCCAGGGGCGTAGGGCACGACGATGCTGACCGGCCGGCTGGGCCAGGCGGCCTGCGCCAGCGCCGCGCGCGCCGCCGCCAGCAGCCAGGTGGCACCCAAGACGCCGCGCCGTGTCATCGCCATGGCTGTCCCTTCCTCGGTCAATACGGCGTGTCGCGCATGCCGAGCGAGGCAGCCACCCGCGCCTGGTAGGCCTGCATCTCCGGCGTTACCCCGCGCCCCTTGAAGCCGCCGCGCACCGTGTTGGGCGCGACAGACTTGTAGGCAGCGAGCAACCCCTCCGTCAGCGGCCGCCCGCCCGGCACCGCCAGCCACAGCCGCAGCAGATGCCGCTTCTGCTCCGGTTCCTCGAAATCCTCGTAATGAGTGCGGGAATGGATGACGACGTGATTGTTCAGTAGCTGCAGGTCACCCGGCTCCAGCCACATCGAAAAGCAGAACTCCTCGGTGCTCGCCAAGTCCTGGATGGCGTCCAGCGCGGCGTGCTGCAGTGCGCTCAGCGGCGGCTGCCCTTCCATCGCTTGGGTGGACCGGATGTGGTTGCGGATGTAGCGGCTGGCGAACTGCCCCTCCGCCATCCCGTACACCGGCGCCAGGTAGGCCGGCGGCTCGTCGGGGGCCTCCTCCTGCTGCCGGCTGTGCGGGAACAGGCCATACAGCGCCTCCACCAGCTCTGGCCGCGTCGCCAGCAGCGCATTGTGGACGGCGACCGAGCTCGCCAGCCGGGACAGCCCGCCGCTACGCGCCGTCTTCAGGCAGAACAGCCCGACGATGTCGCTGCCATCGGTGTGGAAATCCAGCTCAGCATTGGTGTTGTAGCCGCGTCCGCCGCCGCCGCGGTAGGTGCCGCCGGCGTCCCGCACATCGGACATGAGCTGGCTCGCCTTGCCCTGCGGCCGCGCCACGCCAAGATGCGTGCCGATCGCCCAGGCCAGCAGCCGGCAATCCTCCACGCCGTAATCCTGCATCGGCAGGCCGCGGATCACCCGCACACCGGTGCCGGTCTCAAGCTCGCGCGCCGCATCCGCGAGCACCGGGGCAAAGGCGCCGAGCGGCATGTCCTCGCGCGTGATCTCCAGCATCGGCTTGCCGCCGGCCTTCAGCCGGGCGAAGCCGGCCTTCAGGTCGGCGATGGCGGCGGGATCCGGCCGGTGCAGCCAGCGTCCGGATGCTTCAAGGTCGGCAGCACGCCAATCGGCCGCCGAGACGACAGGCTGGGGCATTGTTGCTTCCTCCGCACGTAGGATACGGACCCGTGCGATCCTTATCGAGCTGGGCAGCGCCGTGTCGGCTTTCCAGAAGGCTGCCTTATCCGATGAGTGAGGAATCAGCCATCGTCGCGGCGCCGGTCCAGGACTTCGAGGGCGCATTCCAGGCCAGGGTGGTGAGGGACGCCAGCACGTCGCCGGCGGCGTTCTCGCGCACGATGCCGTCGCCGCCGAAGCAGCGCACGAACAGCCTGCCGCCGTCAGCGCCGTTGACCAGCCAGTGGGCGAGGGCGAACTCCTTGGCCTGGGTGCAATCCACCACGAAGGCGAAGCCTTTCTGCGCGTCCAGCAGCAGCCCTCGCGGGGTGACCGCGATGCCGTCCAGGCCGTTGAAGGACAGCCCGGCGAGGGTGGTCTGCGTGGTGGTGGAGGTGGCGACGGCGGCGAGCCCCTCCGCGCCGACCTCGGTCACGCTCTGTCGGAACGCTGCTGCACGCACGTTCGGCACCGCGCCGACCAGCCGGAGGTGCCGTGACGCCGGAGCACGGTGGCGGTTGTAGACGGCGTTGCCGCAGCGGCTGGCGGTCGCCGTGTACTGGATCCCGACCCGGTAGGTGTTGGCCCAAGCGACCTCGCACTCGCAGTCCTGGGCGCCCGCAGTGTGCCGGGCCACGATCGGCCAGCGCGCCTCCATGCGCAACGCACGGCTGATGATGGCCGAGCCGCTGGTCTCGTTGAAGAAGGAGCTGGCGAGGTTGGGGTCGAGCTCGCGGAGTATATACTCCTGGATGTCGAAGGCTTGGCGCATTCATGCACCAAGGTCGGGAGGGACGCCATCATGGCATCGGCAGTGAGGGAGACCTCGCCCGCGGAGGCGGAGCAGGCCGTCGCGGCCATCGTTCTCGCCTTCAGCACCGACCCGGCCGCGCGCTGGACCTACGCCGATCCGGCCCAGTACCTCGCCCATTTTCCGGCCGTCGTGCGGGCCTTCGGCGGGAGGGCCTTCGCTCACGGCACGGCCTGCCATGTCGACGGCTTCGCCGGGGCGGCGCTGTGGCTTCCGCCGGGCGTCGGCCCGGACGAGGAGACATTGCTGGCGGTGATGAGGAGGAGTGTGCCGGCGGAGCGGCAGACTGAGGTGTCCGCCGTCTTCGAGCAGATGGGCGGCTACCATCCGGGCGAGCCCCACTGGTACCTGCCGCTGATCGGCGTCGACCCCGCCCACCAGCGCGAGGGCCATGGCTCGGCCCTGCTGCGGCACGCCCTCGCCCGGTGCGACCGCGATCACGCGCCCGCCTATCTCGAGTCGAGCAACCCGGCAAATATCCCATTGTATCAGCGCCACGGCTTCGACGTGCTGGGCGCGATCCAGGAAGGTTCGTCGCCACGGATCGTCCCGATGCTCCGGGCGGCCCGCTGAGCGTAGCACCGACGGGCGGCTGCGGGCCGAGACGTGCGCAGGGAGGAGGCCTGATGATGATCGAGGTCTACTGGGCCGGCCCTCAGCTTGGATTCGATATGCCGTGGGCAGCGAACCAGGCGAGGGCGTCGCGCGGGAAGTTGGCGGCACTCTCGCCCCGCTCGTCCGGCAGCAGGGCGGTGCAAGCCAGGCGCGAGGCGTCATCGACGGCGATGTGCAGGTGCTCCCATCCCGTGCCTCGCTTGTTGCTGTGGCCGGTGCGGTCGCCGGGGATGCGGTGGCCGAGACCGTCGATGCGGCCGAGCGTTTCGGGCAACAGGCGTTCTCCCGCCGATCGCCGCGCGACGGCCTGCACCCGGGGCACGCCATCGATCAGGGCGCCT
>NZ_CADCWA010000107.1 GCF_902806285.1 uncultured Sphingomonas sp. | reverse complement strand
GAGACGGTGGTGCACGAGGTCGCGGAGCGCGACCGGCTGCAACTGACCGCCCGCGAGCAGGCCCACCTCGCCGAGGAGCTGACGCAGGACATGGTGGGCTACGGCCCGATCGATCCCCTGCTGAAGGACGAGAGCGTCACCGAGATCATGGTGAACGGGCCGAACGCGGTCTTCGTGGAGCGCAAGGGCCTCCTCGCCCAGGATTTCTCCATCAAGTTCCGCAACGCCGAGCAGCTCACGGCCATCGCGCAGAAGATGGCGGCCGGCGTCGGCCGCCGCGTGGACGAGTCGAGCCCGCTCGTGGACTGCCGCTTGCCCGACGGCTGCCGCGTCAACGCGGTGATCCCGCCGCTGGCGATCGACGGGGCCTGCATCACCATCCGCAAGTTCTCCAAAAAGAAGATCGACCTGGGGAAGATGGTGGAATTCGGCTCGATCTCCGAGCAAATGCGCAAGGCCTTGGAGATCGCCGGGCGCTGCCGCCTGAACATCGTCATCTCGGGCGGCACAGGCTCCGGCAAGACCACTCTGATGAACGCGATCAGCCGCTCCATCGAGAACGGCGAGCGCATCGTGACCATCGAGGACGCGGCCGAGCTCCAATTGCAGCAGCCGCACGTGGTCCGCTTGGAAACCCGCCCCGCCAACCTGGAAGGCAAGGGCGAGATCAACCAGCGCGACCTGATCAAGAACGCGCTCCGCATGCGGCCCGACCGCATCATCGTCGGCGAGGTGCGGGGCGCCGAAGCGTTCGACATGCTCCAAGCCATGAACACCGGCCACGACGGGTCCATCTGCACCGTCCACTCGAACACGCCGCGCGACGCCCTCACCCGCATCGAGAACCTGGTGATGATGGGCACCGCCTCGCTGCCGCCGCGCGCGGTGCGCGTGCAGATCGCCAGCGCCGTGGACCTCATCGTCCAGATCCAGCGCATGCGCGACGGCGGGCGACGCCTCACGCACGTGTCCGAGATCGTCGGCATGGAAGGCGAAGTCGTCACCATCAACGACATCTTCCTGTTCGAGTACGGCGGCGACGACGCGAGCGGCCGCATCCGCGGCCGCTGGGTCCCCAGCGGCATCCGCCCGGCCTTCAGCGACCGGCTGGAGTACTTCGGGTTGATGGAAGCCTGGATGGCGGCCACCTCGGGGGACGGCTGACCGAGCCATGCTCAACGACACCCTCATGAGCCTGGGCGTCTTCGCGCTCGTTTTCGCGTGCCTCGTGTCCGCGATCATGGTGGCGCGCGGCGACTCCGACACACGCAGGCTCGAAGGCCGGCTCCGGTCGCTCCAAGACGTCGCCGGCGCGCCGAGCGGCCCCGGCGCGAAGCACACGCCCCGCAACATACGCCGGACCGCGGGCGGGTCGTCCTTCACCCGCGCCCTCGAGAAGCTGGGGCGGTCCCGCCACATCCCGAAGGAGCGCCGGATCGCTTGGCCCATCGTGGCCGTGGTGGGCCTGGTCGGCGCGTTCGGCGCGAGCTACGTCGGCCTCAAGGTCGTCGGCGCGGCCGCCGCGCCCGCCTTGGGCTTGGCGGTGGCGGCCTTGTTCGTCCGCATCCTGTTCCGGATGGAAAGCGGCCGCTACCAGACGCAGCTCTTCCGACAGCTCCCCGACGCCATGGGGCTGATCCTGCGCGCCATCCGCGCGGGCCTGCCTATGGGCGAAGCGCTGGCGAACGTCGCGCGGGAGCTGCCCTCGCCGAGCCGCGAGGAGTTCACGCAAGTGGTCAGCAACGTCGCCATCGGACAGCCCATCGATGCCGCGCTCTTCGGCCTCGCGGAAAGATCCGCGCTGACGGAGTACTACTTCTTCGCCGTCACCGTCGGCCTCCAGGCGCAGACCGGCGGCAACCTCGGCGAAACCATCGAGAACCTCGCCGACATGGTGCGCAAACGCGTCGCCATGGTGGCGCGCGTGAAGGCGCTGACCGGCGAAGCGCGGATCTCCGCCATCATCCTGGCGGCCCTGCCCTTCGTGGTCGGCGCGTTGATCTCGTTGGCGAAGCCCGGCCATCTCAACCCGCTGATCGAGACAGACATGGGTTTCCGCCTCCTGCTGATCGGCGGGACGATGCTGGGCTCGGGTTTGCTGGTCATCCGCTTCCTCGTGAAAAGCGCAACCAAGGACTGAAACGCCCCCATGGAACTCGACGTCCAGGCCCTCGTCGTCGTCGCCATCTGCGCGCTGATCTTGGGGGCCGCCTTCACCCTGGTCTTCGGGGCCAAGACCGAGCGCGACCTCCTGGCGCGGATGCAGGGCAAGCAGATCGGCCCTTCGCCCGCCCCCGCGTCCGGGGGCGCCGCCCCGCAGGCGCGCCCGGGCGCCTTCGTGGACTTCCTGACGGGGATCGGCGAGCGCCTCCGCCATCGCGCCCTCATGTCCGAAAAGGAAATCCTGAACCTGGAGCGCTCGGTCCAGGCCGCGGGGCTCAACCCGCGCCGGGCGGTCTCGATCTTCCTCGGCTTGAAGGCGGCCTTGGTGGTAACGATGCCCGTGGTGGGGTACCTCGGCGCAACGCTCTACGGCACCGGCAACGAGCCGGTGTGGGCCGGCGGCGCCGGGATAATCGGGTTGATGGGGCCTAACTGGGCCCTCGGCTTCCTGCGCAGGCGCTACGTCGCAGCGCTGCAAAAGGGCTTGGCGGACGCGATGGACATGCTGGTCGTCTGCGCGGAAGCCGGCCTCGGCCTCGACAGCGCGGTGGAGCGGGTCGCCCGCGAGATGGCCGGCTCCAACCAAGCGGTCGCGTCCGAGTTCGCCCTCCTCGCCCATGAGCTGCGCGTGATGCCGGACCGCCGGGTCGCGCTGGCGCGCCTGCAAGAGAGGGCGATGGTGGACCTCCTGAAGAGGCTCGCCGCGACCCTGGGGCAGACCTTTCGCTTCGGCACGCCGCTGGCGCAGGCGCTGCGCATCCTCGCGGCCGAGGCCAGGCAGGATCGCGTGATGCGCTTGGAGAACAAGGCGGCGCGGCTGCCGGCGCTGATGACGCCTCCTTTGATCCTTTTCATCATGCCGTCCTTGTTCATCGTCCTGGTCGGGCC
>NZ_CADCWA010000106.1 GCF_902806285.1 uncultured Sphingomonas sp. | reverse complement strand
AACTCGACACCAACACCGTCGAGCGCGCCATCAGGCCGCTGGTGTTGAGCAGGAAAAACGCACTCTTCGCGTCCGGCGACGACATGGCGGCATAATGCTGCTGTTCAGCAGCTCCAGGCTCATTGGGTTCGGATCAGCCACCCGGGCCACGCGGACTGCGGGCAGGTGGTTCGTGCGCGCCAACGCATTGTTTGCGATGGCGAACTTCGCCTGAGGATTGAGTTGCCGGATGGCCGGCAGGAGCAGATCCTGGAGGCCTGGACCGAGGACCCCAGCCACGGAGGCTCGGCCGTGCCAGCATTGTTGTTCTCGCCGAGCAGCCTTCGGGCCCTGGTCCAGTGGGTGCGCCAGCATGGTCGTGCGCCGTCAGCGGAGACCGGCCATGGCACCGCGCTCGACGACGATCTGGAAAGGCCTGCCCACGGAAGTTCACGCCGCGATGGCGCAGCTCTGGGCCGAGCTGCTGCTCCGGCGGGCGATGCCCAACTCCGGCGGCGGATGCGGCGAGGTGACGCGTCATGACCGCGACCTCGCCCAAGATCGAGCCCAGGCATATGCAGCTGGCCGCGGTGGTCTACGTGCGCCAATCGACGCCGCAGCAGCTGCAGAACAACCAAGAAAGCACCCGGCGCCAGTATGGTCTGGCCGAACGTGCCCGCCAGATGGGCTGGCCCGAGACGGCGGTGCGCGTGATCGACGATGACCTCGGCCTGTCCGGTGCGAGCAGCGAGAGACGTGCGGGCTTCCAGCGCTTGGTGGCTGCCATCGGCATGGGCGAGGTCGGCATCATCCTCGTGACCGAGGTCTCCCGTCTGTCGCGCCTGAACAGCGATTGGCACCGCGTCATCGAGCTTTGCGCGGTGTTCCGCACGTTGATCGCGGATGAGGATGGCGTGTACGACCCGCAGAATCCGGGTGACCGGCTTTTGCTCGGCGTCAAGGGCACCCTGTTCGCAGCGGAGCTGCACGTCCTGCAGACCCGGATGCATGGAGCGCTGAGGCGCAAGGCTGAGCGTGGCGAGCTGGCCGTTGCTCTGCCTGTTGGCTACCGCCGCCGGCCGGATGGTGCGGTGGTCCAGGACCCGGATGACGCCGTGCGACTCGCGATCGGCGCCGTGTTCGAGCGCTTTGCGGCGCTGGGCAACGCCCGCGCGGTGCTGCGGCACTTCGTCGACAACGGGCTGCTGATGCCGCGCCTGGTGCAGGCGGGGCCGGAAATGGGTCGGATCGCGTGGGAGCAGCCGATATACCGCATGTTCCACCGTATGCTGGTCAACCCGGCTTATGCTGGGACATTCGTCTATGGCCGGGTCCGCCGGGAGATCACCGCCGGTGACCCGCCGGTCGCCACCAAGCGGCGCCTGCCGCTCGAGGAGTGGTCGATCGTGACCCAGGGCATCTACCCCGCCTACATCAGCCACGAGACCTTCCTGGCCAACCGGAGCAAGCTGAAGGCCAACCGCTACAACTTCGACGCCAAGGGGCGCGGAGCGGCCCGGGAGGGGGCGGGGCTGCTGCAGGGGCTGGTGCATTGCGGGCGGTGCGGCCGTCAGATGGGCATGAGCTACGGCCGCCAGCAGCCGCGCTACGAATGCCGGCATGTGCAGACCCACACGGGCGGGCCCATGTGCCAATCGTTCGTCGCTCCCGCGGTCGACGAGGTGGTCGTTCAGGCGTTCCTCGAGGCGGTGCGCCCGGCCGGGCTCGAGGCCACGCTGGTCGCCCTGCGCGAGCTGGGGCGGGAGCGCCAGGGCGCTGACCGGCAGTGGCAGCTCCGCCTCGAGCGTGCCCGTTACGAGGCGCGCCTCGCACAACGGCAGTACGACGCAGTGGACCCCGACAACCGTCTGGTCGCGCGCGAGCTTGAGCGCCGCTGGGAAATCTCGCTCGCCCAGGTGGCGCGGCTGCAAGAAGACTACGAGAGCCTGCGCCAAACCGAGTTGCGCCCGCTCGATCAGGTCGAAGCCGAGGACGTGCGCCGCCTGGCATCGGACCTGCCGGCGCTGTGGCATGCCGACACCACGACGGCCGTGGATCGCAAGCGCCTGCTCCGGCTGGTCATCGCCGCCGTCACGGTGACCGTCCGGCCTGGACGGCACGGCGCGGACATCCTCGTCCTCTGGAGCGGCGGCGCGAGAACGGCATACAGGGTCGACAGTCCCGGCATGGGCGATCATCTCCGCACCGCGGCCAGCACGCTCGGTGCCATCCGAACCCTGGCTGCCCGGATGCCGGACCACCAGGTCGCGGCCGCGTTGGCAGCACAGGGCCTGCGGACCCGCTATGGCAAGCCGTGGACCCAGATCCGGGTCGCGTCCATGCGGCGCGAGCACGGCATCGCAACCGCCTGCCCCGCGAACACAGGAGGTCGGACATCCCGAGCGGATGGGTTCGTCCCGTTGAAAGCGGCGGCGGCACGGCTCGGCATGACCATGGCAGCCGTTCGCGTCTGGGCCCACCGCGGCGTCCTCACCTGCGACCAGAGCCGCGATGCGGCAAAGCTCTGGATCAGGCTGACGGAGGAGGATGTGCGGCGGGTTGCCGGAACGGCCGACACATGCGGGATGGAGCGCGTGCGCGACGTCGCCAGGCGCTGCGGCACCCCCATCAACGCGGTTTGGGAGCGGGTCCGCCGCGGCGAGTTCGCGGCCCACCGCGCCCCCAGAGGCCGGGATCAATGGCAGTGGTGGCTCTCACCCCGGCCACCACATTCCGCGCCCGAACACGCCCCGTTGCCCTCCGCGAGAAGGACCGACGCATAATGGCTATCTCTCGGACGACGGCGGGGCGCGATGGGCCGCCGTGGCCTCGCTGGTGGAAACCTGCAAGCTGAACGGCGTCGACCCGCAGCGCTACTTCACCGACATGCTGACCCGCCTCGTCAACGGCTGGCCCAACAGCCGCATCGACGAGCTCATGCCATGGTGCTGGGAGCCCGCGGCACCAGCCGGACCTCAGGCCTGATCACCAAGGGCCTCGTCGCCGCGCTCTGATGTCCGCTTTCAAGGCCCAGGCCGCGAACTTTCACGCCGCGCCGCGAGGCGACGCAGGCAGATGCATCC
>NZ_CADCWA010000105.1 GCF_902806285.1 uncultured Sphingomonas sp. | reverse complement strand
CGCAACATGATCCTCGCGGTGGTGCTGTCCGCGCTGGTGCTGCTCGGCTGGAGCGCGCTCAGCGACCGCTTCTTGCCCACCGCCACGCCGCAGACGCAGGTGGCGGACGACGGCAAGGTGAAGCCCGTGCCGCAGCCGCAGGCCGACCCGACCGCCGACTCCCCGCGGGCGCTGCGCAGCCGGGCAGCCGTACTCGGCTCCACGCCGCGGGTGCGGATCGAAACGCCATCGCTGCGCGGCTCGCTGAACCTTCGCGGCGCGCGGATCGACGACCTGATGCTGGTCCGGCACACGGAGGACCTGCGCCGCAGCTCGCCCCCGATCCGCCTGCTGTCTCCCGCCGGTGCTCCCGGCGCTTACTTCGCCAGCTTCGGCTGGGTGGGCGAAGGCGTGCAGGCGCCCGATGCGAACACCGTGTGGCAGGCTAGCTCCGACACTCTGGCGCCCGGCCGCCCGGTGACGCTCAGCTGGACCAACCCGACCGGCCAGCGCTTCGAGCTGATCGTGTCCATCGACGGCGGTTACCTGTTCAACGTTCGCGCGCGGGTCGCGAACGGCGGCGCCGGACCGATCGCCATCCGCCCCTACGCCCTGGTCAGCCGGGCGCAGAAAGCCGCCGACCCGGACGCCTGGACCCACCATGTCGGCCCCATCGCCTTCCTGAACGGCGCGGCCAACTACGACGTGGATTATGACACCCTCGACGAAGCGGGCGCGAGGGGCGAGAGCTTCTCCAGCAACGGCGGCTGGCTGGGCTTCACCGACAAATATTGGCTGACCGCTCTGGCCCCGGTCGGGGATGCGGCGCTGAACGCCAGCTTCCGCCGCTCGCCCGCCGGCGGCTACCAGGCCGACTACGCCCGCCAGCCGACGATCGTCGCCCCCGGCCAGGCGCTCGCCAGCGAGACCCGCCTGTTCGCCGGCGCCAAGGAAAAGGAGCTGCTCGACCGCTACGAGGACGCGGGCATCGCCAAGCTCAGCAAGTCGATCGACTGGGGCTGGTTCGAGTGGTTCATGCGGCCGATCTTCCAGCTGCTGCTGTGGCTGTTCCATGCACTGGGCAACTTCGGTCTCGCGATCATCGCGCTGACGTTCATCGTGCGGCTGGTGATGTACCCGATCTTCGACAAGCAGTTCCGCTCCATGGCGGCGATGCGGACGCTGCAGCCGAAGATGAAGGAGCTCCAGGACCGCTACAAGGACGACCGCGAGCGCATGCAGCGCGAGACGATCGAGCTCTACAAGCGCGAGAAGATCAACCCGGCCGCCGGCTGCCTGCCGATCTTCCTGCAGATCCCCGTCTTCTACGCGCTGTACAAGGTGCTGACGGTCAGCGTCGAAATGCGGCACCAGCCCTTCTACGGCTGGGTCCGCGACCTGTCCGCGCCCGACCCGCTCACTCCGGTGAACCTGTTCGGGCTGCTGCCCTTCACTCCGCCCGGCTTCCTGGCGATCGGCGTGCTGCCGATCCTGCTCGGCATCACCATGTGGCTGCAGTTCCGGCTGAACCCGGCGCCGATGGACCCTGTGCAGAAGCAGATCTTCTCGATCATGCCATGGGTGATGATGTTCGTCATGGCGCCGTTCGCGGCCGGGCTGCAACTCTACTGGGTGGTGTCCAACGTCCTGGGTATCGCGCAGCAGAAATGGCTGTACCACAAATACGACACGGAGCGGGTGGCGGCGCGGGCCGCGGCCGCCGGCTGAGGCGTGGACGAAACCGACACAGCCGAGCAGGCGCGCAAGCTGTTCGCCGGGCCGATCGACTTCCTGAAGTCGGCCCCATCGCTGCAGTTCCTGCCAGAGCCCGACATACCGGAAATCGCGTTCGCGGGCCGCTCCAACGTCGGCAAGTCCTCGCTCTTGAACGCGCTTACCAACCGCAAGAGCCTGGCGCGCACCTCGAACACGCCGGGCCGGACGCAGGAGCTCAACCTGTTCGACGTCGGCCGCCCGCCGGTGCTGCGGCTGGTCGACATGCCGGGCTACGGCTTCGCGGAAGCGCCCAAGGACCTGGTCAAGCGCTGGCGCTTTCTGGTGAACGACTATCTGCGCGGGCGTCCCGTGCTGAAGCGCGCGCTGGTGCTGATCGACTCGCGGCACGGCCTCAAGCCCGTGGACCGCGAGGTCATGGACATGCTCGACGCCGCCGCCGTGGGCTATCACCTGGTCCTCACCAAGGGCGACAAGATCAAGCCGACCGAACTCGAGGCCACCGTCGCTCGGACCGCGGAGGAAGCACTCAAGCGCCCGGCCGCCCACCCGCTACTGATCGCCACCTCCAGTGAAACCGGCAGCGGCATCGCCGAGTTGAGAACGGCGGTACTCGAAGCGGCGCTGTCCTAGCTCCTCCCGCGTGGGGGAGATGTCAGCGCAGCTGACAGAGGGGTCGGTCAGCACCCCTCCGGCGCTTCGCGCCTCTCCCCCAAAGGGGGAGGAGCAAGAAAGGAAACAATGCTCAAGCTCATCATCGGCAACCGCGCCTACTCCAGCTGGTCGATGCGCGGCTGGCTGGCGCTGGAGGCCAGCGAGCTGCCGTTCGAGGAACTGGTCGTGCCCTTGTTCGACGAGGCCTGGGACCAGCGCCGCGAAGGGGGCGAGTTCGCGCCCTCGCTCGGCAAGGTGCCGGTGCTGTGGCACGGCGAGACGGTGGTCTGGGACAGCCTGGCGATCATCGAATATTGCGTCGACCTGACCGAGCGCGGCCGCTTCTGGCCGGGCGACGATGCGGCCCGCGGCATGGCCCGGTCGATGGCGGCGGAAATGCACTCGGGCTTCGCCAACCTGCGCCGCGACCTGCCGATGAACGTGCGCAAGATCCTCGGCGCGCGCCGGTTGTCGGGGGAGGTCACGGCCGAGATCAACCGCATCCTGACCCTGTGGGCGCAGGCCCGCGCGCGCTTCGGCGGCACCGGCGATTATCTGTTCGGGCAGTGGTGCGCGGCCGACATGATGTTCGCGCCCGTGGTCACCCGGTTCGTCACCTACGCCGTTCCCGTGCCGCCCTTCGCCGCCGCCTATATGGAAGCGGTTCTCCGCCACCCGCACGTCGCCAGCTGGATCGAGCAGGCGCAGGACGAACCCTGGGTCATCGACCGCTACGAGGACGTGCCCGCCAAGGCCTGACGGAACCCGTTGGCATCGCGGCGCTTTTCACCTCCATGCGACGCCTTCTTCCCGCTCTCGCCGCCCTCGGCCTTGCCGCCTGCGCTACCCCGTCGGACCGCATCGCGGACGCGCTGGTCGGCTACGGCATCGCTCCCGCGCAAGCCCAGTGTGTCGGCGCCCGGCTGGAACAACGCCTGTCGATCGGCCAGCTGCGCGAACTCGGCCGTCTCGCCCGCGCCTACCGCGAGAACGATCCCAATCCGGGCGCGCTGACCGTCACCGACCTCGTCCGCGTCACCAGCCAGGTCAACGACCCGCGCGTTCCGGTGGAGGTTGGGCGGGCGGCCGCGGGCTGCGGGCTGATCGGGGCCGGTCCATTGGGCATGCTGAACGCGCTCACCCGCTCCTGATCAGCGCTTCTTCACGAATGCGCCCGTTGCTGCGTCCAGGTGCATGTCGACATCGGGATAGTGGCAGTCGCTGACCGAAGGCCGCCCGATCGCCAGGAACCGGCACGGGACGTTCCCCTCATTGATCAGATGGTGCCCGTCGGGAACAGCCTTGGCGAAGGTCGCGATGTCTCCCGGGCGCATGACCGTCCGCCTGCCTTCTTCGACGAGCACCGCCTCGCCCTCCAGCATGACGACCAGCTCGTCCTCGCCCTCGTGCCAGTGACGCTGGCTCGACCAGGCGCCGGGCTCCAGCGTGACGTCGCTGGCGCCGAAGTCGGTAAGCCCGGCCGCGGGCGCGAGGCGCTTGTACCAGCGGCCCTCAACCGCCCGGTTGTACGGCTCGGGGTAGCCCGTGCGATTGGTCGACTCGATCGCATCCAGGTCCAGCTTCGGCATCCCCGCTCCTCTGTGCTACGCGCCGCCGATGCACCCTATCGACCCCGTCGACCTCGCCGCCAAGCTGATTTCCGTTCCCTCCGTCACTCCCGCGCGGGGCGAGGTCTTCGACCTGCTCGAACAAGCCCTCGTACCGCTCGGCTTCGCGGTCCACCGCTTCGTGCTGGGCGACGCGCCGGACGGGCCGACGGAGAACATGATCGCGCTCCGCTCACGCGGCGACGGCCCGCACTTCGGCTTTGCAGGGCACCTCGACGTGGTGCCGCCCGGCGAAGGCTGGACCGGCGCTCCGTTCATCGCCCGCATCGAAGGCGGCCGGCTGATCGGCCGCGGCGCCAACGACATGAAGGGCGCGATCGCCGCCTTCGCCGCCGCTGCGTCCCAGGCCGAGCAACGCCGCGGCACCCTGTCCTTCCTCATCACCGGCGACGAGGAAGGCTTCGCCACCTACGGCACCCCGCGGATCATCGACTGGCTGAAGGAGCGCGGCATCCGCCCCGACATGATCCTGATCGGTGAACCCACCTCCGAGCAGCGGCTGGGCGACACGGTCAAAATCGGCCGCCGCGGCTCGGTCAACATGGTGGTGGAGGTGCCCGGCACGCAGGGCCATGTCGCCTACCCGCACAAGGCCGACAACCCGGTCGGCAAGCTCGCCCGGATCGTGGCCGCGCTCGACGCCATGCACCTGGACGACGGCACCGACGCCTTCCCGCCGTCGAACCTGGAGTTCACCGGGCTGCAGACCCCGACCCACGCCAACAACGTCATCCCCGCCTCCGCCACCGCGCAGCTCAACATCCGCTTCAACAACCTCCAGCGCGGGGCCGAGCTGGTCGAGCGGGTGACGAGGGTAGCGCGGGAGATCGAGCCTGGAACGCAGCTCCACGCCCGCATCTCGGGCGAAGCGTTCCTCACGCCGCCCGGCGAACTCTACGACCTGGTGGTGAGCGCGATCGAAGCCGAAACTGGAATCACGCCCACCCTGTCCACCAGCGGCGGCACCTCGGACGGGCGCTTCCTGATCCAGCTCTGCCCGGTGGTCGACTTCGGACTGCCCAACGCCACCATGCACAAGCTCGACGAAAGCGCGTCGGTTGAGGACATCAGCCAACTGTCGCGCGCCTACCGGCGCATCATCGAACGGGCGCTTGGCTAAGCCACCACGCGCCGGACAATCCGGTCGGCATTGCTGGTCCAGGCGACATATTCCGCTTCGAACATCGGCTGGGCGAAGACGAAGCCCTGCACCGTGTCGCAGCCCATGGCGCGAAGGATGTCGGCTCCGGCAACGCTTTCCACCGCCTCCGCCACGACCTCGCAACCTACCCCCTTGATCAGGTGGATGACCGCCTGAACCATCACTCGCGCCTGCTCGCTGGTGTCGATGTCGGCGATCAGCGAAGGGTCGAGCTTGACCCGGTCGATCGGCATGCTGCGCAGCCGGGCCAGGTTCGAGTAGCCGGTCCCGAAGTCGTCGATGGCGACGCTCGCACCGTCGGCACGCAGGCCCGCGATCGCCTCCAGCACCGCGCCCGAGCATTCCATTGCGGCAGTCTCGGTGAACTCCAGCTCTACCTGGGACAGCGGCACGCCGGCAGCGGCGAAACTCTGCCGCATGCGGTTGAAGAAGTCGGGCCGGTCGAGCTGCCGCGGGGATACGTTGAACGCCAGCCGCCGCGGCGGCGCTCCAGCTTCGGACCAGGACGCCAGCAGCGAGGCGCATTCGGCGATCACCCAATCGCCGATCTCCGCGATCAGGCCGGTCTGCTCGGCAACGGGAATGAAGGTTGCGGGTGGCCGCATGCCGTCGCGCGGGTGATTCCAGCGCAGCAGGGCTTCGGCCCCGGTGATCTCGCCGGTCTTCAGGCTGAGCTGCGGCTGCAGAGCAAGCAAAAACTCGCCCCGCTCGACCGCGTCGGTCAGCGCCAGCTCGGTCTCGATCTTGCGGCTGTGCTCGGCCGCCAGCTCGTCGCTGAACAGGCAAAGCTGACCGCCCCCGCGTCCCTTGGCCCGGTACATCGCAATGTCCGCGGACCGCATCAGTCCCTCGATGCTGCGGCCGTGAAGCGGCAGCAGCGCGATACCGACCGAGGCGCCGACATGGATGCTGTGCCCGTGCAGCTCGAACGGCTCGCCCACCGCCGTCACCACTCGCCGGGCGAGCCGCTCGGCATCGGCGACATCGGTCACCTGCGGAAAGAACAGGGTGAACTCGTCGCCCGCCAGCCGCGCAAGCAGCGGCCGCGGTGCGGGGTGCAGGCCCTCGCCGTTCACCACGACTCGCAGCCGATTGGCGACCATGATCAGCAGCTGGTCGCCGCGGGCATGGCCTAGACTGTCGTTGACGGACTTGAACCGGTCGAGGTCGATGAACAGCAGCGCGCCCAGCCCCTCCTTCCCGCCCGCGAGCAGCAGCCGCTCCGCTTCGACCCGGAAGTAGCTTCGGTTCGGCAGGGAGGTCACCGAATCGTACATGCCGAGCGCCTGCGCATTCTCGATCGACGAGCGCACTTGCGCGAACAGGCCGTCCACCGCCGCGGCGAGCTTGGGATGGTTGCGCTTGACGATGGAGGGCGCCGGGCTGGTGAGGTCCCCGCTCTCCACCGCCAGCAGGCGCTCGCCGAGCGCGGCCAAGGCGCGTGCACCTTCGCTGTTGGGCCGTTCGGCAGCGACAAAGCAGACCAGCAGGCAGAAGAAGCCGGCAACCAGGGAAGCGGCGATCTGCTGCGGAAGTTGGGTCAGCGTCAGAAAGGCGCCCAGCGAGAAGACGAACGACGCCAGTCCTGCCAGTAAGGACAGGACCGCGTTGCTGATCTTCTGGGCAGTCCCGTCCTTCATGACCCGGCGGATGTCCTTCGGACGCGGGGCAGGTCCGCCGCGCACCCCCGGGATTAAAGCCGCACGGTTAAGAAAGCGTTCGGCAGATCAGCGGCGCAGCACCAGGTACAGGCTCCCGCCTCCGCCATGGCGGCGATGCGCATTGCGGACCGCGGCGATCCTTGCCGCGTGCCGCGACACGGCCAGCCAATCGTGGACGGCGGCCCTGATCCGGCCGCGTTCGACCGGCGGCTCTCCCGCACGGTGATGCCCGGTGATCAGCAGCACGACTCGGTCGCCGGCCGCGATCGCCTGCTCCAGCGCCCGGTCGATCGCGGTCCAGGCGCTGTCGAGATTGTGGCCATGCAGGTCCAGCACGCGATCCGGCTCCACCGCGCCGGAGCGAAGCCGGCGGTCCCAATGGCCGTCCAGGGTGGTGCCGGGCCGAACGGCTTGGGGCGGCGGCGGAGCCGAGCGCGGAGGCGGCCCCTTCGGCTTGCGCGCGATCGGCGGGGCGACCGGGGCCTCGATCGGCGCGGGCGGCTGGACTTCTGCGATGCGACCGGAGAGCGGGCCGCGGGACAAAGGCTGGATGGTCGCGGTGACCCGCTCCCACAGCGCCCGTTCCTCAGGGCTGAGCTGGCGCACCGGCCGCCGGCGTGACCCGGGCGCGCGCAACGGTTCCGCGCGGCAGCAGCAGCAGCGCCTGTCCCTTCGCCGCCATGCCGCCCGCGATCTGCGTGGCGAGCGGGCCGGCGCCCCAGAAGGTGTCGAACCGGTTGGCGCCCTTGATCGCGCCGCCCGTATCCTGCGCCACCCACAGGCCTTCGGCTTCGGCCCGATCAAGGTCGAGCCACACCGGTGCCCCCAGCGGAACGAACAAGGGATCGGCGGCGACCGTCGCCTGCGGCGTGACCGGCACGTTCAGCGCGCCCAGCGGCCCCGGCCCGGTCAGCTCGCGAAAGAAGATGTTGCTGAGGTTCTCGCGCATCAGCGACCGGCCTCCGTCCGGCTGCGCCCGCATCCACGCCTTGATCGCGTCCATGCCCGCGCCGCCCGCCGGAAGGATGCCCCGCTCGCGCAAAAGCCGCCCAACCGCGACATACTCGCGCCCGTTCTGGCCATCGTAGCCGATCCGCATCACCGACCCATCGGGCAGCCGCAGCCGCCCCGAGCCCTGGATCTCCAGAAAGAACAGCTCCACCGGGTCGGCCGCCCAGGCGAGCTCCAGCCCCTTGCCGGCCAGCGCCCCGTCCTGGATCTCGCCGCGCGTATGGTAAAGGACGCAGGCGCCGGTCTGATCGTAGCGGCCGCGGCCGCTCTGCCCGTCGGCCCGGGTGCAGCGGACCAGGTCGGGCGGCGTGCGGTAGATCGGCGTCGCATAGCCCGGCGCCTGAACCCGCGAACCGGCGATCTCCGGCTCGTAATAGCCGGTGGCGAAGGCCGGGTCCTTGCCGACCCTGACCCATTCGAACCGGCTATCGAAGAACGCCTTGGCACCGCCCGGCGGAAGCGCCGCAGCCTCGGCGCACAGCGGCTGCCAGTCGGCCGGCTGCGTCAATCCGCTGCCGTCGGTGCGCCGGCTAAGCACCGGGCAGCTGATGCGGAAAGCGGCCAGCGCCGCCTCCGCCTTGGCCGGATCGAACGCCCGCGGCGCGGCCAGCGCGACGCCCGCCTCCAGCGCGTTCTTGGGCTTGGGCGGCTCCACGACCGGAGCCGTGGGCTTGGTGACGCAGGCGGAGAGAAGCATCGCCCCCAGGAGGGCGAGCAGGCCGGGACGAAGCCTCACTCTTCTTCGTCGGTCTCGATGAGGAGCCAGTTCGGATCGCGGCTGGCAAGATCACGGCGGAAGGTCCAGCGATCGCGCGTCTGTACCGCGTCGCTGAGCGAGCCCGCGATCACCTCGCCGTCCGCATTGCGGGTGATCGCCGCGATGTCGGCCTCGAAGCGCACGGCCACCGTCGCCACCGACCGCTCGAGCGCCGCCTCGACGATGGTCGCCTGCTCGATCGCCACCAGCCGGTTGTCGAGCTTGTGCCCGTTGGCGTTGCGCTCGGCCACGGCGCGGTCGAACGCGTCGTAGATCTCGGGATCGACAAAGCCGCGGACCTCGTCCAGCCGCCCGGCCCAGAACGCTTCCAGGATCATCCGGTAAGCCGCCTGCGCGCCCTCCAGGAAACGGGCGACATCGAACGCCGGGTCGGCGGACAGGATCGCCCGCACGCCCGGCCCGGCGGTGGGCAGGTAAGCGTTGTCCTGCGCCTCGGCCGCCGTGGCGGGCGCCAGGGGGGAAGCCGCGGCGCGGGGCTGCAGCCGCGCGTCGGGCTCCGCCGGCTTGAGGATCGGCTGCTGCTCATGACCCGTCCGCTCGCCGAGCACGCTGTACAGGCGCAAGCCGACGAACAAGGCCACAAGGGCGAGAATGATGATCGAGACCAACGCTTGTCCTGTTCCTGATCGTTCAACGCCTAACATAGGCGGACGGATGCAAGGCTCCAAGCCCTCCCGTCGCGCTCCAGGACGCAACCGGCGCGCCATTGCGCCGCTTGGACCCGGCTGCTAGGCGCGCTGCCGAACGCGTTCGGGCGCATTCATCCCTTCATCTACGACCCGCAAAGGTTTCGCGAACCATGGACGAGCAGGACTCCACCACCCCGACCAGCGGCAACGGCGACGGCCCCGGCCTGCCCGACGCCGACGGGCCCCAGGTCGCGGCGCTCGCCCAATATGTGAAGGACCTGTCGGTCGAGAACCCGTCCGCGCCCGCGGTCTATCAGTGGGGCGAGCAGCCGCAGCTGGACGTGCAGTTCAACATCAACGTCAACAAGGTCGCGGACGAGGTCCACGAGGTGGTGCTGAAGATCGACGCGTCGGCCCGTTCGGCCAGCGGCGTCCATTTCGTGATCGACCTCAGCTACGGCGGCATCTTCGCCCTGCGCAACATCCCCGACGAAGCGATCCCGCCCTTCCTGCTGGTGGAAGCGCCGCGGCTGTTGTTCCCGTTCGCCCGGCAGGTGATCGCCGCCGCCACCTCTGAAGCGGGCTTCCCGCCGTTGATGCTCGATCCCATCGACTTCGCCGCCATCTACATGGCCCAGGCCGCGCAGCAGCAGGGCGGCCAGCTCGGCGGCGAGGCGGGCAGCGGAACGCCGACCGTCCAGTAACGGCCTTTCCTACTCCCATCCGAGCAGCTTAAGGTAAGCTCAACCATTCGCCTGCGTTCCCCATTGGGCTGCAGGCGAGCGGCCGCGGGGCAAGGGGGACGAAGTTGATGAAGTTGATGACCCCCCTGTTCGCCTGCCGAATGCCGTCAACTTTGTCCCGCAAGGCTGCTGCATGAACCTCCTCAAGGCGACCGGCACCATCGGCGGGCTGACCATGGTCAGCCGCGTGCTGGGCTTCGCGCGCGACATGATTGCGGCTCGGCTGCTCGGCGCGAGCCATGCCAACGATGCCTTCAACCTGGCATTCCTGCTGCCCAACATCTTCCGCCGGCTGTTCGCGGAAGGGGCGTTCTCGGCCGGCTTCGTTCCGCTGTTCAGCCGCCGTCTGGCCAGCGGCGGGATGGAGGAAGCGCAGCGCTTCTCCAACGAGATCCTGGCCGTATTCATGCCCGCGCTCCTGCTGGTCACGGCCGTGTTCGTGATCTTCATGCCGGGCGTGCTGATGCTGGTCGTGCCGGAGTACGCCGACACGCCCGGCAAGCTCCCCCTGGCGACCGAGTTGTCGCGCTGGACCTTTCCCTATCTGCTCTTCATCAGCCTGGTCGCCCTGCTCTCGGGCGTGCTCAACAGCCTTACCCGCTTCGCCGTTGCAGCCTTCGCCCCGGCGCTGCTCAACCTGGCGCTGATCGTCGCGCTGCTGCTCGCCCCGGAACAGAACAACAGCCAGACCGTCCGCTTCATGGCCGTCGCGGTCCTCGTCGGCGGCCTCGCGCAGTTCGCCTTCTGCTGGTTCGCGGTGCGCCGCGCGGGCGTCAAGCTGCGCTTCGGCCGTCCCCGCCTCACCCCCGCGGTACGCGAGCTGGTGATCCTGATCCTTCCCGCGACCGCCGCGGCCGGCCTGTATCAGCTCAGTCAGCTGTTCTACGCCTACTTCTCCTCCCGCCTGGGCGAAGGCGCGCTCACCATGCTGAGCTATGCCGACCGTCTCAACCAGCTGCCGCTGTCGATCATCGGCACCGCACTGGGCGTCGCCATCCTCCCGGCGATCAGCCAGGCCATTGCCCGCAACGAGGAGGCGGAAGCCGCGGACGTCCAGGCCCGTGCCTTCGACCTCTCCATGCTGCTCACCCTGCCGGCCACGCTGGCGCTGATGGTCGCTGCCTTTCCGATCATTGGCGCCCTTTACCGCGGCGGCGAATATTCCCTGGAGGCTGCACAGACGACCGCCAACATCCTTGCCATACTGGTCACCGGCCTGCCTGCCTATGTGCTGGTGAAGGTGCTGACCCCGGCTTTCTACGCCCGCAAGGACGTAAAGACGCCGGTGTACATCGCCATGTCGATCCTGGCGCTGAGCATCCCGGCGAACTTCCTGCTGATCCCACTGATCGGCATCTACAGCCTGGCAACCGTCACTTCGGCGGGTGCGTGGATCAACTTCGTACTGCTGTTCGCCATTCTTTACCGCCGCGGCCACTTCCGCATGCCAGCGTGGCTGGTCAGCCGCGTCGCCCGGCAGCTGCTCGCCGCGCTGGCCATGGCCGCTGCGCTGTTTGGCCTGCGTACCCTCCTCGCCGACTGGTTCCTCGGCAACGTCCTCGAACGCGCGATCGGGCTCGCCCTGCTGGTCGGCATCGGCGGCCTCACCTACTTCGGCGTGGCGTTTCTGATCGGCGGCGTCGACCGCGAAGCGCTCGCTTCCCTGCGCCGCCGCCGGGCTCCCGCCGAGTGAGGGTGGTTTCCGGCATCCAGCCGACCGGCAACCTGCATCTCGGCAACCTGCTCGGCGCGATCCTCCGCTGGGTGGAGATGCAGGACGAGGCCGAGTGCCTGTTCTTCCTGGCCGACCTCCACGCGCTGACGGCGGACGTCGACCCCGCCCAGCTCCGCGCCAACGTCCGGGAGATGGCGGCCGCGCTGATCGCCAGCGGCATCGATCCCGCCCGCTCCGTCCTGTTCGCCCAGAGCGCGGTCCCGGCCCACTCCGAGTTCGCCTGGCTGCTCCAATGCGTCGCCCGGGTCGGCTGGCTCAACCGGATGACCCAGTTCAAGGAGAAGTCGGGCAAGAACCGCGAAGGCGCCAGCGTCGGCCTCTACAGCTACCCGGTGCTGCAGGCCGCCGACATCCTCCTCTACCGGCCGACCCACGTGCCCGTGGGCGAGGACCAGAAGCAGCATATCGAGCTCGCGCGCGACATCGCGATCAAGTTCAACACCGATCACGATACCGAGCTGCTCGTCCCGCCCGAGCCCTACATCGGCGGCGGCACCGCGGCGCGGGTCATGTCCCTGCGCGACGGCACCGCCAAGATGAGCAAGTCCGATCCCTCCGACATGAGCCGGATCAACCTGTCGGATAGCGACGACCTCATCAGCCAGAAAATCCGCAAGGCCAGGACCGACCCGGAGCCGCTGCCCGACGAGCCCGCGCTGCTCGACCGCCGGCCGGAGGCGCGCAACCTCGTCGGCATCATGGCCGCGGTCACCGGCGACAGCATCGAGGGGGTGCTCGGGCGCTTCGCCGGGCAGGGGTTCGGTACGTTCAAGCCGGCGCTGGCCGACGCGATTGTTGCATTGCTGGCGCCAATCCGGGGTCGGTTCGCCGGACTGTGCGCCGATCCGGCCACCCTCGATGCCCAGCTCGCCGCTGGGGCCGAAAAGGCCCGCGCCGCCGGGGCGCCCACACTTCGCGCCGCCCAGGAGGCGATGGGGCTGCCCTGAGCGGCTCGCCGCATCTCCGGCTCACTTCATCGCCTGTTCAGCAGGAAACGCGTTAAGACCTCACACATAACGCTTCTTCTTCTGAGTCGAGGTTCTTCATGTTCAGCAACATTCGGAAGCTGACCGCGGCAGCGATGCTGGGTACGGCAGCCGTGGCGGTGAGCGGCTGCGCCGCGACCCTGCCGACCAAGGTGACCCGTTTTCAGGCACTGCCCGCGGCACAGGGCCAGACCTTCTACGTCGTGCCCGGCTCCGGGCTGGCGCAGAGCGGCGGGCTGGAGTTCCAGCGCTACGCCGGCCTGGTGAGCCAGCAGCTCGCCGCCCGCGGTTACCGCCCCGCCGCCAGCCAGCAGGCGGCCGACTTCATCGTCCAGCTCGGCTATACGGTGGACGAGGGCGAGGAGCGGGTGGTCGAGGACTCCTTCTACCGCAACCGGCTCAACGATCCGTTCTACCGCGGCTACGGCGGATACGGCAGCCGCTACGGCCGCTTCGGCTACGGCGGCCTGGGTGCTTACGGCGGCTTGGGTGCCTACGGCGGCTACTACGACCCGCGGTTCGGGGGTTTCTACGACCCGCGCTGGGGCGTCCACTACGGCCGGCCCTACTACAGCCGCTTCGGCTACAATGGCTACCGGTCGCCTTACTATTACGGGTGGGACGATCCCTACTGGTATGGTGACCGCGGGGTCCGCGAGTACACCGAATACCGGAGCGAGCTGGAACTCGACATCCGCGACCGGCGCACCAACCAGCCGCTGTTCGACGGCCGCGCCCAGGCCCGCTCGCAGACCGACGAGCTCGGCACGCTGGTCCCGAACCTCCTCGAAGCCATGTTCACCGGCTTCCCCGGCCGCAATGGCGAAACGGTGAGGATCACCGTGCCGGCCAAGCGCCGGGGCTAAGCTCACCCGCTGAAGTTATGAAGGCCCGTCCAGGGGAGACTGGGCGGGCCTTAGATTTGAGTTGCCACTTGCAACTAGCCAAGCGAGGCATGGCACCTACATTGGCGCGATGCACAGGGTCACGGTCTGGTTCGATGGCGCTTGCCCGCTCTGTACTCGGGAAATCGCGGCCATGCGCCGGCTCGATCGCAGGGGCCGCATTCACTTCATCGACATCGCCGACCCCGCCAGCAGCTGCCCCATCGACCGGGCTTCGCTCCTGGCGCGGTTCCATGCCGCCGAAAACGGGCGGCTGTACAGCGGTGCGGCGGCGTTCGCCGCCATGTGGCGGGCCATCCCGATGCTTCGGCCGCTGGGTCTTGCCGCGAGGAACCCGGCCGTGCTCGGCGTCCTTGAGCGGTTGTACGGCCGCTTTCTGCTGGTTCGTCCCCGGTTGCAGCGGCTGCTTACCCGGTGACCCGTGGTCGGGGTTTCAGGTGGGATCGGGCGAGCGCCAGCCGATGCCTTGGCCGGCGACGGCACGCAGGTGATCGGTCTGGCGCGAAGTGCTGCTTCAGCGGCGGATCGCAGCGGTGCCGGCCAAGCGCTCGGGCTGAGTCTCGCACCAACGGTTCCAAGGGGCCCATCCGGAGCGGTCCGGGGCGGGCTTTTCTACGCGCCCGGGCTGCCTGTCGCATCGAGGATCGCGGCCGTCGTTGCTTCCGGCTCGTCCAACATCGGAAAGTGTCCGCTGTGATCGAACCAGACCAGCTTCGAGCCGGAAAACGCCTGCTGCGCCCGCAACGCCTGCGTCGGGAAGCACAGGCGATCGTGGCGGCCCCAGCCGATCGTGACCGGACCTGATCCCTCCGCCGCAGGTCCGGCCTGAGCGGGGCCGCTAGTCAGGTCTTTTAGAAGAGCGTCGAAGGTCGGCGTGGCGGCGAAGCTGTCCAGCTCGCCTGCGACCAGCGCCCCGTTCAGCGCCCACGGTTTCGCCGACAGCTGCGCGAGGAGCGCGCTCCGGCTCAGCGGATTGCGGGCGAGTGTCGGCAGCAGTGGACGCAACTGGCGAAGCAGCAGGACGGAAGCGGTCAGCGTGGCGTTGACATAGCGGCGCTCCCAACCTTGCCAGAAGCCGCCGGGGTCCAGCGCCACCGTTGCACCGGCGCGCCCTTGTCGAGCCATCTCCAGGACCAGCCGCCCGCCGAGCGAACTTCCGACCATGTCGACGCCGGTGAGCTTTTCCGCCTCCAGCCATTCGGCCAGGCTTCGCGCCAGACCCGCGAAGGTGCCGCTGTCCGCCTCGGCCGCGCTGTGCCCGTGGCCGGGCAGGTCGAGCAGGATCACCTCGCGGTGCGCGGCCAGCCCCAGGCGGACCATGCTCCACGCCCGGCGAGTGTTGCCGAGACCGTGAATGAGAAGGAGGGGCTTGCCGCGGCCGGTACGTGCGTGCTGGATCGTCATGAGCCCACAACGGCCGGCGCGGCAAACCGAGCCGCGGGTGGGCGACCGCTGGCGCTCAGCCCTCGAGCTGACGCGTCAGCAACCGGATTGCGGCGTCGATCTCCGGGTCGCTCGCGCGGAGCTTCTCGATCTGGCGGACGGCGTGGATCACGGTGGTATGGTCGCGCCCGCCGAAGCGGCGGCCGATGTCCGGCAGCGACTTGGGCGTCAGCTGCTTGGACAGGTACATCGCCACCTGCCGCGGGCGGGCGACCTCGCGGGCCCGGCGGGCGCTGGTCATCTCCGCCTTGCGGATGCGGTAGTGCTCGGCGACCTGCGTCTGGATCTCGTCGATGGAGATACGGCGCTGGTTGGCGCGCAGCACGTTGGCCAGCACTTCCTCGACGAACGGCACGTCGATCGGCCGCCCGGTCATCATCGCATAAGCCGCGATGCGGTTGAGCGCGCCCTCCAGCTCGCGGATGGAGGCGGTCAGCCGCTTGGCCAGGAAATCCACCACGTTGCCCGGCATCTGCACCGTCGGCAGCAGCGCCAGCTTGGCGAGAATGATGTTGTACCGCAGCTCCAGATCGGCCTGGTTGATGTCGGCGACCAGGCCCCAGCTCAGCCGCGACAGGATGCGCGGGGCGATGCCGTCCAGATCCTGTGGCGCGCGGTCGGAAGTGATCACCAGCCGCCGCCCGGCGGTGATGATCTCGTTCATGGTATGGAAGAATTCTTCCTGGGTCGACTCCTTGCCCGCGATGAACTGGACGTCGTCGATCAGCAGCAGGTCGGCCGAGCGCAGCCGCCCCTTGAAGCCGATGGTGTCGTTCTCGCGGATGGCGCGCACGAACTCGACCATGAACTTCTCGGCCGACATGGAGACCACCAGGGCGTCCGGGTTCTTCTCCAGGAAGCGCTGGCCGATCGCGTGCAGCAGGTGGGTCTTGCCGCGCCCGGTCCCGCCATGGATGAACAGCGGGTTGAAGGTCACGCTGTCGGCCTCCGCCAGCGTCCGCGCGGCCGTTGCGGCGACCTCGTTGGCCTTGCCGACCACAAAGCTGGCGAAGCTGTAGCGCGGATCGAACGCGGGGCGCGGGTGCTTGGCGGCGGCGCTGGCCCGGGCTGCCGGCGCGGGCTCGTCGTCCAGGATCAGCAGCGGGGCCGGCTTGGGCCCACCCTCGCACGCGATCACCCGCACGTCGCGCACCACCGGCAGCGTGGTCCGCCACGCGAGCTGCAACCGTTCGCCGAAGTGCGAGCGGACCCAGTCGGCCATGAACTGGCTCGGCATGACCAGCGCCAGCGACCCGGTCTCGGGGTCGAAATCGCCGAGCTCGGCCGGCTTCAGCCAGCCGTCGAAGGTGCGCACGCCGCAGTCCCGGCGCAGGCCGCCGCGGATCGTCTCCCAGGCTGCAACAAGCGGACTGGCAAGCCCCTGGGCCGCACCATCGGCTTCGTTCGAAACCCAAGACGATTGCCGCTCTGCCACCCTTCCGGACCTCCTCTTGCCGCCGCGCGCGCCGGGCAAAGCGGTCCCGTTGCGCCCGACCCGAGTCGCGGCGGCTTGGCCTCTTGCCCTGCGTGCATCCCCCCAGTGGAATCACTGCCGGAGCCGGCGTTTTTGCTAGCCTCGCCGCCCCCGGGCAACCCTCCATTTTTCACGAGAATGAAATAAAGCGGCTTGACAGGATTATCCCGAGGAGAACCGCGGTTTGCGGCGGAAATTAGCCGTTCCTGCAGCCGAGAAAGCGGACTGTAACGCGCGAATCGCGGGAAATGCTGGGTTTCTGACCCGGGCACGAAAAAGGCCGCCGGGGCGTCCAGCGGCCTGTCTCCATAAGCAGCATTGGCAAGCGTCGATATCAGCCCAGCGAGGCGACCCGCTTGGTCAGGCGCGAGAACTTGCGCGAAGCCGTGTTCTTGTGGATGACGCCGCGCGCGACGCCGCGGGCAAGCTCCGGCTGCGCCTTCTTCAGCGCCTCGGCCGCGACCGTCTTGTCCCCCGCCAGCAGGGCGCTTTCCACCGCCTTGATGAAGGTCCGGATGCGGCTCACGCGCGCGCCGTTGATCTCGGTCCGGCGAGTGTTGCGACGGATGCGCTTCTTGGCTTGCGGCGTGTTCGCCATGCGACTTCGGTTCCCTATGCTTTCAAACGAAAAGCGGCGCGAAAGCCCATGGGCTCGCACCGATGTGGCGGTCCCCTACCCGAGCCGCCGGTAACGGTCAA
>NZ_CADCWA010000104.1 GCF_902806285.1 uncultured Sphingomonas sp. | reverse complement strand
GGACCTCGTCCTCCATCCCCGCCATTTCGGCGATGCCGCCTGCATTGTCGGTGACGGGGCCGTAGGCGTCGAGCGCGACCACCATGCCGGCGAGTGCGAGCATCGCGGTGGCGGCGAAGGCGATGCCGATCAGGCCCGCCAACTGATAGGAGACGATGATGCCCGCGCAGATCACGATCGTCTGCATGGCGGTCGATTCGAGGCTGATCGCGAGGCCCTGGATGACGTTGGTACCGTGGCCCGTCTCCGACGCCTTGGCGATCGAGCGGACCGGGCGGAAGTTGGTGCCGGTGTAATATTCGGTGATCCAGATCAGCAGGCTGGTGACGGCGAGCCCGACGAGCGAGCAGTAGAACAGGTCGAATCCCGTGAACGACCCCGCGCCGCGCGCGACCTGGGCCTCGACATCGGGTCCCGCGGCTTCGCGCGCGCCGCCGATCACCGCGGTCATGTCACCCAGCGTCGCCCACATCGCCCCGTAGATGGCGAAGATCGACAGGCCCGCCGTGACCCAGAAACCCTTGTACAGCGCCCCCATGATCGACTGCTTGCGCGCCAGCTTGACGAAATAGGTCCCCGCGATCGAGGTCAGGATGCAGACGCCGCCGATGATGAGCGGCAGGCTCATCAGCGTCGCTATCCGCTCCGCCGTGTCGCGGACCAGCAGCGCGATCAGCACCATGGTCGCGCCCACGGTGACGACGTAGGTTTCGAACAGGTCGGCCGCCATCCCCGCGCAGTCGCCGACATTGTCCCCGACATTGTCCGCGATTACGGCGGGGTTGCGGGGGTCGTCCTCCGGGATCCCCGCCTCGACCTTGCCGACGAGGTCCGCGCCGACATCCGCCGCCTTGGTGAAGATGCCGCCGCCCAGGCGCGCGAAGATGGAGATCAAGGACGCGCCGAATGCGAGGGCGACCAGCGCGTCCACCACCTCGCGGCTGTCCGCGGCGAGCCCGCCGATATCGACCAGCGCGTAGAACAGCCCGGCGATCGCGAGCAGCGCAAGCCCCGCGACGAGCATTCCCGTGATCGCGCCCGACCGGAACGCGGCGGTGAGCCCGCCCTGGAGCGAGCCGCGCGCGGCCTCCGCGGTGCGGACGTTGGCGCGCACGGAGATGTTCATGCCGATGTAGCCCGCGACGCCCGACAGCACCGCGCCGAGCACGAACGCGATCATCTCGGTCAGCCCCAGGAACACCGCCACCAGGATCGCGACTACGACGCCGACCACGCCGATCGCGGTGTATTGCCGCGCGAGATAGGCCTGCGCGCCCTCCTGGATCGCGCCCGCGATCTCCACCATGCGCGGATTGCCCGGCGACAGGCGGAGCACCTGTTGCGAAGTGAGGATCCCGTAGAGCACCGCGGCGAACCCGCAGACGATTGCGATGAGCACGGGGGTCATGAAGCCTCCTCGACGAACACTGGGTCGGCGGAGGCGGAAAGCCGTCGAGAAACGGTGCCCCCACCGGTTCGATCCGAAGTGTTAAGCGAAGGTGAACAAAGCTGCAACCCGGATCGCCGCGGGGCTCAGGCCACGCCATGCTCGTAGCCGAGCCGGGCGGGCAGGGGCACCGCGCCCGCCGCGTCGCTGAGGTGGACGCCCTCGCCTTCGCGCATGCGTCCGATCGGCGTGACCGGAACGCCGGCACCGCCGGCCGCCGCTTCGATCGCGTGCGCCGAGGCGGCGGGCGCGGCGAACAGCAGCTCGTAATCGTCCCCCGCCGTCGCCGCGGCGAGCCGCGCCGATCGGTCCTCGCCCGCATGCGCCAGCAGGGCCGCCGAGATCGGAACGCGGTCGAGATCGAGGTCGGCCGCCGCGCCGCTCGCCGCGCACATGCGCTTGCAGTCGATCAGCAGCCCGTCCGATACGTCCATCATCGCGCCGACATGCGGCGCGAGCGCCCGCCCGAGCGCGATGCGCGGCGTCGGCCGGCGGTATCGGTCGAGCAACGCCGCCGGACCGTCCGTTCCCCGCGCGATCGCGAGGCCCGCGGGGTCGCCGGCCAATCGCTTCGCGATCGTCAATCCGGCTCCCCCGTCGCCGATCGCGCCGCTGACCCAAATGTCGTCCCCCGCGCGCGCGCCGCTCCGCGACGGCGCGCCGCCGGGAGGCGCGTCGCCCAGCGCGGTGAGCGACAGCACCCGCGGCCCGCCCCGGTACGCCACCGTGTCGCCGCCCAGCAGCGGCGCCGCCATCGCCTCCAGCGCGCGTCCCAACCCGTCGGCGAAGCGGGCGTCCCAATCGCCGTCGCCCAGCAGGCTATGGCCCAGCAGCACCCCGCGCGGGCGCGCTCCCTTGGCGGCGAGGTCGGACAGGTTCACCGCGACCAGCTTCCACGCGACATCCTCCGGCGGGTCCGCGGCGAGGTAGTGCACGCCCTCCACCAGCATGTCGTGCGTCAGGACGAGGTCGCCGGGGGCAGCCAGCACCGCCGCGTCGTCCGCGAGGCCGCGCGCTCCCGGATCGGACGCGATCGCCCGCAATCTCGCGATGAAATCGGATTCGTTCACGGCCGCCGCCATTCGCAAAAATAGCTGTCCGCGCAACGTTCCACAAACCAGATCATTGCCATATGGGAAACAGCAGATCGATCATCGGGAACCTGTATATGACCGCCGTCGGGCACGACACGCTTCAAACCCGCTCCACCCTGACGGTGGGCGACAAGACCTACGCTTATTACTCGCTTGAAAAGGCCGCCGCCAAGCTCGGCGACATCTCCCGACTGCCCTTCTCGATGAAGGTGCTGCTCGAGAATCTGCTCCGTTTCGAGGACGGCAAGACGGTCACGCACGCCGACCTCCAGGCGATCGTCGACTGGCAAAAGGAGCGCACGATCGCGCGCGAGATCCAGTACCGCCCGGCGCGCGTGCTGATGCAGGACTTCACGGGCGTCCCCGCGGTGGTGGACCTCGCCGCGATGCGCGATGCGATGAAGAACCTCGGCGGCGATCCGCAGAAGATCAATCCGCTGGTGCCCGTGGACCTCGTCATCGACCATAGCGTGATGGTGGACGAGTTCGGCACGGTACGGGCTTTCGAGCAGAACCAGGCGCTCGAGTATGACCGCAACTTCGAACGCTACCAGTTCCTCAAATGGGGGTCAGAGGCGTTCAACAATTTCCGCGTCGTCCCGCCGGGCACGGGCATCTGCCACCAGGTCAACCTCGAATATATCGCGCAAACCGTGTGGACGTCCGCCGACACCGCGTCCGGCGCGGTCGACAAGCACGGCGCGGCCGAGGTCGTCGCCTATCCCGACACCCTGGTGGGCACCGACAGCCACACGACGATGGTCAACGGCCTGGGCGTGCTCGGCTGGGGCGTCGGCGGGATCGAGGCGGAGGCGGCGATGCTGGGCCAGCCCGTCTCGATGCTGATCCCCGAGGTCGTCGGCTTCAAGCTCCACGGCAGCCTTCGCGAGGGCATCACCGCGACCGACCTCGTCCTCACCGTGACGCAAATGCTGCGGCAGAAGGGCGTCGTCGGGCGTTTCGTCGAATTCTACGGTCCCGGCGTCGGCCAACTGACGCTCGCGGAGCGCGCCACGATCGCCAACATGGCGCCCGAATATGGCGCCACCTGCGGCTTCTTCCCCGTGGACGCGCGCACGCTCGACTATCTGCGCTTCACCGCGCGCAGCGAGGCGCGCATCGCGCTGGTCGAGGCCTATTGCCGCGCGCAGGGCATGTGGTGGGAGGAAGGCGTGGAGGACCCGCTGTTCACCGACACGCTCGAACTCGACATGTCCGCCGTCGCGACTTCGCTCGCCGGGCCGAAGCGCCCGCAGGACCGGGTGCTGCTCGAAAGCATCGACGACCAGTTCAACGCGGAGCTGATCGCCGGCTACAAGAAGGAAGGCGAGACCGACCGCCGCATCTGGGTCGGCGCGCTGAACCACGAGGTCGGGCACGGCGACGTGATGATCGCGTCGATCACCAGCTGCACCAACACGTCCAATCCGTCCGTGCTCGTCGCCGCGGGGCTTGTCGCCCGCAAGGCGCGCGAGAAGGGGCTGACGCGCAAGCCCTGGGTCAAGACCAGCCTCGCGCCCGGCTCGCAGGTCGTCACCGACTATCTAGTCAAGAGCGGGCTACAGGCGGACCTGGACGCCGCGGGGTTCAACCTCGCCGGCTACGGCTGCATGACGTGCATCGGGAACTCCGGCCCGCTGCCGCAGCCGATCTCGGACGCGATCAACGACAATGATCTCGTCGTCGCCTCCGTGTTGTCGGGCAACCGCAATTTCGAGGGCCGCGTGTCCCCCGACTGCCGCGCCAACTATCTGGCCTCGCCGCCGCTCGTCGTCGCCTACGCGCTCAAGGGCTCGGTCCGCGACGACATGATCAACGAGCCGCTGGGCACGGGATCGGACGGCGAGCCCGTGTACCTACGCGACGTGTGGCCCACCAACGCCGAGGTGCGCGAGACGATCGACCAGTACATCACGTCCGACATGTACGCCGCGCGCTACGCCAACGTGTTCGCGGGCGACAAGCGATGGGCGTCCGTCCCCCTGACCGGCGGCGACACGTACAGCTGGCCGCCCGAGAGCACCTACATCCAGAACCCGCCCTATTTCGAGGGCATGACGATGGAGGCGGTGTCGCCGGGCGATATCGCGGGCGCACGGCTGCTCGCGATCTTCGGCGATTCGATCACCACCGATCACATCAGCCCCGCGGGATCAATCAAGGCGGACAGCCCGGCGGGCCGATATCTGCAGGAGCATGGCGTCGCCCGGCTGGACTTCAACAGCTACGGCGCGCGCCGCGGCAACCACGAGGTGATGATGCGCGGCACCTTCGCCAACATCCGCATCCGCAACAAGATGCTGACGGGCGTCGAAGGCGGCTTCACCCGCCATATCCCCACCGGCGAGCAGCTGCCGATCTACGACGCTGCGATGCGCTACAAGGAGCAAGGCACGCCGCTGGTGATCCTGGCGGGCAAGGAATATGGCACCGGTTCGTCGCGCGACTGGGCGGCCAAGGGCACGGTGCTGCTGGGCGTGCGCGCGGTGATCGCCGAAAGCTTCGAGCGGATCCACCGTTCCAACCTGGTCGGCATGGGCGTGCTGCCGCTGCAGTTCCCGGAAGGGCAGACGGCCGCCAGCCTGGGCCTCGACGGCAGCGAGACCTTTTCGATCGCCGACGTCGCCGGCATCAAGCCGCGGCAGGACGTTGAGGTGACGGTCACCGAGCACGACGGCTCCGTCCGCACCCTCACCGCGCGGTGCCGCATCGATACCTACAACGAGCTGGAGTATTTCCACGCGGGCGGCATCCTGCCCTACGTGCTGCGGCGGCTGGCGGCCTGACGCTCGAGTTCTTCATCGAAGTCGTCGGCTGGGCAGGAGCGGCGCTGATCCTGGGCGCCTACGGCTTGCTCACGGCTGGCAAACTCAGGGCGGAGAGCGCGGCCTACCAGGGCATGAACGTGGTCGGCGCGGCCGGGTTCGTGGTGAACTCCGGGTGGAACGGAGCCATTCCTTCGGCTGTGCTGAACGTCGTGTGGGCCGGCATCGGCCTGTTCGCACTCAGCCGGCTGGTTCGGAAGCGAGCGCGGGGCTCAGCCACTCCGGAATAAGGGCGTCGCCGAGGTCGTCGACCCGGCGGTGCTCGACCGCGAGGCCCAGTTCCGGGTAGAAGGCCCTGGTTCTCCCGCCCGGCCCGGTCGCGGGGACGACCACCAGCCGCCGATTGACCTTGCTCCGCCAGTTCATCCGGGCGGTGTTCTCCTGGCCGACGAAGCAGCCCTTGGTGAAGCTGACCCCGTTCAGCTCCGCCGCGTTGCATTCGAGCCAGAGGACGTCGCCGAGCTCGGCGCGGCCTTCGCAGACGCCGAGGCGAAGGCGGTGCTCGCGCCACCTGTGCTCCTGCGCAGGCAGGAGCCTAGTGTCTTCTTCGGCATCCGATGAGAGGAACTGGGCTGCTGCTTTCGCAGCAGCACTGGCGAGCCAGCGGCGGCCAAGCGCGGGCAGGCGGGGGTCCGGACGGCCCTGATCGCCGATGGGGGACCATTGCACCGCCAAGCTCTCGTCCCGGGCAATCGCGATCGGCCGGCGCAGGCGGTAGATGGACAGGCGCCTGGCGAGATCGTCCGCGGCGGCCGCTTCGCAGTCCAGCAGCAGGTCGTCGCCATCGGCCCAGACCAGGAAATCAAACAGGCACTTGCCTTGCGGGGTCAAGAGGCCCGTCCAGACCGGCAGATCACCCGCCACATCGCTGGTAACGAGGCCCTGCAGGAATCCGCGGACGTCCTCGCCGGACAGGCGAAGAACCGCGCGGTCGAGGAGGGTGGTGGCGGGCATGGCGCTTAGCTAAGAGCGCGCCCGTGCAAACGCAAAGCCTGACCATCCGCCGCCCCGACGACTGGCACCTCCACCTGCGCGACGGCGAGATGCTGCGCGCGGTGGCGCCCTATTCGGCGCGGCAGTTCGCCCGGGCGATCGTCATGCCCAACCTGACCCCGCCGGTGACTACCGTCGAGGCCGCGGCGGCTTACCGCGAGCGGATCGTCGCGGCGGCTGGACCCGGCTTCACGCCGCTGATGACCTGCTACCTCACCGACGAAGCCTCGCCCGACGAGCTCGAGCGCGGCCGTGGGGAAGGCGTGTGGGTCGCGGCCAAGCTCTACCCGGCGGGAGCCACCACCAACAGCGCGGGTGGCGTGACCGACGTGCGCAACATCATGCCGGCCCTCGAGCGGATGCAGGCGATCGGGATGCCGCTGCTGGTGCATGGCGAGGTGACGGACCCCGCGGTCGACATCTTCGACCGGGAAGCCGTGTTCATCAGCCAAGTGCTGCAGCCGCTGCTCGCCGACCTGCCCGAGCTCAAGGTGGTGATGGAGCATATCACCACCGCCGACGCCGCGCAGTTCGTGGCCGAGGCCCCGGCCACCGTCGCGGCGACCATCACCCCGCAGCACCTGCAGCTCAACCGCAACGCGCTGTTCGCCGGGGGCTTGCGTCCGCACGCCTACTGCCTGCCCGTGCTGAAGCGCGAGCGGCACCGGCTGGCGGTGCGCGCCGCGGCCGTGTCCGGCAGTCCCAAATTCTTTCTCGGCACCGACAGCGCTCCGCACCTCCGCGAGGCCAAGGAGTCCTCCTGCGGGTGCGCCGGCATCTTCAACGCTCCTCATGCCTTGGAAAGCTACGCGGCGGTGTTCGACGAGGAAGGCGCGCTGGACCGCTTCGAGGGCTTCGCCAGCGAGCATGGCCCGCGCTTCTACGGCCTGCCGCTGAACGGGGGCACGGTCACGCTGGTGCGCGACGAGGTGGCGGTGCCGGAAAGCGTCCCCGCCGCGAGCTCGTCACTGGTGCCGTTCGGAGCCGGCGAACGGCTGCGCTGGAGGTTCGCCGGCTAGGGTGTGTACTCAACCTCCGCACAGGCCAGCATCGCCTCTCCGGGCGACCCCTTCGGGGCGGGCGTATCTTGGCGCGAATGCGGCGTCGCTCGTCGGCCACGATGCATCAACATCGCGCCGCTCCTCGCTCCTAGCCTCGCGCCAAGGTACGCTCCGTGATGGCCTATGGGGAGGTTGAGTACACACCCTAACCGCAACTCTCACCGGATCCGCCGCGGCCGTCGGCGCCCACCACGCTGGCGAAGTGGTCCTCGACCGCGCCGTAGCATTCGCATGCGACCCGGGCGAGCCCTGGGCGGTCGGCGACCCGGATCGCAGCCCGCCGGTAGGCGATCAGCCCCTGGTCCTGCAGTTCCCGGGCTACGGCGTTCACCGTGGTGCGCTGCACTCCCAGCAGCCCGGCCAGCGACTCCTGGGTGAGCGCGATGTGGTCGCCGCCGGCCCGATCCTGCGCATGGAGCAGCCAGCGCGCCGCCCTGGCCTCGATCGGGTGGAAGGAATTGCAGGCGACGGACTGCATGACCTGCGACAGGAGGAAGTCGGAGTAGCGGCAGAATAGATTGTGCAGCTGGGGACTGGCCCCCTTGGCGCCCTCCAGCGCGCGGAGCGGCACGGCCAGGGCGGGTCCGGCGATCTGGACGACCGCATCGGTGAAGGCCGGCGCCGCGCCGCAGCTGACGATCCCGCCGAGCGCGCCTTCCCGGCCGATGGAGGCGACCTCCACCGACCGCCCGCCGGTCAGCTCCACCATCATCGACACCATCAGGCTGTCGAACGGAAACACGCTCCGGTCGACCGGCGAGCCGACGTCGAACACCCGCTCCCCAACGGCGAACGTCACCAGCTGCATGTGCGGTTCGAGCAGTGCCCGCTCGTCCGCGCCCAGCGTTGCGAGCAGACGGTTGCCCGCGAACGCGGCGTCGAACTCCGCAGGGATTGGTTCGGCGGGCAGGTCCATGCTTCCCCAGCGCCTTCCGGCAAGACTTGGCAGGCTCGACCAACCCGCGGAACGGCGGTGGCCGCCAAAGCATTACGCGATCGTTTCGAGTGACGGCAACAGCTTATTTTAGAGTATCTTAGGTCTGGAGAGGATCAGTTGGCCCACCGACGGGTGAGATTGTCGGGGCCCCGGTATGGTACCGGGCGCGCATCGACGAAGCTGTTGAACCCTCCGGTCCCCTCGGCTAAGCGCCGGGTGACCGGCCGACCTGGAGACGTGGGTGAGTGGCTGAAACCAGCGGTTTGCTAAACCGCCGTACGGGGGATTCCCGTACCGAGGGTTCGAATCCCTCCGTCTCCGCCAGGCTTCTGGCTCGCTCCGTACCTCATTGCAGGCCGACGATCCTTTGCGAGCGGTGGTCGGCGCCCGTCAGGGCTCACGGATATTGCACGGTGATGTCGAAGGTGCCGGTGTAGAAGCCTTCGACTTGGCCCGCTGCGACGTGCAGCGTGCCGCCGACGCGGAAGGTGAAGCTGCTCATGCGCGCCAGGGTGCGCTTGCTTTGACCCTGCAGCGTCCAGTTGTCGAGCCGCATGGTCTCGGTCCCGCCGGCGCGGGTCAGGGTGATCGGCTGGTTGGGCAGCTTGATGTTGACCACCGCCGAACTCTGCGACGCGCCGATGAACTCGGCCGAGGTCGGCGCGCCGCCCATCGCCCGGACGCCGCCGGTGGTGCCAAGCGTATTGGCGTTCGGCTCCAGCACGGCGGTGCCGGCGCTCGTTGCCGACAGGTAGCCGAAATCCATGTCGCTCTTCTTGATCACGGTCAGCGGGTAGATCAGCGCGGCGGTGGCGCGCGCCTTCGCCGCCGCCCCGACCGGCTGCGCATATGCGGGCCGGGCGAGCACCGCCGCCGCCAACACCGGCAGAGCTGCCAGCAAGGTCCAGGTCCGAATCATGGCGATCCTCCTAAATCGCCCCCTTGAACAGCCATTTGACCTGCGTGGTGAAGGCGGCGTTTAGCTTTGCTCCATTCCGGAGCATGTTAACCCGGCTTATACCCGATCCGTTTAAGCGTGGGCGGGTGCGCGTCTGGCTGCTGCCTTCCCTGCTCGTCCTTGCCGCGGCCCGGCCGGCGGGTGCGGAGCCGTGCCGGCTATGCTCCGCCGACCCGGGTGAACCGGAGGCCCGGGCGGCCGCGCCCGTGCGGGTCGAGGTGGAAGCCAGCCTCGACTTCGACCGGGTGCTGCTGACCGCCGGCTCGGGCGGAACCGCGCGTATCGGGGCCGACGGAACCCGCACCAGCAGCGGAGCGGTGGCGCCCCTCACCGGCCGTGCAATGGTCGGCCGGGTCGTCGTGCAGGGCGAGCCCAACCGCTCGATCAGGATCGATCTGCCGAAACGGATCGAATTGCTGGGATGGCACGGCGGACGGCTGACCCTGTCCGCAGTGACCACCGACTTGTCCTCCTGGCCGCGCCTCGACGGCAGCGGACGGCTGACCTTTCAGTTCGGGGGAGAGGTGCGGGTGGAGGGCGACGCCGAAGGGGACTACCGCGGCGACGTGCCGATCACGGTCGAATATCCGTGACAAGGTCCGGAATGAAGCAGGTGTTTACCAAAGCTATACGCACTCGCGTAAGCCGCACCCGTTAACTGCCGTCCCCACGGGTGACCGGACACGCCGTTCGCCAGCCGTCCTTTCGTGGGGAGCCAAAATGAAGATGATCAAGCGTTTCGCCGCTCTGGCGGTTGTCGGCGGTGCGGTGCTGGCGGCCACTCCGGCCGTCGCCGCTCCGGTTGCGGTCACCGGTGCCAAGCCGCAGGCCAAGGTGACCATCCTGAAGCCGCTGGTGCTGACCCGGGTCTCCGATCTGGACTTCGGCACGGTGCTGCTGCCGGCGACCGTCACCGGTACGCTCAACGTCAAGGTGGCACAGGACGGCGCCATGACCTGCGGTACCGGCCTGACCTGCGCCGCGGCTGCGGCCAGCGTCGGCAGCTACAACGTCAAGGGCACCAACCGGCAGGTGGTGCAGATCACCGCACCGGCGGTGACCATGACCAACGCGACCCAGGCGGGCAGCCTCACCGTCACCCTTGATGCGCCGGGCAGCGTGACCCTCCCCAACTCGGGCAACACCGGCGTCGACTTCCAGGTCGGCGGCAGCTTCAACGTCGACTCGACGACCACCGACGGGGTCTACTCGGGCGACATGAACGTCACGGTCGATTACCAATAAGTCCGGCGTTCTTCGGGCTTAGGAGGGGGGCTGCCGCGAGGCGGCCCCCTTTGTTCATCTTGAGAGGGGCAGTTGAACAGGCCTGGTTGACGCAATCTCAACCATTGTCGGGCTTTCTCCTCCGAACTGGAGCATTTGGGGGGAGCACCATGCAATCGTTCCGCGCGGGCCGCGCAGCGCTGGCCGTTCTGCTGTCGGCACTGGCGCTTGCATCGCCAGCCCATGCGGGGGTCGGCGACCTCCTGGTGGCGCCGCAGCGCATCGTGCTCAACGGCAGCCGCGGCACGGAGCTCATCCTGACCAACGTCGGCGAGGATGTCGCGACCTACCGCATCTCGCTGGAGATCAAGCGGATGCTGCCCGACGGGTCGCTGGAGGAGGTGGCGCAGCCGACCGCCGGTGAAGTGAGCGCCCGCGACATGATCCTTTATGCGCCGCGGCGCATCACCCTGCCGCCGGATCAGCCGCAGTCGATCCGGATCGTCGCCCGCGCGCCGGAGGGCCTGCCGGATGGCGAGTACCGCGTGCACATGCTGTTCCGCGCGGTCCCGCCGCCGCGGCCCGCAGCGCCGCAGCCCAGCGAGGTCAAGGGAATCGCCTTCGAGATTCGCCCGATCTACGGCGTCGCCATCCCCGTCATCGTCCGGCTCGGCAACCTCCACGCCAAGGCGGGGATCGCCAACGTCCAACTCACCAGCGACAAGGGCAAGCCGGCGGTAGCGCTGGACCTCAGCCGGCAGGGCAGCCGCTCGACCTTCGGCGAGATTCGGGTGCTCAAGGCCGGGGTGGCGGAGCCGATCGCGCTGCAGCGCGGCGTCGCGGTCTATACCGAGCTTGGCCAGCGCAGGGTCGTGGTCCCGCTGGACGAGCGCTACGCCGCCGGGGCGCGCGGCCCGGTGACGGTGCAATATCTCGAGACCACCGAGGCCGGCCCGCAGACGGTGGCCGAGACCCGCACGGTCCTGCGCTGAGACGGGCGGCGGCGAGGAGCAGGTGAGCGGGCTCAGCATGGCGCGCGGGGTTGGGCTCGTGCTGCTCGCCGGAGCCGCGCCCGCGGCCGCGCTTGCGTTGGCCTCACCTTCCCCGACCCCGTGGAAGGCCCATCCCGACGAGCAGTTCCTGCTGGAGATCTCCATCCGCCAGCTGCGGCTGGGCGAGGGCGCACGGGCCTATGCGACGCCCGAAGGCGTGTGCGTCATCTTCGCGGATGTGGTCGCCGCGCTCGACCTGCCGGTGACGCTGGACCCCGCCGCGGAAACGGCGAGCGGCTGGGTCTTCGCGGAGGGGAATCGCTTCGCGATCGACCGGCGGCGCGGAACGGCGATGGTCCGCGGGGTTCCTGGGACCCTGCCGCCCAAGGCGATCCGCGATGCGCCGGAAGGCTGGTGCGTGGACACGGCGGCGCTCGGCCATTGGCTGGGCATCGAGGCCCGGGCGAGCACCGCCGGCTCCATGCTGGTGCTGCGCAGCGAGGCCAAGCTGCCCTTGGAGCTGGCGCGGGAGCGGCGCGACCGGGCGGCGGGCCTGCTGCGCCGGACTAGCTTCGATCTCAAGACCCTGCCGAAGGTGCCGCTGCCCTATCGCATGTGGCGTGCTCCGGCCGCCGACTTCATGCTCAGCGCCGGGCTGCTGCGCGACCGGCGGACCGGCACCAGGTTCGACCGCGGCGCAGCCATGCTGGGGGCGGGGGAGCTTGGCGGCATCTCCTGGGAGAGCCGCGCCGGCACGGACGTTCGCGGCCGGCCCAACCTCCTCCGCCTGCGGGCTTACCGCTCCGATCCGGATGGAGGCCTGCTCGGTCCGCTCGGAGCGACGGGCGCCGCCGCGGGCGATGTCGATGGCTATGTTTCACCCCTGTCCGCCGGCAGCGTCAGCGGGCGCGGGGCAAGCGTCACCAACCGGCCGCTGCACCTGCTCGCCAGCTTCGATCGGACCAGCTTCAGCGGCGAGCTTGCCGCGGGGTGGGACGCCGAGCTCTATCGCAACGGCCAGTTGGTCGCGTTCGCGAGTGCCGGCGGAGACGGGCGCTACCGCTTCGACGAGGTGGCGCTTCTCTACGGCGAGAACCAGTTCGAGATCGTGACCTACGGACCTCAGGGGCAGGTGCGCCGCCGCCGCGAGCTGCTCAGCGTGGGGCAGGAGTTCGTGCCGCCCGGCAAGAGCTGGTACTGGGCGGGGCTGGTCGACCCCGGGCGCGACCTGCTTGGGCTCGGCGATCGCTCGGGCCTGCCGGACTCGCGCGGGCTGCGCGGGACGCTGGCGCTGGAGCATGGGATCGACCAGCGGACCTCGGGCGGCGTGCTGGTGCAGAGCCTGGAGCTTGGGGGACGGCGGGTGACCTGGATGGAGGCCACGCTTCGCCGCTCGCTCGGGCCGGCGCTGGTCGAGGTGGGCGCCGCGCGGAACGGCGAGGGTGGACGGGCGGTTCGCGCGCAGGCGCTGGCGAGGCTCGGGCCGGTGAACCTTGCCGCGCAATCGCTGTTCGCCGACGAGTTCCGCGTTGCGGGCACGGGTCCGTTGGCGCGGCGCGACCAGCGGCTGACGGTGGACGCGCCGGTGAAGCTCGGGCGGACGCTGCTCCCGCTGCAGGGCGACCTGCGCTACCGCCTGCTGGAGGGCGGCTCGAGCCAGCTGGAGGCGAACGCCCGGACCTCCCTGCAACTGTCGCGATTCAACCTGGCGCTCGGCGCCAAGCTGCTGCGGACGGCGGATGGCACGGGCGAACGCGCGCCCGACCAGTTCACCCTCGGCGCGATCGGCAGCGGGAGCGTGCGGCGGGTGCGGGTGCGCGGCGCGGTGGACTGGCGGCTGGGCTGGCGTGCCGGGCTGCAGCGGGCGGAGGTCGCCGCTTACTGGAACGCGGGCGACCGGGCGGACTGGGAGGGTGGCGTCGGCTGGGATGGCGATCGGCGCCGGGCCCGCGCCCGACTGGGTTACATCCGGCGCTTCGCCGGGCTCGCCGGCAGCCTGTCGGTCGAGGGGGCGAGTGACGGCTCGGTCGCGGCCGGCCTGGGGCTGAGCTTCTCCCTGGGGGCCAGCGGCGGCCGTCCGCGCTTCTCGCGCGAGCCGCTGGCGGCGGCGGGCAACATCGAAGCCACCGTATACCGCGACCTCGATGGGGACGGCCGGCGCGACCCCGGCGAGCCGGCGGAGGCCGATGCCGTGATCACTGCCGGGCTGCGCTTGGCGGAGCAACCGACCGATGCGGGCGGACGGGTGAGGGTGGCGGGTCTGCAGACCTACCGGCCGGTCGCGATCGGGGTCGACGTCAGCAGCCTCAAGGACCCGGCGCTGGCCCCGGCCACCCCTGCGCAGGTGGTCACCCCGCGCGCGGGGATCATCGCCCATGTCGACATCCCGCTGGTGGGCGCGGGCAGCCTGGAGGGCATGCTGCTCAAGGACGGCGGTTCGGGTTACGAAGGGCTCGACCTCGAGCTGATCGACGAGGACGGCCACCCCGTGGCGACCACCCGCTCGGATTTCGACGGCTTCTTCCTGTTCGAACGGGTGACCTACGGCCGCTACCGGCTGCGGCTGACGGAGGCGAGCGCCAAGGTGGCCGGAGTGGGCGCCGAACTGGCGGCCGACGTGATCGTATCCGATGACGCGCCAAGCGTCCGGCTCGGCCCCCGGCGCCTCTCGCGAAGCGCCGACCGGATCGCCAGCGCCGCGCCGATCCCCTAGTCGCTCGCCAGCTCGGCCAGCACGTCCTCGATCCGGGCAAGCCGCTCCAGCGGGTCGTCCAGCGCTTCACGCAGCAGCAGGCGGCCGTTCTTTTCCTCAAGCTCGGCAACGCGCGGTTCGAGCGTGGCGCCAGGGTGCGGCGTGAAGGCGATCGCCGCCGGCCCCGCGTCAATCTTCTCCACGCCGGCAGTGAGTGCCAGCACCCGGATGCGCGCGGTTGCGATCAGCTGCCGGGCTTCCGGCGGCAGCTCGCCGAAGCGATCGTCCAATTCGTCCTCGAACGCTTCCAGCGCCGGCAATTCGGTGATCCGCGCGAGGCGGATGTACAGGCTGGTGCGCAGTTCGTCCTCCGGGATCCACTCGGCCGGCAGGCGCCCGCCCACGCCCAAGTTGAGCTGCGGCACCCAATTGTCGACCCGCTCGCCGCGCGCCTGGCGCAGCGCCGCTCCCAGCAGATGCTGGTAGAGGTCGACGCCGATCAGCTTCATGTGCCCGGACTGCTCGTCGCTGAGCAGGTCGCCCGCGCCGCGCATGTCCAGATCGCGGGCGCTGATGGCGAAGCCGGCGCCGAGCCGGTCGAACGCGGCCAGCGTGTTCAGCCGGGCGAGCGTGCGCGGGGCGATCTCCGCATCGGGGTCGGTCAGGAGAAAGATCTGCCCGCGCCGGGCACCGCGTCCGACCCGGCCGCGCAGCTGATGGAGCTGGGACAGGCCGAAGCGATCGGCGCGCCACACGATCATGGTGTTGGCGCGCGGCACGTCGAGCCCCGCCTCGATGATGTTGGTGGCGAGCAGCACGTCGCCGTCGCCGCCGGCGAAGCGCACCATGGTCTCGTCGATCTCCGCGGCGGGGAGCTTGCCGTGCGCCTGCAGCAGTTCGAGCTCGGGCGCGAGCCGGGCCAGCTGGGCCGCCATCGGCGCCATGTCCTCGATCCGCGGGACCACCACGAAGCTCTGCCCGCCGCGGCTGCGTTCGCGCAGCAGGGCGGTGCGGGCGGTGGTCTCGTCGAACGCAGCAACGGTGGTCCGGATCGGCTGCCGGCGGGCGGGCGGAGTGGCGATCACCGACATCTGCTGCAAGCCGACCAGCGCGTTCTGCAGCGTTCGCGGGATCGGCGTCGCGCTGAGCGTCAGCACATGGCCCGCGCCGAGGTCGCGCAGCCTGGTCTTGTCCGCGGCGCCGAAGCGCTGTTCCTCGTCGATGATGACGAGGCCAAGGTCCTGATACGCCACTGCCTTGCCGGCCACGGCGCCGGTGCCGATCACGACCCGGACCGATCCGTCCTGCAAGCCTGCAACGACGCGCTTCTTCTCGGCCGCGGAAGACAGGCGGGACAGTCCGGCAACCTCGATCCCGCTGTCGGCGAAGCGGTCGCGGAACGTCTCAAGGTGCTGGCGGGCGAGCACGGTGGTCGGTGCGGCCACCGCGACCTGCTTGCCGGCCAGTGCGGCCATTGCCGCGGCCCGCAGCGCGACCTCCGTCTTGCCGTAGCCGACGTCGCCGATCACCAACCGGTCCATCGGCTTGCCGGACAGAAGGTCGCCGCGCACCGCTTCGATCGCCCGCTGCTGGTCGGCCGTCTCGGTGAAGGGGAAACCCGCGGCGAAGCGTTCGTAAGCCGCCGGGTCGGGCTCCAGCATCGGGGCCGTCCGCTCCAGCCGCTCGGCGGCGAGCGCGACCAGGCCGCGCGCGGCCTCCGCCACCGCGGCCGCGATCTCCAGCCGGCGCTTCTCCCAGCTGGAGCCGTCGAGCTTGTCGAGGGTGACCGCTTCCTCGTCCGCGCCGTAGCGCCACAGCCGGTCGGCCTCGCCCACCGGCACCAGCCGCCGCGTGTCCCCGGCGAAGCGCAAGGCGACCGCATCGCCGCCACCGTCGGGCAGGGTCTCGAGCCCGGCGACGAGCGCAATGCCGTGATCCTCATGCACCACCACGTCGCCGACCCGGATCTCGCCGAAGTCGAACAGCTGAGCGTCGGTCGTCGCAGCCTGCTCCTCGTCGCGCTGCGCCCGGCTGCCGAGCAGGTCGGCGGCGGCGACGGCAAGCAGCTTGTCGAGCCTGAAGCCGCGCGGGACGGGCATGTGCAGCGTGAGGATCTCGCCCGGGGAGGGGCCCATCGCTTCGCGCCAGCTCTCCACCGGACGCGGCTCCCTGCGCAGCGCCCTTGCAACCCTGCGCCCGATGAAGCGCAGGTCGCGTTCGGTGCCGAGCAGCAGCAGCTTGCCGCCATCCTGGAGAATCTCGCGAGCGGCCTTGCCGAACGCCCGCTCGGGTGCGCGCGACTCGACGAAGCGGGGCGGCGGCTCGCCGAAGCCGAGCGCCAGTTCGGCGGGCGGGTGCGCCCCAAGCACCTGGGCCCAGCGCGCATCCGGGCAGATGTCCTTGAACGCCCGTTTCGGACGCCGCTTGGCCGCGTCGGCGGCGAGCGCAAGGAACCGCCTGCGCCGGTCCTCCGCGCCTGGGTCCGCTGCGAGCAAGGCGTCCGGCAGGTGGTCGAGCAGGGTGACGCCATCGTCTCCGATGGGCGGCTCGCTCACGCGCCCGAGCTCCAGTTCGGCGCACTCGCCGCTCGTGAGTTGGGTGGCCGCATCGTAGGGCCGGATGGCGGCGACGGCGCCCTCCGCCTCCTCGATCCGGTAGGGCTGGCCCGAGTCGGCGGGGAACACGTCGATCACCCGCCCGCGCACCGCCAACTCGCCGGGCTCGTCGACCCGGTCGTCGGGGATGTAGCCGAGTTCCTCCAATCCGGCGGCGAACGCGTCAAGCTCGATCTCCTGGCCGACCTTCAGCAGCGGAGGAGCGGCGTCGAACCGGGCGGGAGGAGGGTAAAGGCGAGCGGCCGCTTCGCCCGTGCTGACGAGGGCAACGCGGGGCCGCCGGCCCTCGCCGGTGAGCGCGGCCCGAGCCCGGCGCAGCGCACTGGCACGCTGACCGACATTCGCGGGAGACGGCGGCGCCGAGTCGCCGGGCAGGGCGTCGCTGGCCGGGCAGAAGAAAA
>NZ_CADCWA010000103.1 GCF_902806285.1 uncultured Sphingomonas sp. | reverse complement strand
ATGGACCAGTCCTTCCTCGGCACGCTGCAACGCTGGCTGATGGCCCCCCGCGTCGGCGCCCTGCCGGCCCCGGCGGCCATGCCTGCGCCCCAGCTCTCCTTCGAGTTCTTCCCGCCCAAGACAGAGGCGCTGGAAGCCCAGCTCTGGGCGTGCGTCCGCCGCCTGGCGCCGTTGCGGCCCCGGTTCGTGTCCGTGACCTACGGCGCGGGGGGCAGCACCCAGGCGCGCACCCACGCCACCGTGTCGCGCATCCTGCGGGAGACGACCCTGACGCCGGCCGCGCACCTCACCTGCGTGGACGCCTCGCGCGCCGAGGTGGACCGGGTGGCGCGGGAATACTGGGACGCCGGCGTCCGGCACATCGTCGCGCTGCGGGGCGACCAGCCGCCGGGCGTGGAGCGCTACGAGCCGCACCCGGACGGCTACGCCTACGCCGCCGACTTGGTGGAGGGCCTGCGCCGCATCGCGCCCTTCGAGATCAGCGTCGCCGCCTACCCGGAGGCCCACCCGACCGCGCTCTCGGCCGACCACGACCTCGACAACCTGAAGCGCAAGATCGACGCGGGCGCCACCCGCGCGATCACGCAATACTTTTTCGACACGGACGTGTACCTCCGCTTCCTGGACCGCTGCGCGGCGGCCGGCATCACCGTGCCGATCGTCCCGGGCATCTTCCCGGTGAACAGCATAATCCAAGTGAAGAAGTTCAGCGCGATGTGCGGCGCCAGCGTCCCGGACTGGATGGACCACCTGTTCGACGGGCTGGAGAACGACGCCGAAACCCGGCGCATGGTGTCGGCCGTGGTCGCGGCCGAGCAGGTGCGGCTGTTGCAGGCGAACGGCGTGGACGAGTTCCACTTCTACACCCTGAACCGGCCCGACCTGGTGTACGCCATCGCCCACATCCTCGGCGCGCGGCCCGCCTCCGCCGAGGCTTCGGCGCCGGCCTCGGCGAACGGGGTCGCGGAGGAGCGCGCCGCGGCCGCCGCTTCTACTCCGCCCTGATCCCGTGTTCGTGCAGCAGGTCTAACTCAACGCCGCTGAAACACGGGAAACTCTTCTTCGAAAGAGCCGCCGCTCCGCGAATGCCAACTGCGGACACGAAGCCAGCCCACGCCGCCTGCAGGGCTGAGTACGGCTGGCAGCGTGAAGGTCAGAAGCAAGCCGTAGCAGCGCTGCCACGACGGCAGTCGCGCGATCGTATCGGCGATCACCTTCCGATCTAGGTTCACGGCCGCTTGGAACCCTGGCGACAGCGCGGGATCCATGAAGCCGTCGCTCGATGGGTCATCTACAATGTGGCTAGCTTCGACGTTGATGGCGACGACGGGCCACGCGCTTCCGATCGAGTCATGTTGGTGCATCGCAGTTCTGAAGCGATCGGCGCATCGTTTGGCGAGGCGCCCGATGTCCCGCTCGGAATAGAACACGACACTCCATTCCGCGGCGGGAGATACCGCCGAGGCGAAGACGTTGCAAGACAATGCAGGACGGTAGGGCGCGGTACCTGGGGTTGCTTCGACGAAGCCCAAGAAGTGGGCCAGGGTGGCATGCTTGCTGGACCCGTCCCCCATGTAGCCCAGGCTCTCCGTCTGGTACCGGAAGCGGTGGTGCCCTTCTATGTGGGCGTCGCAAAACTCCATGATCTGGTCGTGAGCTTCGCCCACGCGTACGGAGGAGGCGAACGCCGATGCGTTCCTCACCCGCCATGCCGAATGCCTCGCTGATGCCGCCAGCTTTGGGCTTTGCCTGGCAAGTGAGTTCAGCAGGGAGCAGAACCCATGGAGCGCCTTACTCTCTTGCTCGCCGCCGCCGACCGACTTGCATTGAACGTCGTATCTCCGGCCTGCGGCAACGAGCGAAACATCGGGCGTTGCTGATCCGTCGCCGATCGACACCGCGTCGCACCGCTCCCGGGTGCTGCGGCACAGGTCGAGTTCGAGGAGGAGCGGCGAGAAGTCTTTCTTCGGATAGGCGACGCAGTCGTTGATCTTCTCTTTTACGTAAGCCGCTTCCTCTCCGGTCAGATGATCCGCTTGGTCGTGCAGCACCTTGAGCAATTCGAAGCCCTCGCGCGTGGCCTTCGTCCGGTGATAGTCAGCGCTGCGTTCGGAATGCCGGTCGGCGAGGATCATCCTAACGCCGAACTTGTACGGGTATTCGCGCAAATGGCGGAGTTGGTCGAGGCGGCCACTCTTAGGGAATTGGCGCTCCAGCGTCCGGAGGTGCTTCTCTTCGTCGAAGAACGTGGAGATCGCCTTCACCTTGATCTCACGGCTGCGCTCTTCGAAGCCACCTCCTGGGCGCCTGCCTCCAGTAGTCACCAACTATTCCTCGTGCCTATCGCGTGACGAAATTAGGTCTGCTCCAGCGCGATTCGATCAAGTTCGAACTGCGTCCTAATTCGGCATAGTTCCGAGTGCAACGTCGCGCCTACTGCCGCTTCTACTCCGCCTTGATCCCGTGCTCGCGGATCAGGGCGCCTAGCCGGGCGCGCTGGTCCGCGAAGAACGCCGCGAACTCCGCGGGCGTGGTGCCGCGCGGCAGCATCCCGATCTGGCCGAGGCGGCGGACCACCTCCGGGTCGCGCATCGCCGTCCCCGCCGCTTCTCCCAATCGGGCGACGACGGCGGGGGGCGTGCCGGCCGGGGCGAAGAAGCCGAGCCAGTCCGTGACGTCGAAGCCGGGGAAGCCCTGCTCCGCTACCGTCGGCACTTCGGGCAGGCTGGTGAGGCGCTCCCCGAGGCTGACCGCCAGCCCGCGCAACTGCCCCTCGCGCACCAGCGGCGTCGCCTGGGGCAGGGTGGAGAAGACGAACTCCACGTCCCCCGCCAGCAGCCCGGCGACCGAGGGCCCGCCGCCGCGGTAGGCCACGTGGTTCGCGGTCACGCCGGCGCGGCTCAGCAGCAGGACGGGCGCCAAGTGGGTCACCGTGCCGATGCCCGAATGGCCGAAGGAAACGCGGCCCGGCGCCGCCCGCATCCGGGCGAGGAGGTCGGCCAGGTTCCGCGCGGGGTGGTCGGCCCTGACCACCAGCATGACCGGCGACAGCGCGCCCAGGCTGACCGGCAGGAGCGCCGTCCCGGCGTCGTAGGGCAGGCCGGGGA
>NZ_CADCWA010000102.1 GCF_902806285.1 uncultured Sphingomonas sp. | reverse complement strand
CTGCCATCGCCGGACCGACCGCACCGGCCACGGCCCGGGAGGTGCCCATGGCCCGGACGCTGCGCGAGGTATGGCGTGTGCACTACGCCCGCGAGGCCGGGCGGCTGCGCTGGCGTTCCGCTGCGGAGCTGCCGCCGGTGGCCGAGCGGATCCAGTCCCCGTACGACCCGGAGGCGCGCTTCAGCATGAAGCGGCAGCTCCGCTGGACGGGGTACAAGGTGCACGTGACGGAGGCGTGCGACGACGACATGGCCCAGGTGATCACCGACGTGATGACCTGCCCGTCGATGCGGCCCGACATGACGAGCACCGCCGGCATCCACGATCGGCTGGCGGCCAAGGGCCTGCTCCCCGCGGAGCACTTCGTCGATTCGGGCTACGTGGACGCGGGGCGGCACCGTCAACTTGGGCGAGGTTGGCAGTCTGACCTCGGTCCGATAGGCACCTGGCATGAGCTCGCCGGCCCCCAAGTCGCCCTATGCGGGGCACCGCTTCCCGGCCGAGGTCATCAGCCAGGCGGTGTGGCTCTACTTCCGCTTCCCGCTCGGCCTGCGCATGGTCGAGGAGATGCTGGCCGCGCGCGGCATCGTCGTCAGCCACGAGACCGTGCGGCAATGGGCGCTCAAGTTCGGCCAGGAGTTCGCCAACCGGATCTGCCGCCGGCTGGTCCGTGGCGGCGACAAGTGGCACCTGGACGAAGTCGCCATCAAGATCGCCGTTGCCACGCACTGGCTCTGGCGCGCGGTCGACCAGACCGGCGTCGTGCTCGACGTGCTGGTGCAGGGCCGGCGCGACAAGCGGGCGGCCAAGCGCCTGCTGCGCAAGCTCCTGAAGCGGCAATGCCGGGCGCCGCGCGTCATGGTCACCGACAAGCTGGCCAGCTACGGCGCCGCGAGGCGCGAGGTGATGCCCTGGGTGGAGCACCGCCGGCACAAAGGGCTGAACAACCGGGCGGAGAACTCGCACCAGCCGACGCGACGACGGGAGCAGCAGATGAAGCGCTTCAAGTCGCCGCGGCAGGCGCAGCGCTTCCTCTCCGCCCACGACCAGATCGGCAACCTTTTCCACCTCCGCCGCGACCACGTCACCGCCGCCGAGTATCGCGCCGCCAGGATGCGCGCTTTCGAGACTTGGGCGGACATCAGCGGGGTTGCTGCCGCGGCCTGAGCGCCGCGCGACCACCACCGTCGGACCGCCAGTGCGGTCGCCTCAGGGCCAACAAGTTGACTGTGAGACTGTCGGCGTCGTCCGGCGGGTCTGACCCCCAAGTTGATTGACCCCGTGTCATGGCACCGACGTGTCGGCCCGCCGGGCGACGCCCGGCGATCGGGCGGGAGGTGACCTCATAGGAGCCTGAGGCCGTCCGTCCCGTCACAGTCCTGTCCGCCCGCCGGATCGCCGGGACAGCGCACCTGCGGAGAACAGGCGACATGAGCGAGGCCATGCCCGCCGACATCATCGTCGGCGTCGACACCCACAAGCGCACCCACGCCGCCGTGGCCCTCACCGGGCTCGGCGCACGCGTCGCGGAGCTGACGATCCAGGTCGGCCCCGCCGGCTACCGCGAGCTCGAGGCTTGGGCGCGGTCGCTGGGAGCCGTCCGCGCCTTCGGCGTCGAGGGCACGGGCTCGTACGGCGCCGGCCTGGCCCGCTCCCTCCGCGAGGGCGGCCACCTCGTCCACGAGGTCGGCCGTCCCGACCGCCGGCTGCGCCGCCAGCAGGGCAAAACCGATCACCTCGATGCCGAAGCCGCCGCCCGCTCCGTGCTCGGCGGGCGAGCCACGGCTCTGCCCAAGTCTGGAACGCGCGAGGTGGAGATGATCAGGCATCTCAAAGTCGCCCGCGACACCGCGGTGAAAGCGCGGACCCAGGCCATGCTGGCGCTGAAGGCGATCATCGTCGGCGCACCGGCGGCGCTGCGGGAGCGACTCGAGGCGATCACCGGCAAGATGGCGCTGGTCCGACATCTGGCGGCCTCGCGCCCGGGGCCGCTGACCACGACCACCGCCTCGGCCAAGGCCGGCCTGCGCGCTCTCGCCCGGCGCTGGCTCGACCTCGACGCCGAGATCAGGTCGCACAACGCCCACCTCGGCCAGCTGACGGAGCGGTGCGCGCCGGAGATGGTCGCGGCGCACGGAATGGGGACCGGGACCGCCGCGGAGATGCTCGTCCTCGTCGGCGACGACCCGGAGCGGATCCGCTCCGAAGCCGCCTTCGCCAAGCTCTGCGGCGCCTGTCCGATCCCGGCCTCGAGCGGGAAGACCAGCAGACACCGCCTCAATCGTGGCGGACACCGGTGGGCCAACGCCGCCCTCCACCGGGTGGTCGTCGTGCGCATGCGCACCCACCGGCCCACCCTCGACTACGTCCGGCGCCGCACCGCCGAGGGAAAAAGCAAACGGGAGATCATCCGCTGCCTCAAGCGCTTCGTGGCGCGCGAGATCTTCGGCTACCTCTGTCGCCCGCCCAGAGCAGCCTGCCCCGAGCAAATCGCCGCTTGATCTCTATAGGAGCATCGGTGCCGTCGCATGTGCAGCAGCGCCGCCCCCGCTCCGAGCCATGGCGGCGGTGGTTCCGCCGCCGCAGCATCCACATTCCAGCAACCGAACCGTGCGTGTTGGGTGCGGCACCCAACCGGAGGCGCGCGATGAGGGTCTATCGCTTTGAGGGCGGCGAGCGGCAATTGATCGGGCGAACCGATCTCCCGGAGGATGCCGGGCCGTTCTACGCGGTCCCGCTGTCCGGGCCGGTGTCGGCATCCGAGGAACGGTTCATTATCGGCACCGTGACGCGCGTGCCGGCGGGCGGCGGCGGCGCCCCCGACGTGGAGCAAGCTGTGCTGGCCGCGCCGGGGCAGCCGGTCCAGTTGTTGCCGGGGTGGGAGCCGCTGGTGTGCTGGCCCTTCTGAACAGGCGGCGGCGGGTGCCGCTCACGCCGGCAGCCGCCACAGGCACCCCCACGCGTGGCCCGCTCCGACCGCATGTGCCGCAGCGCCGCGCTATGCGTCCGGCGTACTAAGCGTCCGTGCCTTCTGAGTGGAACGGTTGAGTTTTCCCCGGCTTTCTTCGCCTCCGTGTTCGGCGCCGCACAGACGGCCGCGCCGCGGCGTTTATCTAGGAGGCGCTTC
>NZ_CADCWA010000101.1 GCF_902806285.1 uncultured Sphingomonas sp. | reverse complement strand
GTCTGACCGGGAGCGAGGCCCGAATCATGCCGATGATCATCCGCAACGTCCAAGCCAAACTCTGCGAGCGGAGCAGGCGCTGCCTTTTGCGGCGCGACACGGGCGCTATCCACTCGAATGACGGCATGCCGAACTTCGGACTCACTCACCGCTGAGCCGACACCCGATGCAGACGCGATCAAGAGTGTCGCGAGACCTGCGGCATTTCGCAAAGATGTAAGCATTACAACGAGATAGATAGCACGGTAGCGCGTTCAAGCCCTTGACTTTCGGGTAGAAATCTAAGGATCAAGCCTGTGTCGAGTCACGGCCGCGAGATGGTCAGGGTCGCGTCGGTGCGAAGCAAAAGTCCTGCAAACCGAACCCCAGCCTGTATGAAGGCGGCTTCGAGCATGAACCCACAAGCGTTTGGGGTCCATGGCGGCAAGCCAGTCGGGTCGCCGTTAGTCCTGCACGGGACAATGACGGAGGATTCCGGATGGGCGTAATGGGTCGAACTCAGACGTTCGCATACATGCATGAAATTGGCTAAGCGACCCACATGACGAGGTCAGCAGCCATGGAGCATGCTTTTGAGCTTGCCCGATCTGGGCAGTGCCGCAGCGTCGCGGAACTCGTTCGACGACTTCCCCAGCAGGATAGAGCAGCTGTTGACGCGCACCTAAGCGTGCCGTCCGCAAGACGAGAGCTTATCCTGATCTGCAGCGATGCATGGCTTGCCGCTCGGTAAGACACGTCAGGCCTCATAGAATGGGTCTGCGCCGGCTCGAGCTCAGACCTCGGCCAGATGTCTGAAAAGCGTCGAAAGGGCACCAGGAGCACGGCCGAGCAGGCCAATCAGGGCCGACGCGAGGCATCTCGCGCCGCTATCCCCAGTTCGGGAGCGTCCGTGAAGAAGCCGTCGACGCCGAGCTCCAGAAACATCTTCGCTTCCGCCGCTATATTGCCATGCGCCCGAACATCGTCTCCCCGGCGAAGCTCAGCTGGCAGGAAGATGTTTTCCGGACGGAAGGTCCAAGGATGAACCAGGAGGCCGGCAGCCTTGGCGTTTCGGACGAGGCTGGTCGGCTTGCCGGTCCGGCCTGATGGGTCTCGCGGGATGATCAGCTCCTTCGCCGGGCCGAGCCCGTCCGCGTAACGGGCGATCGCTGTCATGCCTGCTGCGGTCGCCATGCCTCGGTAGGTCAGGTCCGGGCGGTCGAACGGCCGTCCGTCGCCGTCCAGCAACTGCACCAGCCTGACTTTAGTGAGACGATTTAGCCGCTGCAGGGTGCCCACTTCGAAGCTCTGCACAAACACGGGAGCATGTCGATCGCGCCAGCCGGCGCGGTTCAGCTCCGCGACCAAAGTTTCTTCCATCGGCAGACCAACGCCTCGGAAGTAGGTCGGGTGCTTGAGTTCCGGGTAGATCCCGATGGATCGGCCGGTCTCTTGGCTTCTTCGCCGCGCGAGTTCGATGACCTCCGCCAGGGTGGGCACCAGGAAATGTCCGTCATAGCTGGTGTTCTGCGGCCTCAACTCTGGCAGGCGCTCGCGAGCCCGAAGGGTCCGCAACTCCGCGAGGGAGAAGTCCTCCGTGAACCAGCCGGTCACCGGCTGACCGTCGATCACGCGCGTTCGACGGCGATCGCGGAACTCGAGCCGGCTTGCAACATCGGTGGTCCCGCCAATCTCATTCTCATGGCGGGCGACCAGCACACCGTCTCTGGTCATGACCAGATCCGGTTCGATGAAGTCGGCGCCATGCGAAACGGCGAGGTCGTAGGCCGCGAGTGTATGTTCCGGGCGCTCCGCGCTCGCGCCCCGGTGAGCGATGACGATTGGATCGATCCTTGAGGCAGACGGCACGGCGGCTCCGACGAAACTCAACGAGGCAAGCAGCGGCAAGAACAGGCGGAACATGCCGCTCGTGTACGAGTCCACCATGACGAGCCTGGGACACCCGGACCGCGAGTAGAAGCAAGTCGGAATCTGGCCTTCGATTTGGCTGACCTCCGGCCCGACCACCTCCATCCGCAGGTTCTCCGAACACGTGAAAGCGCTAGAACGAACGACCGCTCACGGGTGCTGGCGTAACCCGTCGGAGCGGCCGCAGCGGGCGCTAAGCGGACCTCAGCGGCTCAGCTGAACCGAAATTTCCCAATGATCTGAGTGCCCATCATATTCATGCCGGGCACGCCACTCGCCGGAACAGGAGTCCCTCTGCCGCGCGTTGTCGCCCATCTGGATGGGAGAACGGCATGCGCATCGCCCTGTTGATCGGAAGCTTGCGGGAAGGCTCGTACAACGCTCGGGTGGCGGAGGCGATGACCCGCCTCGCTCCCGCGGAAGTCGAGTTCGCGCGCAGCCGGATCGATGACCTTCCGCCCTACGATCAGGACGACGACAAGGACCCGGCGCCGTCCGTGCGGCGCTTCAAGGAAGAGATCGCGCGCGCCGACGGCGTGATGTTCGCGACGCCCGAGTACAACCGATCCGTGCCGGGCGTGCTCAAGAATGCGATCGACCACGCGTCGCGGCCCTATGGCCTGGGCGTCTGGACGGGCAAGCCGGCGGGGATCATCGGCGTGTCCGTCGGCGCGATCGGCACGGCCACGGCGCAGCAGCATCTGCGCAACATCCTCGCCTACCTCGACATGCCGACGCTAGGTCAGCCGGAGGTCTACCTCCAGTGGAAGGACGGGCTCCTCGACGAGCAGGGAAACATCGGGGAGGAAAGCCGCGAGTTCCTGGGGGGCTGGATGGACAAGTTCCTGGCCTGGGTCCGCCACCATTCCGCCGCGGCCGGTGCCGGCGCAGCAGCAGCCTAGGCCGGCCTGAGTGCCGCCGCGGCTCGCGCCAGTTGCCCGATCTGGGAGGGGTCCGTGTCCCCCTTGGGGACGATCCAGGTCCCGCCGACGCAGCGCACCGCGGGATGGGCGAGCCAGTCCGGCGCGTTCTCCGCAGTGATCCCGCCGGTCGGGCAGAAGCGGACGGACGCGAACGGCTCCGACAGCGACTTGAGAGTCGGCAGGCCGCCCGAAGCGATCGCCGGGAAGAATTTGAAGCGGTCCAGCCCGAGCTCGATCCCACGCATGATGTCGCCCGCGTTCGAGACGCCCGGAAGGTAGGCGAGCCCGGAATCGAGCACCGCGCGGCTGAGGCCCTCGGTCAGGCCAGGCGCCACGACAAAGGTCGCGCCCGCATCCTGCGCCTGCCCCAATTGGTCGCGGTTGACTACCGTTCCCGCCCCGACAATCGCGCCCGGCACCTTCGCCATGGCCCGGATCGCGTCCAGCGCATGCGGCGTGCGGAGGGTCACCTCCAGGACCGGCAGCCCGCTGGCTACCAGAGTCTCGGCCAGCGCCGCGGGATCGATGCTGCCGTCGAGGATCAGCACGGGGATCACCGGGGCCGCGCTCATGATCTCGTCGATCGTCCTCATGGGTGCGCCCTCGCGAAGGCGGCCGCGGCCCCGAACAGGCCGGGCTGCGGATGGGTGATGAGCTTGACCGGCATGTCGTCCATCCGCCGCTCGAACCGGCCCTTGGCAATGAAGCGGTCGCGGAAGCCCGAGCGCGGCAGGTGGGCGGCCAGGCGCAGGCCGAGGCCGCCGCCGATCACCACCGCGCTCGCCCCCTGCGCCAGCGCGAGGTCGCCGGCCACCGCGCCCAACGTCAGGCACAGCCGGTCGAGCGCCGCCGCGGCCAGGCTGTCGCTGCCGTCCATCGCGGCGGCCCACAGCTGCTTGTCATCGCGGATCGCGAGCGGACGGTTCTCGATCGCGCCCAATGCCTCGTAGATGTTGACCAGCCCACGGCCGGAGATCAGCCGCTCGACCGACACCCGGCGGAAGCTGCGGCGAAGCTCACGCAGGATGCCGTCCTCCAGGCTGTCTAGGGGTGCGAAATCGATATGGCCGCCTTCGGTTTCGATCACCCGGTAGCCGCCGGCCTGCCGAAGCAGGCTCGCGACGCCGAGGCCGGTACCGGGGCCGACGATGCTGATCACGCCTTCCGCCGGCAGCTCGCCCGCGGGTCCGCACAGGTGCGTATAGGCGGTGCCGTCGAGCGACCCTACCGCGTGCGCCACCGCGCCGAAATCGTTGACGACCGTGAACCGCTCTACGCCCAGCTTCTCGCCCATCAGCGCGGGCCGGATCACCCAGGGGTTGTTGGTCAGCTTCAACAGCTCACCCCCGACCGGGCCGGCAAAGGAAATCGCGAGTTCCTGCGGCAGCGCCTCGCCCGAGCGGCGCCCGAAATCCTCCCACGCCGTCTGGAAGCTCGCATGTTCGGCAGTCTTGAGCGTGACCGGCTCGGACAGGGCCGTGACCCGCCCGCCGTCCACGGTGGCGAAGGCGAACCGCGCGTGCGTGCCGCCGATGTCGGTGGTAACAATCTGCCTGGTCACGCCTGCTCCTGTTCCATCATCGCCAGCATCGCCGAGGCGCCACGCTCGGCATCGTCCGCTCCGAACCGCATCAGCGCGAACAGCTCGCGGCCGGTGCCGGCCGGCCGCGGGGGCGATGGGGCGGGATCGCGCGCGGCCAGATCCACGCCGACAGCCTCCAGCATGCCGTCCTCGGCCGAGAGCCGTATCACGTCCCCGTCGCGCACACGGCTGAGCGGACCCCCGCCAAGCGCTTCCGGCGAAACGTGGATGGCGGCAGGCACCTTGCCGCTGGCCCCCGACATGCGCCCGTCGGTGACCAGCGCCACGCACTGTCCGCGGTCCTGCAGCACGCCCAGCGTGGGCACCAGCTTGTGCAACTCGGGCATGCCGTTGGCGCGCGGCCCCTGGAAACGGACGACCACCACCACGTCCCCGTTGAGCTCGCCCGCCGAAAAGGCGCGCAGCACCTCGTTCTGGTCGGAGAACACGCGCGCAGGTGCTTCAACCGTCCAGCGGGAAGGATCGACCGCGCTGGTCTTGAGGGTCGCGCGGCCGAGATTGCCCTGCACCAGGCGCATGCCGCCGTCGGGCAGGAACGGCTGCTGCACGGGCCGCAGCATGGTGTCGTTGCGGCTCTCGGTCACCTCGGTCCAGACGAGCTCGTCCCCGGCCAGCTCCGGGTTCGCGGTCCACGCCTGGAGGCTGTCCGCCCCGGCGGTCACGACATCCCCGTGGATCAGCCCGGCGCCGAGCAGCTCGCGGGTGACGAAGCCGATCCCGCCCGCATAATGGAAGTCGTTCACGTCGCCCGCGCCGTTCGGGTAGACGCGGGTGATCAGCGGGACCGCCGCCGACAGCGCGTCGAAGTCCTCCCAATCGATGATGATCCCCGCCGCACGCGCGATCGCGGGCAGGTGGATCGCGTGGTTGGTCGATCCACCCGTCGCGAGCAGGCCGACCATCGCATTGACGATGCTCTTCTCGTCGACGCACTGGCTCAAGGGCCGCTGCTTGGTAGCGGCAAGCTCGGCCAGCCGGTGCACCGCCGCCCGGGTGAGCGCCTGGCGCAGCGGCGTGTTCGGCTGAATGAAGGCCGCATTGGGGATGTGCAGCCCCATCAGCTCCATCATCATCTGGTTGCTGTTGGCGGTGCCGTAGAAGGTGCAGGTGCCCGGCGCATGATAGCTCGCCGCCTCCGACGCGAGCAGTTCGTCGCGGCCGACCTTGCCCTCGGCATAGAGCTGGCGGACGCGCTGCTTTTCCTTGTTGGGCAGGCCGGATGGCATCGGCCCTCCCGGTACCAGCAGCATCGGCAAGTGGCCGAAGCGCAGCGCGCCGATCAGCAGGCCCGGCACGATCTTGTCGCAGATGCCGAGCAGCGCCGCACCTTCGAACATGCCGTGGCTCAGCGCCACCGCGGTCGACAGCGCGATGGTGTCCCTGCTGAACAGCGACAGGTCCATGCCGTCCTGCCCCTGCGTCACCCCGTCGCACATCGCCGGCACCCCGCCCGCGACCTGCGCCGTCGCCCCGACCTCGCGGGCGAAGATCTTCATCTGCTCGGGGAAGCGCGCGTAGGGCTGATGCGCGGACAGCATGTCGTTGTAGGCCGTGACGATGCCGATGTTCGGACCCGCGATGGTGCGGATGCGGTCCTTGTCCCCTTCCGCCGCCGCGAAGCCGTGGGCGAAGTTGCCGCAGCTCATCCGCGGCCGGCTGATGCCGCGCTCGGCTTGTTGCGCCATCAGGTCGAGGTAGCGCTGCCGGTTCGGGCGGGAGCGCTCGACGATGCGCTCGGTGACGGCGGCGACGCGCGGGTCGAGGGTCATGCGGAACACCAGTGGATGGTCAGGGACTGCGGCCGGTCGGCAAGCACGCGCCCGATCGGCAGGTCCGAGGCACTGCCTTCGGCCAGCGCGCGTTCGAGCAGCGCCCGCTTCTTTTCGCCGGTGATCGTCACGATCAGCGCGGTGGCGGCGGCGATCGCGGACTTGGTCAGCGTCACCCGGGCGACCGGCGCTTCGGGCGGCAACGGGTCGGGCCGGACGCCAACCGCCCGGCGGGTCGCGGGTGCATTTAGCGCGGCCTGCAGGTCAGGACCCACAAAGATGGAGGCGGTATGGCCGTCCTCGCCCATGCCGAGCCAGACCAAGGCGGGCGGCCAGGGCAGTTGCTGCAAGTGCGCGTCCGCGAGGTCGCCGGCGCTCTCGACATCGGTTTCGCCGCCGGCGATCGACGCCACGCGTGCCCCGGTGCCGGCAAAGCTCTCCTCGAGCAGCCGCGTGTTGCTCAGCTCGGAACCGGCCTCCACCAGCCGTTCGTCGGTCGGGATCAGCGTCACCGCTTCCCACGGCAGCGCCGCCGCTGCGAGCTTGCGAAAGATCGGCCGCGGCGTGCCGCCCCCGGGCAGCGCCAGCAGGCTCTCCCCCCGCTCGTCGGCCGAACGCCGCACGACGGCACTCACGTCGGCGGCGACCGCCTCGGCGAACGCGCCTGGGTGGTCGTGACAGCGCCAGTCGGCCCTAGTCATTCCAGCTCACCCCGTCGCGCTCGGCCAGCGCGATCGCCGCGGAGGGGCCCCAATTGCCCGCCGCATAGGGCCGCGGCGCGATGCCGGCCGCGGTCCAGGCCGCGCGTACCCCGTCGATCCATTGCCATTGCGCTTCCACCTCGTCGCGACGCACGAACAAGGTGGGGTCGCCTTCCAGCAAGTCCAGCAGCAATCGTTCATATGCTATGCGCCGGCGCACGTCGCTGAAGGCATGCGGCTGGTCGATGTCGAGCGCGACCTCGCGCAGCCGGACGCCGCCGCGGTCGAGCCCCGGCAGCTTGGCCATCAGCTCCAGTGCGATATTCTCCTCCGGCTGGATCGAGATGATCAGCCGGTTGGGTACGGTCCGCGCGCCGCGGCTGGCGAACATCGAGTGCGGCACCTGGCGGAACTGGATGGCGATCTCCGTCCGCCGTTCGGGCAGCCGCTTGCCGGTGCGCAGGTAGAAGGGCACGCCGGCCCAGCGCCAATTGTCGAGGTGCGCCCGCAGCGCGACAAAGGTCTCCGTGTCCGAAGCGCGGCCAAGCTCGTCCGAGTAACCGGGCACCGGCTGGCTGGCCACCGCGCCCGGAGCATATTGCCCCGTGACCACTTCCCGCTCGATCCGCTCGGGCGTGATCGGCCGGAGCGAGCGGAGGACCTTGACCTTTTCGTCGCGGATCGCGGTCGCGTCGAAGCTCGCTGGCGGCTCCATCGCGACCAGGGCGAGCAGCTGCAGCATATGGTTCTGCACCATGTCCCGCAGCGCGCCGGTGCCGTCGTAATAGTCGCCGCGTCCTTCCAGCCCGATCGTCTCGGCAATCGTGATCTGCACATGCTCGATATGCTGCGCGCTCCACAGCGGCTCGAACAGGATGTTGGCGAAGCGCAGCGCCAGCAGGTTCTGGACCGTTTCCTTGCCGAGGTAATGGTCGATGCGGAAGGTCTGCTCCTCGGTGTAGGCTGCCGCGACCGCGTCGTTGATCTCGCGGCTGGAGGCAAGGTCGGTGCCCAGCGGCTTCTCCAGCGCGAGCCGCACATGCGGTCCGGCGAGCCCCGCGGCCTCCAGATTGTCGATGGTCGGCTTGAACAGGCTGGGCGCGGTGGACAGAAAGATCGCGATCTCCCCTGCCCCTTCGCCCAGGGCGCCGCCAAGCCGCTTAAAGCCGTCGCGATCCCCCGCATCGAGCGGCACATAGCGGAGCCGCTCCGCGAATTGTGCGACCCTGCTCTCGTCGAACAATCCGCCCGGCGCATGGTCGCGGAGCGCCGCGGTGACATGCTGCCGGAATCCCGCATTATCCTGCTCGGTCCGGGCCGTGGCGAGGATCGCTAGTTCGGGGGGGAGCAACCCATCGACGTCCAGACCGTAGAGCGAGGGCAGCAGCATGCGCGCGGCAAGGTCGCCCGTCGCGCCGAACAGGATCAGGGTGGAGGCGACCGCCCGGCTCATGCGGCTGCCCGCTGGCGGAGCGCCGCCAGGCTTGCGCGGTGGGTCGGGAAGTTGCGCGCGCAGCCGTCGATGAACCGCTCCACTTCGGCCATGTCGAGCGGCATGATGTCCGGTCCAGGCGCGCGTAGACGGCTTGGGTCCGGGTAATTGCCGTAGCCAGCCAGCAAGCAGTGCCAGCTGAGCGGCGGGTAGATGTCCGCGATGCCCTGTCGATGCACTTCTTCGGTCAGGTCGGCGCCCGTGAACCAGGCGGTGATGATGCCCTTGAGGCTGTCCGAAAGCCGGTCATGGCCGGTCGCGTCGCGCCAGTAGTCCGTGTCGCGCCGTTGCGCCGTGCGATAATGGCAGACGATATAGTCGCGAATGCCTTCGTAGCGGCGCGCGACCGCGGCGTTGAAGGCGTCCCGCTCGTCCTGCTCATGGGCGTCGAGGAAGCCCTCGACCGTCGCCAGGACGATGTGCAGCGCGGTGGCCTCCAGCGGCTCCAGAAAGCCTTGCGCGAGGCCGATCGCTAGGCAGTTCTTGACCCAGCTGCGCTCCACGCGGCCGCACTTCATCTGCAGGTGCCGCACCTCCGCATCCGGCGCGAGCCCGAGATGGGCCCGCAGCTCGGCCGCGGCGTCCTCCGGGTCGAGGTAGCGCGACGAATAGACGTAGCCGTTGCCCGCGCGCGTTGTCAGCGGGATGTGCCAGATCCATCCGGCGGATGCGGCGGTCGCCTTCGTGCAGGCGAGCGGCCCGCCGGCGGGCAGCGGCGTCGGTGCGACCACCGCCCGATCGTTGAAGAGATTGTCGCCAAAGCTCAGGTGCTTCTCGCCCAGCGCACCCTCGATGATTGCCGCACGAAAGCCGCTGGCGTCCACGAACAGCTCGGCTTCGAACCGCCGGCCGTCATCGGCAATCAGCGCGGCGACATCGCCCGCTTCGTTCAGCTGCACCTCCGCGATCGTGGCAGTGGCGTGCCGGACACCCCGCCCTACCGCGAAGTCCCGCAACGTCGTGCCGACGAGATGGGCGTCGAAGTGGTAGCCGTAACCGATGCGGAACGGGAAGTTGTCGGAAGCAAGCGGCGCCAGCCCGGCGCGAGCGAGGCGCGTGCTGAGATAGAAGCGGTCGGGATGCGCCGGCACGTCGCGCCCTGCCCGTCGCGCCCGGGTCGCGTAGAAGAACTTGCCTTCGGTGAACCTGTCGACCTCGGTCGGGAAAGGATGGAAATAGCGCTCGAACCCGGGCCGGTCCGACCAGCCCGAAAACTCGATCCCCGCCTTGTAGGTCGCGTTGCAGCGCGGCATCCATTCGGCCTCGCTGATCCCGAGCTTGTCGAAGAAAGCCTTGAGCTGCGGAGTCGAGCCCTCCCCCACGCCGATGATCCCGATGTCCTTGGACTCGACCAGGGTGACCGCGCAGCCGCGGTCACCCCAGCGCTGCTGCAGCAGGCTGGCAGCCATCCACCCGGCCGTCCCGCCGCCGAGGATGACGATGCTTCGGGGCGGTGGCCGACCGCTCATTTCCAGTCCTTCAGCAGCCAGCCAAAGATCTCGTCGAGCCGCGCCGCCCAGGCGTTCTCGTCATGCTCCGCACCCTGGTACACCCGGCTCTCGAAGTCGCGGTCGCGCCGCCAGCCGAGCCGCGCCACTTCGGCGTCGGCCACTTGCTGGTACGGAGCATAATGCGCGTCGAGCGTGGCGGTGCCGTGATCCATCCATAGTTTGCGGCCCCTGGGTGCGCGAAGCTGATTGTTGAGGTAGACCCGCCACGCCCCCTTGATCGTCTCACCAAGTCCGGGCGTCTTGGCGAGGTTGTCCGGACCGATCAGCGCGAAGTGGGTGGAAACGGCCGCCGCCTTGCCGAACACGTCCGGCCGCTCGGCCAGTGCGTAGAGGCTGATGAGCCCGCCCATGCTGGAGCCCGCGACCGCGGTGTACTTCCGCTGCGGACGCGTGCGGTAGGTGCGGTCGATCAGCGGCTTCAGCTCATCCGCCAGGAAGCGGAGGTAGGCGTCGCCCTTCAGCGGCCCCGAGGAGCTCTCGATCCCTCCCCGCAGCAACGGCTCCGCGACCTTGGTCGGGAAGTATTGCTGGTAGCGTTCCTTGCCGGGGTGATCGATCCCGACGATGATGAACGGCGGGACCCTGTTCGCGGCGATCAGCCGGAGCGCGGCCTTATCGGCAGCCCACACCTTGTTGTAGCCGGACCGTTCCTTGAAGAAGAGGTTCTGCCCGTCGTGCATGTAGACGACCGGGTAGCGCGACTTGCTCCGGTCGTAGCCCGGCGGAAGCCACACCACGACGTGCGGCGGGGCAATGTTGGTCGAGGGCACCGATCGGTGCTCGACGAACCGTCCCGGGTCCTGCGCCGATGCCGGGCCCGTCCACGCTAGCCACAGCAGGAGCGCGGCAACCCACCGCATCAGCGCCCCAAGGGCACGAACCGCACCGCCAGCCCGCCGCCGGCGGCCAGCCGTACAGGCATGCTGTCGGTGCTGCGGACCACGCGGCGCTCGATGACGATGCTGCGCGGGTTGGTGCGGAAGTCGGCATCGTCGCCGTCGCGGTAAATTTCCGCACGGTAACGCCGGCCGCGCTCCAGGAAGGAGAGCGGGAGCGTCATCGTCCGCGCCTCCTCGTCGGTGATCGCACCCAGGAACCAGGTCGGACGCCCACGCTCCTTGCGCGCGACCACCGCATAGTCGCCGACCGAACCGGCCAGCATGCGCGTGTCGTCCCAGTCAACCGCCACGTCCTTGATGAACTGAAATGGACCGGGATTCGCCTCGTAGTTCTCCGGCAGGTCGGCCGCCATCTGGATGGGCGAGTAGATGGTGACATAATAGGCCAGCTGCCGCGCCAGCGTCGACGGGATCGGCGTGTTGCCGCGCCCGGTCAGGCTGAGGATGCCCGGCGTGAAGTCCATCGGCCCCGAAAGCATGCGGGTGAAGACCAGCTCGGTATCGTAGTGCGGCGGGTTCTTGGGCTCGCCCCAGGCATTGTATTCCATGCCCCGCTGCCCTTCGCGGCTCACCCAATTGGGATAGGTCCGCCTCAGCCCCGTGTCCTTGATCGGCTCATGCGGGTTGATGGCGATCCGGCGCTCCGCCGCTTCCTCCACCACCTTGAGGTGGTGGCGGCTCATCACCTGCCCTTCATGCCACTCGAACACGCGGCGGCCGTTGGGATCGAGCGCCTGCACCCCGCCCGCGTCCGACACATAACCCGTCTTGATGGTGTCCACGCCCAGCCGCCGGTACAGGTCGAGCCCCGGCTCGAGCTGCCGCTCATAGTTGACGATGTTCGCCGCGGTCTCGTGATGGCCGATCAGCCGCACGCCCTTGCGCCGGCCGTACCGCGATACTTCCGCGATATCGAAATCGGGATAGGCCTCGGTGAAGCTGAAGTCGTCGCCGGTTGCGAACCAGTCGCCGTCCCAGCCCTTGTTCCAGCCTTCCACCAGCAGACCGCTAAAGCCGTGCCTGGCCGCGAAATCGATCATCCGCTTGGCATAGGCGGTCGTTGCGCCATGCTTCGGGCCGGAGTTCCAGGTCTGCGTGTCGAGGTGCATGCCCCACCAGATGCCGACATATTTACGGGGCTTGACCCAGCTGACGTCGCCCAGCTTGTTGGGCTCGTTCAGATTCAGGAACACGGTGTTGGCGTGATACAGCGCGGGCGCGTCGGGCGCGATCAGGATCACGCGCCACGGGGTTTCGAAGGGCGTGTCGCGCACCACCTTGGGCCCGCTCGAGGAAGGCGTCAGCGCCGCTTCCAGCAGCCCCTCGTGCACGCGCGCGACGTTCATGCCGGAATAGTCGAGCAACGCCGCCTCGTGGATCGACAGGTGCAGCCCGCTCCTGGTCCGCATGGTCAGCGGCGTTTGCGCAAGGGCGATCCCGTCGATCGGCGTATGGTTGTAAAGATATTCCTCGCGATTGCTCTCGAGCGCCGGCGCCCACCAGGCATCGCCCGGCTCCACCACGCGGAACTGCGTCAGTTCCTCGACGATGTTGGCTCGCGCGAGGTTGGGCTGCTGCGGCACTTCGTAGCGAAAGGCGACCGCGTTATCGAACAAGCGGAAACGCACCCGCATGGTGCGGCGCAGCTTGTCCCGCTCCTGGAAGGTCGTGACCAGCTCGTTGTGGTTGTCGCGAACGGTGCGCCACTCGCCCCAGGGCTGCTGCCAGCTCTCATCCTTGCTGCTCTTCGCGGCGCTCTGCAGCTCCATGCCGCGGAGCATCTGACGGCTGTCGCTAAACAGAAAGCCGAGGTGGCTTTCCCCGATCACCGGCTTGCCTTCCCGCGATACCGCATAGCCGACGCGGCCCTCGCCATTGATCGTGATCGCTAGCGCCAGCTTGCCATCGGGGGAGGCCGCCGTTGCCACCGGTTGCGTGCCGGCGGGCTGAGCCACGTCCGTCTGTTGCGCGGTGTCCTGCGCCAGCGCCGGGCCAGCCGCCCCCATCACCCACAAGGCCAGCAAGCAAAGGAAGCGCATCATTCGATCTCCTCAAGGAGCGCGGCATAAGGACCAAGGGCGTCGGCAAGCACCAACCCGGTCGTCATCAACGCCCCGTCGTTGCGGCGCAAGGGGATTTCGGCATCGCCGAGGTTGAAGGTGCAGCGAACGGTCCGGCCGCCGTAGCTCCGGTCGAAGACGAGCTGCCGCTGGGCGGCTTCGCGGATCACCAGCCTGCCCCAACGCAGCGCGGGCGTGCGGCGGCGCAAGGCGAGCACCTCCCGAGTGAAGCTCAGTTGAGATCGGGGGTCGGCGTTCTGACGGTCCACGGCCAGCCGCGCATGATCCGGGCCAAAGGGCAGCCACGGCTCGCCCCGGGTGAAGCCGTGCCCGCGCGCGTCCCCGCGCCATGGCATGGGCGTACGCACCCCGTCGCGGCTGAGCGTCTGCGGCCAGTTGGCGATCGCTTCGGGGTCCTGCAGCTTCTCGAACGGCACGTCCACCTGGGTCAGCCCCAGCTCCTCCCCCTGGAACAGGATGATCGACCCGCGCAAGCTCGCCAGCAGCAGCATCTTGGTCCGGGCGAACTGCTCGCGGTGCTCCGGCGCAACCCAGCGCGAGACGGCGCGCGGTGCGTCATGGTTCTCGAACGCCCAGCTCGGCCAGCCCACGTCCGGCGCATCGCGCCAATGCTCGACCGTGCGCGCGACCAGCTCCGGAGTCAGGGCCTCCGCGTAGAGGTAATCGAAGCCGTAGGCGCTGTGCAGCCGGCTTTGTCCCGCCGTGTACTCGTGCATCTCGGTCAGCGCCTGCTCGCCGCCGACCTCGGCCAGGGCGAAGCGGTCACCATAGCTGTCGATCACCCCGCGCAATCGCTCCAGGAACAGCGCGATCTCGGGCTGCGACTGGTTGTGGATGTGGTGCTGAAAGTCGAACGGCCGCGTCCGCTTGACGGGGTTCGGGACCGGCGGATTGTCCCGCAGCGCGGGATCGCACATCATGAAGTTGATCGCGTCGAAGCGGAAACCGTCGACCCCGCGGTCCAGCCAGAAGCGGGTAATGTCGAGCAGCGCCTCCTGCACTTCGGGGTGTCGGCAGTCGAGCTGCGGCTGCTCCCGCAGGAAGTTGTGATGGTAGTATTGTTCGCGCCGCGCGTCCCAGGTCCACGATGGACCGCCGAACACCGACTGCCAGTTGTTGGGCGGCGCTCCGTCGGGCTTCGGGTCGGCCCAGACGTACCAGTCGGCTTTTAGGTTGTCCCGGCCGGACCGGCTCTCGACGAACCAGGGGTGCTGGTCGCTGCTATGCGAGTAAACCTGGTCGATCAGCACCTTGAGACCGAGCGCGTGCGCCCGCGCGACCACCGCGTCGAAGTCCGCGAGGCTGCCGAAAATCGGATCGACCCCGCGATAGTCGGCCACATCGTAGCCGAAGTCCTTCATCGGCGAGGTATAGAAGGGCGAGATCCAAATGCAGTCGACGCCGAGGCTCGCGACATGGTCGAGGTGCGCGGCGATGCCCCGGAGATCGCCGACCCCGTCCCCATCTGAGTCCGCGAAGCTGCGCGGGTAGATCTGGTAGATCGCCGCGCCCTTCCACCATGGCTCCGCGGTAGCGGTCCGCACCCGTTCGAGCGGCTCGGCGTCAGCGTGCGGCATGGCAGATGGCGTAGCCGAGCGGGGGCAGGCTGATGCGGATGCTGCCCGGCGCCTGCGCGGCCGTCGGGCACGGACCTGCAAGCGCGCGAAAGGCAGTCGAGCCGACATCGACCTGCACGTTGCGGGTGATCGGCTCCGTGCCGGTATTGACCATCACCACCACCTCCTCGCTGCCGAGCAGGCGCGAGTAGGCGAGCAGCCCGGGCGCGTCCTCCGTCGCCCGGATGAGGGTCGCTCCGCGGCGCAGGGCGGGCTGCGCCTTGCGGACGGCTGCAAGCTCCGCGATCAAGCGGTAGAGCGGGTGGTTGGGGTCGAAGTTCTCCTGGGCGGTGGTCCGGTCGGACCCGAGCAGGTCGTTGTCGTTGTAGCTTGCGACCCGCGACGGGAATAGCGTCTCGCGCGAGTCCTGGTCGCCGCCGTCGCCCACAAACCCCTGCTCGTCGCCCGAGTAGATGGTTGGCACGCCGCGCGCGGTCATCATCAGCACATGGCCGAGCATGACCCGCTGCAGCAGCTCCTCTGCGCTCGCATTGGGATTGGCTTGGCGGACGTAGAATGCGAAGCGCCCCTGGTCGTGGTTGCCGAGGAAAGTCGGCAGCTGCTTGGCCCGCTCCTCGCCCCCGGCGTACAGCACGTCCTGGCTGAAGAACTCGCGCCAGATCTCGGTCGGCTGGTTGCCGGCAACGCTGCGGATCACGGCCTGCTTAAAGGCGAAGTCGAGCACGGTCGGCAATCGGTCGCGGATCGTGTGCTTGGCCAGGAAGCCGGGCTGGAAGTCGTCGTTCGCGACCTCGCCGAAGATGTGGAAGTTGGGGATGCCGCGCGCCCGCGCCCGCTCGAGCATGGCCGGCGCGAACGCTTGCCAGAACTCCGGATTGACGTGCCGCGCGGTGTCGATGCGGAAGCCGTCGATGCCGAACCGGTCGATCCACGAACCGAAGATGTCGATCATGCCCGCGACCACCCGCGGGTTCTCCGTCATCAGGTCGTCCAGGCCGACGAAGTCGCCGAGGTCGTTCGACTCCCCGCGGAACACCGTGTCCCCGCGGTTGTGATAGTAGAGCGGGTCGTTCAGCCAGGTGGGCACCTTCACGCTGCGCTCTTTGGGCGCGACCTTGACCGTGTAGGCGTAGTTGGGGTCGGTCAGCCGGGCGAAGTTCTCCGCCGTCTGCACCTGGTGACCGACAAAGCCCCCGTTGATCCGCGGTCCCGTCACCCCGCCGCGCGTCTGATACGGATAGTCGGCGATGCTGCGGTACGGGCACTCCCCGCGCCCCTCGCATTCGGCGAAGTAGAGGACGTCCGCCGTGTGATTGGCGATGATGTCCATGTAGACCTTCATGCCCCGGCGGTGCGCCGCGTCGACCAGCGCCTTGAAGTCGGCGTTGGTGCCAAGGTGCGGGTCGACCTGGGTGAAGTCGGTCACCCAGTAGCCGTGATAGCCCGAGCTCTCGCGGCCGGGCGGGCCCTGCACCGGCTTGTTCTTGAAGATGGGCGCGACCCACAGGGCGGTGACGCCCAAGCCTTGCAGATAGTCGAGCCGCTTCAGCAGCCCGCGGAGATCGCCGCCGTGGTAGAAGCCCTTGTGCGTCGGGTCGAAGCCATGGGCCAGCCGCCCGCCGCGCACCCCGCCCGTGTCGTTGCGCTTGCTACCGTTCTCGAACCGGTCGGGCAGCAGGAAGTAGATGATCTCGTCCTCCGGCAGGCGGGCGCGCACGGATTGGATGTCCTGCGCCAGCGCCGGAGCCGCGGCGGTGGCTGCGATGCTTGCCGCAAGTGAGAGCAGTAAGCGCTTCATCCCTGATCCCTCTTCAACTCGCCACCATCTCGCGCACCGTCTCGGCATGGGTCGGCATGGCAGCCGCCTTGCGCACGTAAGCATCGCGGAGGGATTTGAGATAGCCGGCCAACTCCTCACCCTCGACCTGATCGGCGAGCGGGTGCCAGTCGGCGGGCAGCACGCCCTGCCCGATCAGCACCTGCGCCCAGCCCTCCTCGGTGAACAGTTCCTCACCCTCGCGGTGCAGCCGTCCGGACGCGCGCCAGGGCTCGAGCTTCTCCGTCAGGCTGTCGGGCACCGCCATGGCGCGGCATGCGTCCCAGAACGGCTCGCCCAACCGGCCGTTGGCCTTGTAGTGGAGCACGATGAAGTCGCGGATGCGCTCCCATTCGAACGCGGTCAGCCGATTGAACTCGGCCCGGTCGGTGGGCTCGACCCGGCTGCGGGGAAAGTAGGTCAGCAGCCGCGCGATGCCCGACTGCACCAGGTGGAGGCTGGTCGACTCGAGCGGCTCCATGAACCCCGCCGCAAGCCCCAGCGCGACGCAGTTGCCTGACCAGAACTCGGCGCGGCGCCCCGTGGCGAAGCTTAGCGCACGCGGCTGGTCGAGCGGCTCCCCGTCGAGGTTGGCAAGCAGGGTTTCGGCCGCCTCCTCCTCACGGGTGAAGGCGTTGCAGTAGACATGCCCATTGCCGGTCCGGTGCTGCAGCGGAATGCGCCACTGCCATCCGGCGTCCCGCGCGATCGACTGGGTATAAGGACGAAACGCCTCGCTGCGCGCGCACGGCACCGCCAGCGCGCGGTTGCACGGCAGGTAGTTCGACCAATCGACATACTTGCTGCCCAGCGCCTCGCCGATCAGCAGCCCGCGGAAGCCCGTGCAGTCGACGAACAGGTCGCCCTCGATCCGCCGTTCGCCGTCGAGCAGCAGCGCCGCGATGTCGCCGGTCTCCCCGTTCCGCTCGACCCGCGCGATCTTGCCTTCGACCCGGCGCACGCCGTTCGCCTCGGCAAAACGCCGCAGAAAGGCCGCGTAGAGCGACGCATCGAAGTGAAACGCGTAAACCAGGTCGGGCACCGGCCCCGGCCGCCCCTGCCCGCGCGCCAGCCGGCCCGCGCGCGCCGCCGTTTCGTTGAGCGAGTAAGCACCGTAGTCCTCACCCAGGCCGCTCGCCCGCGCCTTGCGCCACAGGTGATGGAACGGCACCAGCCCGAGGCCGCGGCCGACCGGACCGAAGGCGTGCATGTAGCGGTGATCGCGGCGGGTCCAGCCGTCGAACTCGATCCCCAGCTTGTAGGTCGCCTCCGTGGCCGCGACGAACTGGCGCTCGTCGATCCCGAGGCTGCGGTTGAACAGGTG
>NZ_CADCWA010000100.1 GCF_902806285.1 uncultured Sphingomonas sp. | reverse complement strand
GCGTGACGAAGCGCGCGGCCTCGTTGCGCTTCTCCGGGCCGAGAACGGGGATGCCGACGATGATCACCGTATGGAAGCGCTGGGCGATGGCGAGGTAGTCGGCCGCGCCGCGGGCCTCGCGGCAGAGGCGCTTGAACGAGAAGACCGCGACGCCTTTGAGGCTCTTGGGCACGTGCAGGGTGCGCCCGCCGCCCACATCCAGCTCCTCGGTCGGCACCTTGGCGCGGTCTTCGACGGGGTAGTCGGTCAGCTGGAAGAAAGCCTGGCTGAGCGCGGCGGTGGCGGCGGGGCCGTTGGGCACGTGCCAGGTGTGCACGCCCTGGAGCCGGTCGAGGCGGTAATCGGTGGGGCCGTTCAATGCGACCACCTGCATGCGGCTCTCGATCAGGTCGATGAAGGGCAGGAACAGCTCGCGGTTGAGCCCGTCCTTGTAGAGGTCCTGCGGTGGGCGGTTGGAGGTGGTCACCACCGCCACGCCCTTGTTCAGCAAGGCGGTGAACAGGCGCGAGAGGATCATCGCGTCGGCGGTGTTGTTGATCACCATCTCATCGAAGCAGAGCAGCTTCGCCTCGGCGGCGATGCTGTCGGCGACGGGCGGGATCGGGTCGCCCCTGCCCGTCTCGCGCTCGCGGCGGAGGCGCTGGTGGACGTCGAGCATGAAGGGGTGGAAGTGGACCCGGCGCTTCGGCGCGGCGGGGATATGCTCGTAGGCCAAGTCCATCAGCATCGACTTGCCGCGCCCGACGCCGCCCCACAGGTAGACGCCGCAGACCGGCGCTTCCTGCTTGCCGAGCAGTCGCTTGAGGAACCCGCCGCGGGGATGGGCCAGCCGCGCCGCCACCCGGTCGAGGGCCGTCGCCGCAAGTTCCTGCTCCGGGTCGGGCTTCAGCTCGCCGGCAGTCAGCAGCTCGGCATAGGCCTGCGAAACCGGTTCGCTCATGTCCGGTCGCGGAGGCGCTTCAGCGTGCCGGTGAAGCTGTAGCAGGGCTCGCCCTCCTGGCGCACCACGCCCTGGAGAAAGGCGAGGCTGCGGGTCTGGCGGACGAGTTCCACGTGCGCTTCGAGCGGCAGGCCGGCGCGGCCGCGGGCGATGAAGTGGGTGGTGAGGTCGAGCGTGACATAATGACCTTCGCTCATGCCCGCGCAGCGCCCGCCGGCGAACAGGGCCATGTCGATGAAGCTCATCACCGCGCCGCCGTGGATGGAGCCGCCGAGGTTGAGATGCCGCTCCTCCACCTGCATCCGGCAGATGCCGCGGCCGGGTCCGTCGGGGCGGAACAGCAGCTTGCCGGTGGCCGCGGCGAAGCTGCCGGCCGGGAACTCGCCGTAGCTCAGCCAGCCGGGGTGGTCGGGGTCCTCCCGGGCGCCGGTGGGGCGGAGGTTGGCGGGGGCGTCCATGAGAAGGGGTTAGTGGGGGGTGCGGAAGGGTGCAACATGTACCCCGGCGAAGGCCGGGGTCCAGGAGCGCGCAAGCGCTGTTCTTCTTACCAGCAAGATGTAACGCTGCTCTGCAGCGTCCTGGGCCCCGGCCTTCGCCGGGGTACTAAGCCGCGCGCTCGGCGATCAGCTTCTTGGTCTCCGCGATCGCCTTGGCCGGGTTCAGCCCCTTGGGGCAGACGTTGGCGCAGTTCATGATGGTGTGGCAGCGGTACAGCCGGAACGGGTCCTCGAGCTGGTCGAGCCGCTCGCCGGTCATCTCGTCGCGGCTGTCGGCGAGCCAGCGGTAGGCCTGGAGCAGGATCGCGGGGCCCAGGAAGCGGTCGCCGTTCCACCAGTAGCTGGGGCAGCTGGTCGAGCAGCAGAAGCACAGGATGCACTCGTACAGGCCGTTCAATTGCTCGCGATCTTCGGGCGACTGCAGCCGCTCCTTGCCCGACGGCGCGGGGGTGGCGGTCTTCAGCCACGGCTGGATGGAGGCGTATTGCGCGTACAAGTGGGTGAAATCGGGCACCAGGTCCTTGACCACGTCGCAGTGCGGCAGCGGAGTGATGCGGATCTCGCCCTTCACGTCCTCGATCGCAGTGGTGCAGGCGAGGCCATTGCGGCCGGCGATGTTCATCGAGCAGGACCCGCAGATGCCCTCACGGCAGGAACGGCGGAAGGTGAGCGTCGGGTCGATCTCGTTCTTGATCTTGATGAGGGCGTCCAGGACCATCGGCCCGGTCTCGGCCAGGTTCACCTCATAGGTGTCGTAGCGCGGGTTGGCGCCGCTGTCGGGGTCGTAGCGGTAGACCTTGAACGACTTGATCTTGTCCTTGGGACCCTCGGCCTTGAAGGTTCGGCCCTTGGTGATCCTGCTGTTCTTGGGAAGCGTGAACTCGGCCATTTTCGATCCTGTGGTGCTCCGCGGCGAGATAGTCAGCTCGAGGGCTTTGCGCCAGCCCTTCGGGCCCTCAGCGCACCAACTTCCTTGCGGCCTCCAGCACCTCGGCGGCATGTCCCGGCACCTTGACCTTGCGCCAGGCCTTCAGCACCGTCCCGTCCGCGCCGAGAAGGTAGGTGGCGCGTTCCATGCCCATGTACTTGCGGCCGTACATCGACTTCTGGGTCCAGGTGCCGAACGCGTCGCTGACCCGCCCGTCCTCGTCGGAGGCGAGCGGAACCTTGAGCTCATATTTGGCGGTGAACTTGTCGTGGCTCTTCTGGGGATCGCGGGAGACGCCGACGACCTTGACCCCGGCCGCGGCGAACCCGTCGGCCAGCGCGGTGAAGTCCTGCGCTTCGCGGGTGCAGCCCGAAGTGTCGTCCTTGGGGTAGAAGTAGAGCACCAGCGGCCGACCGGGCGCGGCGAGGTCGATCGTCTCGCCGCCCGCCTGCAGCGTCGCCACCGGTGCCTTGTTGCCTTCGCCGATCATATGCCCTCCTGCACCTGGCCCCATAGCCGGGCGATCCTTTGCCGGGCGGCGTCGTGCGCCGCAAGCAGGCTTGGCCAGTCGGGGTGGCCGCACAGCCGCGCGAGCAAGGCGCGCGATTGCAGCTCCGGCTCGGTTCCGCCCGGCGCGATCAGCCTGACGCAGACCAGGATGCGGCTGAGCAGGCGCAGGTCGGGGTCGACCGAACCGTCCAGCAAGCCCCGCTCGGCCAATTCCGCGATGGCCACCTCCAGCCGGGGATCGAAGGCGAGGCCGTGGCTCAGCTGCAGCGT
>NZ_CADCWA010000099.1 GCF_902806285.1 uncultured Sphingomonas sp. | reverse complement strand
AGCGCGGCGGCCATGGTGCTGCTGTGGCGGCGCTTCTGGACATAGGCGATCGCGCCCGCGGCGGCGGCCACCGCGCCGCTGATGATCGCGGTCGCGGCGACCGGGTGCAGCTGCGCTTCGAGGTAGAGGCTCTGGCGGCGGACTTTGTTGTCCTGGTTGCTGTCGATGCGGCCGTCGACGCGTTCCTCGAACAGGTTGTCGGACGTGCCGGGCGCCGGCGGGGTGACGGTGGTCTGCCCTCCTTCGCCGAGCGCCTCCATGCCTTTGTCGGCGATCCAGGGCATCAGGGTCGAAAGCTTGATCGGCAATCCGCCGCCGCCGACCAGCAGGTTCCGCTTCGGGTGCTCGGCCGCGAAGAGGATCGCCTTGGCCGACAGGCGCGGATCGTAGACGACGGGCGGGACGCGGGCGGGCTTGCCCAGCTTGTTGCGCGAATGTTCGGGATAGGGGGTGTCCATCGCTCCCGGCTTGATCAGCGTGACCGAGATGGGCGCGCCCTCGGCCTCCAGCTCCACGCGCAAAGAAGTGGTGAAGCCGCGAACCGCGTGCTTCATCGCGCTGTACGCGCCCTGGACCGGCACCGCCCGGTCGGACAGGACGGAGCCAACGTTGATGATCGCGCCGGCACCCCCGTCCTTGAAGCGCCACTTAAAGTGGCGCGCCGCCTCCAGGCTGCCCTGCACCAGGCCGAAATAGCCGACGTCGAACACGCGGCGGTGCTCGGCGATGCTGACCTCCTCCAGCCGGGCGTAGAGCGCGGCTGCTGCGTTGTTGACCCAGGTGTCGAACCCGCCGAACGTGTCGATCGCGTGGCTCGCGATGCGCTCGGCCGCGTCGTCGTCGGCGACGTCCGCCTCGACCATCGTCGCGCGTCCGCCCGCATTGTTGATGCCCACCACGATCTCGTCAAGCGCCTCGCCGTTGCGCGCGACGAGGACGACCCTGGCGCCCCTGTCCGCCGCCATCCGCGCGGCGGCGAGCCCGATGCCGCTCGACGCGCCGGTGATGACGATGACTTGCTCGGACAGCGGCTTGAGAGTGACGGGCATGCGGTATTCTCCGGTGAAGGGGTCGGCTGGGTAACTCACCGATGCGCGGAGGTATCCCTGCCTCGCGTCATCCCGGCGGAGGCCGGGATCTCAGCGGGATGTATCGGCCGGCAGTCGAGACCCGCTGAGATCCCGGCCTCCGCCGGGATGACGTGGATTGATGCTTACCTGAAGGGCGGCTCGTTGAACGCCCTCAATTTCCGGCTGTGCAGCGTCCGCCCTTCCTCCCGGAGCTGGTCGCACGCCGCGATGCCGATCAGCATGTGCTCGGCGATCGCGCGTTCGTAGAAGCTGTTCGCCTGTCCCGGCAGCTTGATCTCGCCGTGGAGCGGCTTGTCCGACACGCAAAGCAGGGTGCCGTAGGGGACGCGGAAGCGGTAGCCCTGCGCGGCGATCGTCGCCGATTCCATGTCGATGCCCACCGCGCGCGATTGCGAGAAGCGCAAGGCGGAGCGCGAGAAGCGGAGCTCCCAATTGCGGTCGTCGGTGGTGACCACGGTGCCGGTGCGCAGGCGCCCCTTGAGCGCCTCCGCTTCCTCGCCCGACACGATCTCCGCCGCGCGGGCGAGCGCCTGCTGGACCTCGGCGATCGGCGGGATCGGGATTTCGGGCGGGAGCACCGCGTCGAGGACATGGTCGTCGCGGAGGTACGCGTGCGCGAGCACATAGTCGCCGATCCGCTGGCTCGGCCGCAAGCCTCCGCAATGGCCGATCATCATCCACGCCTCGGGGCGGAGCACGGCGAGATGGTCGGTGATCGTCTTGGCGTTGGACGGCCCGACGCCGATGTTCACCAGCGTGATCCCGCCGCCGTCGGGCGCGATGAGGTGGTAGGCGGGCATCTGATGCCGCCGCCACGCACCGTCCGCGACGATGCGGGCCGGGTCGGCCAGCAGGTCCGTGTCCGCGGGGGTGACGAGCAGGTTCCCGGCCCCCGACAACGCGGTGTACTGACCGTCGCCGCTCTTCAGCCGCCCGCAGGCGTAGCGGACGAACTCGTCGACGTAGCGGTGGTAGTTGGTGAACAGGATGTAGCGCTGGACATGCTCGGGCGGCGTGCCGGTATAATGGCGGAGCCGCGCGAGCGAATAGTCGACGCGCAGCCCGTCGAACAGCGCGAGCGGGCGCGCCCCGCCGTCTTGCCGCCACACGCCGTCCGCGACCTCGTCGCCGATCTGCGCGAGCTCGGTCGACGGGAACCAGCGCGCGAGGTCCTCCGCCGACACGCCTTCCAGCGCGATGTCGCCGCCCGCATCGAGGACGTAGGGGAAGGGAATCTCCTGATTCCCGGGCGCGACATCGACCTCGACGCGATAGGCTTCGGTCAGCAGGTTGATCTGTTCAATGAGGTAATCGGCGAACAGCGCGGGCCGGGTGACGCTGATGCGGTACTCGCCGGGACCGACGAGCCGCCCGTAGGATCGGGCGAAGCGCGGGCGCGGCGCATCGTCCGCGACGTAGCGGACGCGGAGCTCGGGATAGGCGAACAGGCCGGCCGCGCGCGCGGCCGGGTCGGGCTGCGTGCCGTTCTTGATGAACTCGGCCAACGCCCCGCGCAGGTTCGCGACGGCCCCGGCGTGAAGCGCCTGGAGCTGGTCGACGAGCTGCTCCGCGGACGCGTTCGCGGTCAAAGCCGCTCCAGCATGTAATCGGCGGAACTGACGTTGAACTCGCCCGGGCCTTCTACGAACAGCTGTTCGACCTCGCCGTCGTTGACCACCATCGAATAGCGGCGCGCGCGCTGCCCCATGCCGAACTTGCTGCTGTCCGCGTCCAGCCCGGTCGCGCGCGCCCATTCGCCGTTGCCGTCGGCGAGCATCGTGACGCGCCCGTCGACGCCGCCCTGCCGCCCCCACGCGTCCATCACGAAAACGTCGTTGACCGCGGTGCACGCGACCTCGTCGACGCCCTTGGCGCGCAGATCGTCCGCGCGCTCGACGAAGCCGGGCAGGTGCTTCGCCGAGCAGGTCGGCGTGAACGCGCCGGGCACGGAGAACAGGGCGACGCGACGGCCCGCGAAGAAGGCGGAGGCATCGACAGGCTGCGGCCCGTCGGGCGTCATCCGGGTGAAGCTGATGGGGGGAACGGGGTCGCCGACCTGGATCGTCATGATCTGCCTTTCGTGAGGGATGGCGGGTCGATAGCGAAGCCGCCGCCCGCCCGGAAGTGTGTTTGCCCGCGTGACGTTACGCTATAAGGTCCGGTCGGGTGAACCACGCGCCATACCTCAGCGGACAGCTGCTTCTCGCCCTGCCCGGCATGGGCGACCCGCGGTTCCGGCGCGCGGTGATCGCGCTGTGCGTCCATGACGAGGAAGGCGCGCTCGGCATCGGCATCGGTGCGCTGCTCGGCGACCTGACGCTGCACGCGCTGCTGGCGCAGGTGGATATCGATCCGGGCGTCGCCCCCGACGCGCCCGTGCATTGGGGCGGGCCGGTGGAGCCCTCGCGCGGGTTCGTGCTCCATTCCACCGATTGGGGCGGGCAGGACACGATCCTGGTCGGCATGAAATGGGCGTTCACGGGGACGCTCGACATCCTCCGCGCGATCAGCGAGGGCAAAGGTCCCCGGCAGTGGGTGGTCGCGCTCGGCTACGCCGGATGGGGCGCGGGGCAGCTCGACGAGGAGATGACGCGGCACGGCTGGCTGACGGCCAAGGCCGATCCGGCGGTGCTGTTCGACACGGCGGCGGACGCGCGCTGGAACGCAGCGCTGCGGACCAACGGGATCGATCCCAGGCTGCTCAGCTCGTCGAGCGGAACGGCGTAGGCGCGGCCCGCCGCCATGATCCGCGGGGGCTGATGTAATCATATAAGGATATCCTTATATTGCGTTCATGGCGCGCCGCCGTTAGAGCCGCGCCAACGCCGACCCCTATTCCGGACGGCCGATCCCCAGGAGCTTCCCATCGTGGCCACCCAGCCCAACCAAGCCTTCGACGATTATGTCGTCGCCGACATCTCCCTCGCCGCCTACGGCCGCAAGGAGATCGAGATCGCCGAAACCGAGATGCCCGGCCTGATGGCGCTGCGTTCGGAGTTCGGCCAGTCCAAGCCGCTGAAGGGCGCGCGGATCACCGGGTCGCTCCACATGACGATCCAGACCGCGGTGCTGATCGAGACGCTGACCGCGCTGGGCGCGGAGGTGCGCTGGGCGTCGTGCAACATCTTCTCGACGCAGGACCACGCGGCGGCCGCGATCGCCGCGACCGGCGTTCCCGTGTTCGCGATCAAGGGCGAGACGCTCGAGGAATATTGGGACTATGTCGACCGCATCTTCGATTGGGGCGGCGACGAGACCTGCAACCTGATCCTCGACGACGGCGGCGACGCGACGATGTTCGCGCTGTGGGGCGCGCGGATCGAGGCGGGCGAGGCGTTCCCCGCGCCGACCAACGAGGAGGAGGAGGTCTTCCAGCGCGTCGTGCGCAAGCGGGTGGAGGCGTCCCCCGGCTTCCTCACCAAGACGGTGCGGGCGATCAAGGGCGTGTCGGAGGAGACGACCACCGGCGTCCACCGCCTCTACGAGCTCGCCAAGCAGGGCAAGCTCCCGTTCCCCGCGATCAACGTCAACGACAGCGTGACCAAGTCCAAGTTCGACAATCTCTACGGCTGCAAGGAATCGCTGGTCGACGCGATCCGCCGCGGCACGGACGTGATGCTGGCGGGCAAGGTCGCGGCCGTCGCGGGCTTCGGCGACGTCGGCAAGGGCTCGGCCGCCTCGCTGCGCAACGGCGGCGCCCGCGTGCTGGTGACGGAGATCGACCCCATCTGCGCGCTCCAGGCGGCGATGGAGGGCTATGAGGTGGTGACGATGGAGGAGGCGGCCACCCGCGCCGACATCTTCGTCACCGCGACCGGCAACATGGACGTCATCACGCTGGACCACATGCGGGCGATGAAGAACATGGCGATCGTCTGCAACATCGGCCACTTCGATAGCGAGATCCAGATCGCGGCGCTCAGCAACATGAAGTGGACGGAGATCAAGCCGCAGGTGGACGAGGTCGAGTTTCCCGACGGCAAGAAGCTCATCATCCTGTCCAAGGGCCGGCTGGTGAACCTCGGCAACGCGACCGGCCACCCGAGCTTCGTGATGAGTAGCAGCTTCACCAACCAGGTGCTGGCGCAGATCGAATTATGGACCGGTGCGGACAAGTACGGCAACGACGTTTACGTCCTGCCCAAGCACCTCGATGAGAAGGTCGCGGCGCTGCACCTCGACAAGCTGGGCGTGAAGCTGACCACGCTCAGCGACAAGCAGGCCGCGTACATCGGGGTGAAGCCTCAGGGCCCGTTCAAGCCGGAGCATTATCGGTACTAGAGCCGGAAGTCGGGCTCGCTACCTAGGACCGAATGGTCGCTGGTGGATCCAGCGGGTGGCGAGCATCTTCTCGCCGGCGGTGACCGGCCGGCCGGCATGAACTGCGTTCGGATCGGGCCTGCCGGCATCGTCCGCGTTGCGGAACATGAGGCCGTCGCCCTTGCAGCCGGCGACCTTTAGGCCAGTCCGTATGAACTCGGTTTCCCCACCTTCATACCCGTCGTTAAGGTAGACGAGGAAGGTAAGGATGCGCTGATTGTCGGCGCCCGCGATCGCATCATGGTGCGGTCGGTACTCCTGGCCAGGTCCGTAGCGAAGGACCTGGAGAGGCTCGCCCCAACTTGCTTCAGTAGCGGTCGCAGCCGCGATGCGGCGGTTGAGCACATGAATCACGGGGTCTTCATCGATCCATGGGAAGAAGGCGTTGTCGGAGGTTCGAACGGGGTGCGGTACCATCTGCCCGGTGGCTGGATGAACCACAACGGAAGGGCTGAGACCTGGTTTCGCCCGCTCCACCAGGTGGCGGCATTCCGTCGAGGTCATAAAGTTCTTGAACAGCATGACGGAGGGAGCGTCGCTTAGCTGCTGCCCGGTGGGCTTAGTGCGTGGTTCCCCATCGCCGTCGATGTCCATGGCACCCAGCAGCGCGCGCTGCTCCGTGGCCACCAGATCGTCCCTTCCGGCAAGTTCCAGCCGGGCGAGGGCCTCACGCCATCGCCGAGTACCGCCGGTCCCGTTGGCCAGCAGGTTAGTGTAGATCTCACTCGCCCGCTGATGTCCCAGCTTGCTGGCGCTGCCAAAGCATTGTCGTGCAAGCTGGAGGTCGCGCTCGACATAGCGGGCTCCGAGGTACCATGCGGCAAGTTCGACAAGAGCTGCAGGATCGCCGCGGTCGCCTTCATGCTTAAGGAGTGCGACCGCTCTCCTAACTTGCCCGGCCTCGGCCAGCCGATAGGCCTGATCAATCGCCGTCATGCCGGCGCGGTGGTGACTTGTCCGCACCTTCATCGCAAGCGGAAAGGTGAAGGTTCTTGCATCGAGGTGGCAGCTACCCCGTGCCGACCGCCACATCGAAGGCGACCGTCAGCCGTTCTCCATCTCTAAACGGCCGCGTTCCGTGGAACAGGTAACTTGGAAAGAGCACCAGACGGCCTGGCGCGGGTTCAAAGCTGGCGAGCGGGGGCAGGTCGAGCTTAAGCTCCTCAGGTGGCCGGCCTATCTCGAGCCAGCCCTCTTTGCTACCGTTCTCGTCGAGCCGGTCGGGCAAGCTGATGTAGCAGGCGGAGCTGAGGACCCCCCCGGGGTGGAAGTGAGCGGCATGGTACCCGCCCCCGGTCAAGCGTACCGACCAGCTGGACCCGAACGTCAATGCGCTGTTGCGATGGCGGAGCAGCGGGTGGGTCGGGTCGGCTGGGGGAAGGCCTCCAACGAAGCGGCGGATTCCGCGTGCCAACGCCTGGGTCAAACGCTGGAGCTCCGCCTCTTCGCGCATGAACAGGTTGCCGCTGGTCTGGGTCCCACCGCGAACTGACTGTCCAATCGGCTGAGCGCGTGCTCGGTGAAGGTTCCGTAAGACGTCAGCCAGGCTGGCCAGCTCAGCGCTACTCAGGTCCAGCTCACTGGACCCGTACAGGCCCGGCTGGCACGCCAGCCAATCATGGCGCTGGTCCTCCAGGAGGCGCCAACTCGGCTCAAGCAGCGCCCAAGCCGTGAGATTCGTCGGTTCCCTTGCGACGATCGCTTCCAGCAGCTTGGCGGCCTCGTCGGCATGGCCGGTCTGCAGCTTGTGCTGAGCTCGCGCAAGCTGCAGGTCCGGGCCACCGGGCAACTCGTCCAGGAGTTGGCCTACCCGTTCGGTTAGGCCCGCGTGACCGGCGATGCTGATCTCCAGAAGCGCAAACCTACGCTCGCCTGCGAAGAGTGCGCGGTTGTCCTCCATGGAGTCGAGCGCTCGGAGATGGCGGCCAGAGCGGGACAAGACGTTCCAGTAAGAGAACAGCAGGGCCTTGTTGTCCTCCACATGTTCGAGCGCCGATAGGTAATCGTCGGTGAAGCGGTCGCCCGCGCCGGCCTGTGCCCGTAGCTCTGCTAGCAGTTCATGCGCGGCAACATGCCCGGGACGGGACTTCAGAAAACGTTCCAACAACGGGATAGCTTCGTTCCCGAGTTCGGAGGCGGCTACGAAGATCATCTGGAACTGGAGGCTCGGATCCTGGTCATGGAACGCAAGCGCCCGGGCGCAGTGCTCCACAGCACCCGCTTCCCGCAGCTGGATGGCGATCCGTGCACGACCCTCTGCAGAAGATTGCGCTGAAGGACACAGCCGGAGGGCATCATCGTACGCCCGCGCCGCATCTTGCAGCCTCTGCTCGCTTTCGCAGCGCCGAGCGCGCGCCTCGATCTCCGCCAGCGCGGCCGCATCTGACCTGTGCTGAGTCATGGCCGACGCATGAAGCGCCTTCTCACCGCTGTCCACTCCGATGCACAGCTCGCACCGGTGCAGCGCTGCGCAACCCGCACGACCAAAGAAAAGGGGACCAGGCGAACGCCCGGTCCCCATCCCTGTAGTTCAACGTGCTTAGAATTTCGCGACGGCACCCGCGTAGAAGAAGCGGCCACGATTGTCGTAGATCGCACTACCCCCGCCGATGCCAGTCTGGCCTAGCGGCGGCTCGCGGTTGGTGAGATTGTCGACGCCAAGGTAGAAGTTGAACTTCTCCGTCGCATCAAAGCCGAGCCGAACGTCGTGGTAGAACACCGACGGGTACCGGCGGCGGTCAGCGAAATCGAGGTTGTTTGGCGGGCGACCCTGGACCGAGTTGAAGTTCTCGTAGGTATCGAGACTTCCGCCGTCTGCCAGGAACATCTTGCCCAGATACCGCATCTGATAGCCGAAGGTGACCGGGCCGCGCTCGACATTCAGGTTCCAGTTAAACGAGTCCCTGGGATCGCCCAGCTCGCCTCCCGCCCGTCCAACGATTACGTTCTTGAACTCCGGATTGGTCGGATCGAGGAAGCTCGAACGATCTAGCACTCGAGTATAGGTAAACCGCGTATCCAGTCGGCCGACGTTCGGGACGTTGCCGCGATACGCAACTTCAAGGTCGATACCCTTAGCCACCAACTTCGCAAAATTGAGTGGCTGCTGGAACAAGCTGCCCTCGACGATCCGAAACTCCTGCTCACCAGCCGGGCCCGTCCCGCCGATCGGAACACGATCGAAGAGGGTGCAGAACTGGTTATTGAGGTCCGGAAGATCATAGCAAGCGTTAACGATCTGCTGGACTGTCGGCGAAGTGATCACCTCGTTGACCTTGATATTGTAGTAATCGACTGACACCGAGAACCCAGGCAGGAAGGTGGGCGTGATCACCGCACCGATGGTGAAGCTGTCCGCCTTCTCGGCTTCAAGCCCGGTGTTACCGCCGCTTTGCGTTTCCAATGACGAGTCGTAGCGGAAGTCGTACGGTCCAGCCGGATTTGGTGCGGGCACATCGGGCCGGCTTGGATTGATCGACGCGTCGGTTCCGCCTGGACGCCCTGCCGCTGCGCAATTCGCAGCACGGTTAGCCGTTCCGGTGCCAATGTTGATCGACGAGCATGGGTCACCAAGGCCCGGGGCGAAGTTCTGGCCCGGAGGCGAGAACAGTTCGACCTGGTTCGGCGCACGAACCGAACGGCCGTAATTGCCACGGAACCGTAAGCCCCTCACCGGCGAATAAATCGCCCCCGCATTGTAGGCCCAGACCGTCCCGGTATTGCCGAGATTGTAGTTCGAAACGCGAGCGGCACCGGAGATTTCCAGTTCCTGGAAGAAGGTCCGATCCCGAATGATCGGGATGCGAACTTCGCCGAAAGCCTCCTTCACCTTGCTCGCAGGCGCCTCGAAGGTCGGGATCGCGTTGTAGAAGGTGTACCCCAACTGGACGTCTTCGTCCTGCTCGTAGAAGACGTTGTCCTTACGATACTCGGCGCCGAGCACGAAGCTGACCGGCCCGCCCGGCAGGTTGAAGAAGGTGCTGGTGTCACCTCCGACAAACCCAACAACGTTGAACTGCCTGGTCCTGCCCTTCGCAACGGTATCCAGTAGCGCATAGTCGCGCACCGCCTGCGAGAACTGACCGCCAAACGGGTTGATGGGAACGCAGGCCGCGATGTCGTTTGCAAGGCGTTCCGCACCGTTCGGGTCCGTCGCGTCCACGTCAGGCGAAGGATAATAACCGAACGCCGCCCCTGGGACGAATTGCGAACGGCACTGGATTTGGCCCGTTTCCGGGTTCACCGCGGAGTCGAGACCGAGCAGGAAGCGCTGCGCGTCCAGGTTGCCGAGGATCGCAGTTTCTTCCTTCAACCGACCATGATTGACCGCAAATTCATAGTTCCAGTCGTCGAAGAAGTCGCCCCGGACACCGCCAACGATGCGGTAGGTTTCACGCTTCGCTTCCTCGGTACGAGCGCCTAGGCCAAGCAGGTTCTGACGGATTGAGATGCGGGTAGCGCCAGTCGTGGTCAGCGGAAGCCCGGTCGTCGCACTGATGGTGCGCGCCCGTTCTGCGGCGATCACCTCACGGGCTTGCGGGCTCAGGAACGGGTTATCGACGCGCAAGGTCTCACGGTTGACGCCGCCGGAGAATTGGAACGGATCACCCAGCGTTTGACCTTGAATGAAGGCCGGACCCGAGCTGCCGGTACCAGAACTGTCGGTGCGGGAATATTTCGCTTCAAAGAAAGGTACGAGGGCTGGCGACACCTCGAAGTGCCCGAGCACATTGATGTTGTAGCGATCAAGCTGCGGTGAAAGCTGGAACTGCCGGCCCCCGCGGAAATTCTCGCTGTTGCCGCCGATGAAGCTGCCCGGTGTAACGCCGACGCGCGTGCCAGTAGCCGGAATCAAGGTTCCGTCAGGCTGGAATATGAAGAAGCACGGATAGAAACTGCCGAGGGGATCGGTGCCGCAGCTGTTCGCAGCCGTCGTCCCGCCGAAGCGGAGCCCGCCCGTGTTCGTCAGTGACGAACTGCGAATGTCGCGGAAGAATAGCCGGTCGGGATTCCCATCGGAACCGGAAGGGTCTGAGTCAACCACCAAGAACGCGTCCTGGCTGTTGATGTAAGGCCGGTTCGCTCCGAAATACTGGTTCTGACGGGCATATTCGACGTTGACCGCGACATTGCCGCGATCGTCGGCGAAGTTCGTGCCGGCAAGCCCGCTGATGAAGTAGGCGCCGGCATCATTATACTTGCTGACGCCGCCCTGGCCACGCAGCTGCAGGCCTTCGAAGTCCCGCTTCAAGATGAAGTTCACGACACCCGCAATCGCGTCCGAGCCATAAACAGCCGAGTTGCCGCCGGTCACCACTTCAACCCGCTCGACGAGGTCGGCGGGGAAGGTGTTGACGTCCGGCGTCACACCCGAGCTCAGCACGTCGCCGCCAACGTGCCGGCGGCCGTTCTGCAGCACAAGGGTGCGAACAGTGCCCAGGCCGCGAAGATCAAGCAGATTCAAGCCGGCGGTACCAAGGAAGCGGGTTGAGTTCGCCTGGCTGAAGGTACTGCGCAGAGCGGGTAGCTCGTTTAAGACGTCGCCGACCGAGACCTGGCCGGTCTCGAACAGCTCGTCACCGCCGATGGCGGTGATCGGAACGGACGACTCGACGTTCGGCCTACGGATACGAGAACCGGTAACGACGATCTCGCCGTCGTCAGGCGTAGCGTCGGCCTGAGTGTCGGACTCGGCCTCGACTTCGCTCGTCGGCTGACCAGGAACCGGCGCTTCCTGCGCCTCTTCTTCCTGCGTTTCCTGAGCAAAGGCGGGCGAAGCGGCGGCGAACACCAGTCCGGCGGCGGCGAACGTGCGGAGAGCGGTGGCTCCCAACAGCGACGTCTTGTTCATGGGCGAGAAGATCCTCGGTGGAATGGCAGGTGGATCGCCTTCTTGTGTGAACCGCTAACAAACTCAATGCTTGCCGTGCCTTCGCGCGATTCCCTTCACGCCCTGTCACCGAATTGCCACAGGACGCGACAGCCCCTTTCCGTGTTATTTGGGCAACGCGCACGACCGACCTGCCAGCGGCGTAGCGGAGAAGCTTTCGTTCGGGAGCGCCTCCGGTCATGCTGAAACTATTCCAGTTCAAGGATTGTGCCGATGTTCAACTTGCCGCTGTCTCTCCGTTCCGCTTCCACCTTGGCCGTGGCAGTGGGGACCATCTGGCTGCCGGCCCAGGCCCGTGCCGCCGGGCAGGAGCAGCCGGGCCAGCAACAGGGCCCGGCCGAGGACTCGCCGGTTGAGCCGACGCCAACGCCGACGGACGAAACCAACGAGCCTTCCGCCACCAATCTGGCGGTGGAGAACGAGGCGGAGGCAGGAGCAGAGATCGTGGTTACCGGGTCGCGCATCCGCCGGCCGGACTTCACGACACCCAATCCGGTGATCTCGGTCGGTTCCGATCAGATCGAAGCGTCCGGCACGAGCAACCTGACCGACTTCCTCACCGGCTACCCCGCGTTGCAGGGCAGTTCGACGTCGGCCGACAACAGCGGCAGCGGCGCGGGTATCGGCTTTACGGGACTGAACCTCCTCAACCTGCGTAATCTTGGCACGGACCGGACGCTGGTCCTGGTCGACGGCCGCCGCCACATCGCCGGCGTGCCCGGCAGCCAGGCGGTGGACATCAACACCATCCCCAGCGACTTGGTGGAGCGGGTGGACGTGCTGACCGGCGGCGCTTCGGCCATCTACGGCGCGGACGGCGTGACGGGCGTGGTGAATTTCGTGCTGAAGCGCAACTTCGAAGGGATCACGGCCCGCGCGCAAGCGGGGATCGGCCAGCGTGGCGACTCGGGGCAGCGCCTGTTTGCGATCACCGCCGGCGAGAACCTCCTCGACGATCGCCTGAACGTCGCGGTCGCCTTTGAACATGGCGAGGAAGATCGGCTGACCACCCGCGACCGCAACCGGCTAAGTGGGGAGAACGCGGTGGGGTTCTTCCTCAACCCTGACGATCCTGAGAACTTCCCCGGGTACGACGGGCCGGTCGACAACGGCATTCCCGATAACGTGCCGCTCAGGAACATCCGCTACTTCGATACCAATCGCGAGGGCGGCATCGACATCGATTTCGACGGCTTTCCGGACTATTTCGTAGGCGCGGGCGGTCAGTTGGTCGCGTACGATCCCGGCGAGTTCGTCCCCGACTTCTTTCAGCAGGGCGGAAATGCGACGCTGGTTTCCGACTATGGTAACGACCTGCTGCCCAAGATCCGCCGCAACGTCCTTAACCTGGTCACGAACTACGAGCTGACGCCTTCGATTACGCTGTTCGCCGAAGGCAAGTTCGCGCGCAGCAAGAGTTTCACCCTGGGTCAGCCGACGTTCGACTATTACCTCTACATCCCTGGCGATAATGCCTTCTACCCCGAGGATCTGGCGGCGATCACCGGCGGCGGCGACGTTCTGATCAATCGCGACAACTTTGATCTCGGGCAACGCGGTGAGAACATCCGCCGCACCACGTGGCGCGGCGTGCTCGGCGCACGCGGCGACATAACGGAAAACGCCAATTTCGAACTGAGCTACGTCTACGGGCGGACCAACGTCCAGAACCGCTACGTCGGCGACATCCTGACCGACCGCTTCTACGCGGCCATCGATGCCGTGATCGATCCAGCGACCGGGCAGCCGACCTGCCGGGTCAACATCGACCCCAGCTTTACCCCGTTCCAGCCCTTTAACTATACTCGCGACGAAATCCCGCCCACCACCTTCCAGCCGGGCGAATGCGCTCCGCTCAACCTGTTCGGCGAAGGCGTCGCCAGCCAGGCCGCGCTGGACTTCGTTCGCGTCAACACGACGGACCGCGCCCGGTTGAACCAGCATGTGGTGTCCGGCAGTATCGCCGGGGACTTCGGCCGGTTCTTCACCTTCCCGGGCGGCGGCGAGCTGGGTTACGCGCTGGGCGCGGAGTATCGCCGTGAGGCCAGCCGGTTCAACCCGGACGATCTGGCAGCGCAAGGGCTGACCTTCGGCAACGCACTCGGCGCCGACCGGGGCAAGTTCAACGTCAAGGAAGGTTTTGCCGAGCTTCGCGCCCCGCTGCTTCGCGAGCTGCCGTTCGCCCACAGTCTGGAATTCGGGGCCGCCGTGCGCTTATCCGACTACTCGACGATTGGCCGCACCAACGCCTGGAAGGTCGATGCCGCATACGCCCCGGTGAGGGACATCACGTTCGCCGGCACCTACTCGACCGCGGTTCGCGCTCCCAACATCGGCGAGCTGTTTGGTGCTTCGTCGCAGACCTTCGCCTTCATCACCGATCCCTGCAACCTCAACCAGCTGCAGAACGGTTCGGAGTTCCGGGCGGAGAACTGCGCCGCTCTGCTCACGGCGCTTGGTGCCGACCCGGCCACCTACCGTGACCCGCGTTCGGTCAACATCCCGGGCATCTCCAGCGGGAATCGCAACCTGTCGGAGGAGGAGGCGAAGACCTGGACTGCCGGCGTCATCCTGCAACCGAGTTTCCTGCGCGGCTTCTCGGCCCGGCTCGACTGGTACAACATCAAGTTGGAAGACGCGATCAATCAGGTGGAGCCGGAGGAAGTGGCCGAGCTGTGCGTGGACCAGGCGACGTTGGACAACCCGTTCTGCGACCTCATCGTGCGTCAGAGCGGCGCGACGGGGGATGCTGACGCTGGCAACATTGTCGACTTCTCGATCAGCCCGCAGAACGTCGCGCGGTTTTCGACGGCCGGCCTGGATCTCAATCTCAGCTACCGGCTCCGGACGGAGCGGGCAGGCACCTTCTCGCTGAACGTCATCGGCAACTACCTCGACAAGCTGGAGTTCATCGGCACTCCCGGCGCACCAGTGACCGACGAGCGGGCAACGGCCTTCGCGCCGAAGTACTCGGCAAACGTCGACCTGACTTGGCAGCTGAATGCGCTGACGTTGAACTATGGCTTGCAGTATTTTTCCAAAACGTCGCGCTTCTCCAATCAGGAGCTGGAGAACAATCCCGACATCGCGGCCGACGAATACAAATACTACCGTCCGCTTTGGAAGCATGACGTCTTCGCGAGCTTGGACGTCGGTCGCCAATTCGAGTTCTACGGCGGCGTGAACAACCTGCTCGATCGGAAGCCTGACATCGGAGCGAATTCGTACCCGATCAGTTCAGTGGGACGTTACTTCTTCGCAGGCGCTCGAGTGAAGCTGGGCGGCGCTGCGCGGTAAGCCGCGTACGCGAGGTTGAAGGAGCGATGATCGTGGTCGTCCGCCCGCCTTCTTGAATCGCGAGCGTTTGGGCACTTCATTTCTGCCTGGCAAACGTCCTATGACCTTTCCCATGGGGCAGGCGGGGCGATGATCGATAGCGGACAGGCCGATGCCGTGTCGCTTGCGGCTGGCGTCGCAGGGCTCTGGCTGGTCATCGCCGTCACCCTCTCGATCCTCGCCGCGCGGCGGATGCGGCGGGCGCATGGGGTGCTGGAGGCGGCGCGATCCCTGTCGGCGTTGCTGGCTGCGGGGCCGGCGCGGCCGTTGCTGGTCAACCCGGACGGCACTGTCGAAACCGATGACGGGCTGGTGCGCGAGCTTGGGCTGGAGCGAATGCCCGCCCGCATCGAGGAGCTGGCTTCCGGCGGACGGGGGCTGGAGCCGGACGACCTCGCTGCACTGACCGAGCGGATCCGCACCGCGGCCCTGTCGGGCGGGCGCATCGAGCAGTCGGTCGCGATCGCCGGTTCGGCTCGCGTGCTGGAGGTGCGCGGCGCACCGGCGCCTCCAACCGCGCCGGCCGGGACGGTCCTGCTATGGCTGTTCGATACCAGCGCCGCCGAGGCCGACAAGGCCGCGGTGACCCGCCAGCTCGCTCAGACCGAAACCGCGCTGAACAACCTGACGCAGCTGATCGAGGCGGCGCCCTTTCCCATGTGGTACCGCGGCCCCGATCTAACGCTTCGACGGGTCAACAACGCCTTCGTGGCGGCGGTGGAAGGCCGCGACGCGGCCGAGGTGATCGCCAATGGCAGCGAGCTGATCGACAGTGCGGGCGTCGAAAGCGCCAAGGCCGGCAGCAGCCGTGCCGTGGCGAGCGGCCAGCCTTATTCGCGGACCCAGCCGGCAACCATCGGCGGCGAACGGCGCATGCTGCGCATCGTGGACGTTCCGCTGCAGTCGGGGGCGGTGGCCGGGTTCGCCATCGACATCCAGGATCTGGAGGACACGCGTTTCGAACTGGCGCGTCATATCGAGAGCCAGCGCGAGCTGGCCGACCGCATGACTGCCGGTGCGGTCCAGTTCGATGCCGACCGGAGCCTGTCCTTCTACAATCAGCCGTTCGCCATCATGGCCCAGCTCGACTCCGAGTGGCTGAACGAAAAGCCCGAGTTCGACCGGGTGCTGGAGCGGATGCGCGAGAACGGTCGGTTGCCCGAGGCCCGCGACTTTCCGCAATGGAAGGCCGAGCGGCGCGACTGGTTCATCTCGCCCGAAGAAGCCGTGGAGGAAGAGTGGACGCTGGCCAACGGCGACCACCTGCGCGTCGTCGGCCAGCCGCTGCCCGATGGCGGCCTGCGCCTGATCTTCGAGGACCGGACCGAGCAGGTGCGACTGGCCAGCGCGCGCGACACGCTGCTGCGGGTGCGGACGGCGACCTTCGACAATCTGTTCGAGGGCATCAGCGTGTTCGCGGCGGACGGCCGCTTGTACCTGTGGAACCGGCGCTTCTGCAGCTTCTGGGGCCTGGACGAGAGCTGGCTGGCCGAGCACCCGAGGGTGGACGAGCTGGTTCCGGCGATGGCGCGGCGGCTGGTCAACCCGACCGCCGCGGCGCAGCTGCGCGAGCTGGTGCGGGCGGCCACCACCGAACGGCGGCAGGGCAGCGGCCGGCTGTCGATGGTGGACGGCAGCCATTTCGAGTTCGCGGCCGTGCCGCTGCCCGACGGCAACGCGCTGTTCACCATGGTCGACGTGACCGACTCCACCCGCATCGAGCATGCCCTGCGCGAGCGCACCACCGCGCTGGAGGAGGTGGACCGGGTGCGCACCGACTTCGTCGCCAACATGTCCTATGAGCTGCGCACGCCGCTGACCTCCATCAGCGGGTTCGCGGAAATGCTGGCGGCGGGCTACGCCGGCAAGCTGGCGCCCGCGGCGGTGGATTATGTGTCCGCCATCCTTGAGTCGGTCGCCCGCCTGTCCAAGCTCATCGACGACGTCCTCGACCTGACCCAGGGCGAGAAACGCGCGGTCACCATCGAGCATGAGCGGATCGACCTTGCCGGACTGGTGCGCAGCGTGGCCGAACGGATGGAGCAGCCGGCCCGCGACAAGCGCCTCCAGCTCGCCACCAGCATCGACCCCAGCACCGGGATCGTGATCGGCGACGCGCGGCGGCTGCGCGAAAGCCTGGAGCATGTCCTGCGCAATGCCATCGCCTACACCGACACGGGTGGCGTGACCCTCGACTGCCGGGGCGAGGATGGGGTGGCGGAGATCCGGGTGATCGACACCGGGCCGGGGATCGCGCCGGAGGACCGGGCCCGGGTGTTCGACCGCTTCTACCGCGCCGGCGCCCGGCGGGGGGAGGCCGCGCTGGGACTGGGCCTGCCGCTGGCGCGCCAATTCGTCGAAGCGCATGGGGGGACGGTGGAGCTGCAGTCGGACGCCGGGCAGGGGACGACCATCATTCTCACCCTTCCGCGCAAGCCCGCATGATCCTGGAGGACGAAGCGGCCACGGAGCGGGTCGGCCGCGGGCTGGCGGCGACGTTGCGGCCGGGGGATGTGGTGACGCTGTCCGGGCCGCTCGGGGCCGGCAAGACGGCGCTTGCGCGGGCGATCCTGCGCGGCGCCGGCCACGGCGGCGAGGTGCCGAGCCCGACCTTCGCGATCGTTCAGCCCTACGATGACCTGCCGCTGCCGATCTGGCACTGCGACCTGTACCGGCTGGAAGCGGCGCCGGAACTCGACGAACTCGGGCTCGACGAGGTGCTGGCGGAAGGCGCGCTGCTGGTCGAGTGGCCGGAGCGGGCAGGTGCGGCGGCCTGGCCACAGGCTCTGCGCTTGTTTCTCCAGTTCGCGGATGGTGGCGCTCGCGGCTTGACAGCGCATGTGCCCGCGGCATGGAAAGGGCGATGGCCGCTTCCCCGATGATTCCGCCGCCGCACGCGCCCGAGTTCCTGGCCGCGCACGGCTGGGCCGGGGCGATGGTCGCGCCGCTGGCCGGAGACGCGAGCTTCCGGCGCTATTTCCGGGTCCGGGATGGCGAGCGGGAAGCG
>NZ_CADCWA010000098.1 GCF_902806285.1 uncultured Sphingomonas sp. | reverse complement strand
AAGCCCCAACGGAACCCCGGCCAGCACCGCCAAGCAGAAGCCGCCCGCGAGCCGCCCCAGCGTGGACAAGGCGTTGCCCCACAGCGTGGTGCCGCGGTAGCCGTCGCGCCCGATCTCGACCGCCGCCGCCCAGACGTCGCGCGGCGAAGGCAGCAGGTCGAGGGGGACGACCCGCCCGCCCGACACCGCCCACCACGCCAGCAGCATCGCGCACACAGAAGCCGCGCCCAGCCAAGCCGGCGGGAGCGCGATGCGGACGCGGCGCGGCGCTGCGCCGTCCGGCGGGGCCTCGATGGCGACCGAAGCGTTCGACATGCGGCGGCTACGGGGTCCTGTTATGGAGTGGAACGTTTCTGGGCTCCGCCGCGGCTGTCGCGGCGCCGCCCCCTTCAGCGCATCGGCAGCGCGTAGAGCAGGCCGCCGCGGGTCCAGATCTCGTTCGGCCCGCGCTCCAACCCCACCGGCGTGTCGGGGCCCATGGTGCGGTTGTACATCTCGCCGTAGTTGCCCAACGCCTTGACGACGTTGAAGGCCCAGTTCCGGTCGAGCTTCAGCGCCTCGCCCAGCTCGGGCGTCACGCCCAGCAGGCGGCGGGTGTTGGGGTTGGGGCTGTCGCGGCGCATCCGCTCGGCGTTGGCGCTGGTGACGCCCTGCTCCTCCGCCTCGATCACCGCCGTGGTGTACCAGCGCACCACGTCGAACCACTGCGCGTCGTCGCGCCGGACGTAGGCGCCGTAGGGCTCCTTGCTGAAGCGCTCCGGCAGCACGGTCCATTCCTTCGGGTTCGGCATGGCGGAGCGCACGCCGGCGAGCGAGGAGGCGTCGGTGCCGAAGGCGTCGCAGCGGCCGGCCTGGAGCGCGGCCGCCGCTTGGTCCGTCCGCTCGAACAGCACGGGCTGGAACGGCGTGTCGATGGAGCGGAAGTAGTCCGCCGTCACCTGTTCGTTGGTCGTGCCTTGCACGAGGCAAATGGTGGCGCCGCGCATGTCGGACGCCTTGGCGACGCCCGAGTTGGCGCGGACCATGAAGCCGTGGCCGTCGAAGAAATAGGTGGTGGCGTGCCGCAGGCCGAGCGTCGTGTCGCGCAGCATCGTCTGCGTGCTGGTGCGGAACAGCACGTCCACCTCGCCGCTGCCGAGCGCGGTGAAGCGGGTGGAGGAGGACAGCGGCTGGAAGCGGACCTTCGAGCGGTCGTTGAAGATCGCCACCGCCAGGCCGCGGCAGAGCTCCGTGTCCAGCCCCTGCCACTCGCCCCGGCTGTCGGGCAGGGAGAAGCCCGGCACGCTGGAGTTGATGCCGCAGACCAACTGGCCGCGCGCCTTCACCGCCGCCAGGGTTTGCTGCGCCGCAGCGGTGCCGGCGGTGGACAACGCGCACGCGAAAGCGGCCGCGGCCGCGAAGCTTCGTCCCAGCATGGATGGACCCGCCCGTTCCGATGTCCCCGCCATGGTCCCCATCGCCGCGCCGGGCTGTCAACGCGGCGACGGCGCCGAATCCGAGCGCCGAGACGGGTTCTGCCCAGTCGGTTGGCATCTCCCGCCCAGGCCTTCAGCGCACGGTCCGGCGCGGCCGCCGCGCCCGCGTGCCGGCCCGGACGCGCCGAAGCGTGGGCCAGGTCTCTCGTGATCCGTGAATGCTTCCCGTCGGGATCAGGCGAGCGTCCCGGAGCGCCCCGGCGGCGCGCAAGGCCACGTCGCGCGCCCTCCGCGGGCGGCGAAGCGGCCGACCACGACGGTTTCGCCGCGGAGCGTCAGAGCGGCGTCGCGGATCAAGCCTTCGGCGCGCATGGCTTCGGCCCGGGCGCGGCCGGCCGCGAGGGCGGCGGCGACCTCCTCCGGCGCGAGCGGGCCGACGGAGGTGGTGACCGGCCTGTCGCCCAGGTCGGAGTCGGGGTCGAGCGCCCGCGCCGGCGTCCGGCGGATCGCCGGGTGGCCGGGCAGATCGACCGCGTTGGCGATCAGCGTCGCGGCGGCGTCGGCGCCGGCCGCGTCGCGGGCGAGCACGGTGACGGAGTCCGCGACGCCGAGGGAGAAGGAGCGGCCCTGGCGCCCCGAAGTCGCGGCGCCGCCGATCCCGTCCTCGAAGCGGAGCAGCACCTGCCCGTTCACCGCCGGCACGGGACCGCCCGAGAAGTCCGCCGCGACTCCGACGCCCATCGTCTCGCCTCCGGTCAAGTGCAGGGCGATGTCGCCGCCGTCGTTGACGAAGGCCTTGTCGAGCGGGGCGGCGCCGGTCATGGCGGCCAGGAGTTCGTCGGCGACGGCGCCGGCCACCGCCGCCATGGGCGTGACGAACACGCGGTGCCGCCCGCAAGCGGCGACCATGCGCTTGGCGACGGCGCCCTCCACGCGCGGGCCGTCGCCCATCGCCTTCCGCAACTCCGGCAGCTCCCCGACGAGTTCGCCCAGCAGGGGACGGAAGCGCGCCGCGACGGCCTCGTAAGCGTCCGCCATGGCCGTCCGCGCGCCCCAAGCCCGCAGCACCACGTCGATGGGGCCGTGTTGCAGGCGCAGCCGACCGCCGGCCAAAAGCTGGACGGTCGCCGCTTCGCGCATCGCGCTCAGCAGATCCTGGCGAGCAGACGCTGGAGTTCCCGGGCTTCGCCGGGGGTGAGGGGATCGAGCGTGCGGGCGGAAACCTCGGCGCCGACGCTCTTCATCCCTTCCACGACCGCGCGCCCCTCGCCGGTGAGGTCGAGCAGGATGCGGCGGGCATCGGACGGGTCGGGCCCCTGCCGGACGAGCCCGCGTTTCGCCAGCCGCCCCGCGACGCCGAACATGGTCGCCGGGTCGATGCCGACCATGCGGCCCAACAAATTCTGGGAAGTGGGGCCGAGGTCGTGCAGCTTGGCGAGCGCCGCGAATTGCACCGGCGTGACGTCGAAACCCCGCATCACGGCGTCGAAGATGGCCGAGGCGCGCTGGTGCGCCCGGCGGATGAGGTGGCCGATCTGCTCCTCGAGCCGGTAGGCGCGCACGGCTTCCCGGTCGATGCGCTCCGCGGGGGAGCGCTGGCGGTTCGCCGCGCTCACGGCCGGTGCCCCATGGGCCACGGGTTGTCCGGGCTCCAAGCCTCGATCCGCGCGGCGGGCGCGACGTCCCGCAGCACGTCGCCGATCGCCACCACGTCCTCCATGTGCCCGCCGAGCCGCGCGTAGAGGTCGCGCGGCAAGGTGAACTCGACCGGCGCGACGATCGCCGGCGTCGGCACCGACCCGAAGGCGTTCTTCGGCAGGCGCAGCACGTCCGCCATGACGGTGATGCCGCCGCCGGGCCAAAGGTGGACGGGCGCGCCGCCCATGGTGACGCGGGTCTCGCCCGCCGCGACGGAGCGGGTGAGCAGGACGGGGTTCTCCGTCACGCCGGCGCGCAGGCTGCCTCCGGCGCCCGCCATGAACAGCACGGTGCAGAGCGACGGCTCGCAGTTCTCGCCGATGCGCTCCACCACCTTCCGCACGGCCTCCGGCATCGCCGCCGGGACGGGCCGGAGCGCCTCGTCGAGCACGCACCAGAGGGCGTGCTCGCCGGTGGTGGAGGTCAGGAGCAGGCGGAGGCCGGGCCAAGCGACGGCCGGGTCGATCTTCTGGATGATCGAGAGCGGGTCCTCGATGTCCGTCCCGCCCCAGCCGACCCCGGGATTCGCCACCTGGAAGTACCGGCCGGGCGTGGACCGGCGGCCCCGGACGCGGATGCCGGCGGGGCGCATCCCGAGCACGCGGCCGGCCTGGTGTTCCGTGAGGACGCCGGTGATGTGGTCGTCCACGACGATCACCTCGTCCGCGTGGCCGAGCCACTGCTTGGCGAAGATGCCGGCCGTCGCGGAGCCGCAGCCGACGCGCATCCGGCTCTCCGGCTTGCCGTCCACCACGGGCGCGCGGCCCGCCTGCACCGCGACCTCGTGGCCGCCGTCGATCGCCATCATGACGGACTCGCCGGAGCAGAGGCGGAGCAGCGTTTCGCAGGCGGTGTTGCCCTCCTTTTTGGAGCCGCCGGTGAGGTGGCGCACGCCGCCGACGGACAGCATCTGCGAGCCGTACTCGGCGGTGGTGACGTGGCCGACCTCCTCGCCGCCCACCCGCACCGCGGCGCGCTCCGGGCCCAGGTGCCGGTCGGTGTCGATCTTCACCTTCGCGCCGCAGTAGCTGAAGATGCCCTCCGTCACCACGGTGACGGTGTCGACGCCCTCGTGCTGGGCGGAGACGATGAACGGGGCGGGCTTGTAGTCGGGGTAGGTGGTGCCGGAGCCGATCCCGGTGACGAAGGTCCGGGCCGGGTCGAGCGGCGCGCCGTCCCACCCGCCCGCCTCGAACCGGACGAGCTTGCCCCCCTCGTCGAGCGTCTTGTGCAGCAGCACGACGGGGTCGGTCCGCACCAGCCGCCCACCCTCGTTGGCGTAGCGCGAGCACGCGCCGGCGCGGCCGGGGCGGATGCGGCAGAGCACGGGGCACGCGTCGCAGCGGACGATGCCGTCCGCCTCCGCCGCGCCGAACTTCTCCGAGCGCGCTTCGGGGGAGAGGGGACCGGCGCTCATCCCGCGGCCGCCCGGAGTCGCAGCGCCTCGTGCAACCGATGGGGCAGCACGGGGACGCGGGTGACGCGCACGCCGGTGGCGTGGCGGATCGCGCCCAGGATCGCCGGGGCGGTTGCGACGAGGGCCGGCTCGCCGACGCCCTTGGCGCCGAAAGGCCCTTCGGGCTCGCGGTCCTCGATCAGCTTCACCACGATCTCGGGCACGTCGCCGACGGTGGGGATCAGATAGTCGTGCAGGTTCTCGGTCCGGCCCGGGACGAACTCCTCCATCAGCGCGAGGCCCAGCCCCTGCGCGATGCCGCCGTGGATCTGGCCCTCGGCCAGGGTCGGGTTCACGGCGCGTCCGACGTCGTGCGCCGCCACGACGCGGCGGACCTTCACCGTGCCGAGCACGGTGTCCACGTCCACCTCGGCCACCTGGGCGGCGAAGCCGTAGGTCGCGTAGGGAATGCCTTGCCCGTTCGCGTCGAGCGCGGTGGTCGGCGGGTCGTAGCGGCCTTCTCCGGCCAGGACCGCGCCGGTCCCGTCGGGGGTCAGCGCCGCGAGGTCCACCGTCCGGCCCGCCGGCCCGTCCTCGATGCGGAGCCGCGCCCCGTCTAGAATCAAGCGCGCCTCCGGCCCCGCGTTGGCGAGCGCGAGGACGCGGCGGCGCAGGTCCTCGCCCGCGAGCCGCGCGGCGTTGCCGGACACGAAGGTCTGGCGCGACGCGGAGGTCTTGCCGGCGTCGTAGGTCAGGTCGGTGTCGCCGACGACGCTGCAGAACAGCCGCGCGGGGAGGCCCAGCGCGTCCGCGGCGATCTGGAGCAGCACCGTCGTCGAGCCCTGGCCGATGTCCACCGCGCCGTTGAAGAAGGTGAGCTCGCCCCGGGCCGACAGCGCGATCCTCATGCGGGACGGGTTGGACAAGGAGGTGTTGCCGCAGCCGTACCACATGCAGGCGAGTCCGACCCCCCGCTTGGTCCGCGAACTCCGGGCGTTGAACGCTTCCGCCTCGGCGGCCCGGCCGAAGAAGTCGCCGCGCACCGCGTCGAGGCACTCGGGCAGGCCTGCGGAGGCGTGCAGCACCTGGCCCGAAGGCGTGGCGTCGCCCCTGCGGAGCGCGTTGGCGCGGCGGATCGTCCAGCGGTCCATCCCGAGCGCCTCGGCCAGGTCGTCGATCAGCGCCTCCCCCGCGATCGCCGCCTGCGGCACGCCGAAGCCGCGGAAGGCGCCCGCGTTCGAGTCGTTGGTGTGGACAGCGCGGGTGGCGTTCCTGACGTGCGGCACCCTGTACGGGCCGGTGGCGTGGACCGGCACGCGGTTCGCCACCGTCGGGCCCCAGGACGCGTAGGCGCCGGTGTTGAAGTCGGCCTCCATCTCGTAGGCCGTGAAGCGGCCTTCCGCGTCCGCCGACATCCGGGCGCGGATTGAGGCCGGGTGGCGCTTGGTGGAGGACACCATACTCTCGGTCCGGGAGTAGACGACCCGCACGGGGCGCCCCGTCAGCCAGGCGGCCACCGCCAGGACCGGCTGCACGGAGACGTCGAGCTTGCCGCCGAAGCCGCCGCCGCAGGCCGTCGGGACGATCCGGACCGCCGCCATCGGCAGCCCGAGCACCCGCGCGACCTCCTCCTGGTCCATGACGGGGGCCTGGGTGCAGGCGGTCACCTCCATGCGGTCGCCCACGCGCTTGGCGTGGCCCGCCTCGGGCTCGATGTAGGCGTGCTCGACGAAGGCGGTTTCGAAGGCGCCGGACGCGGTCGCGGCGGCGAGCGCGTGGCCCTCCGCGACGCTGCCGCGCTCCAGATACCCGCGCGTCAGCACGTTGCCGGGGATTTCGGCGTGGATGGCGGGCGCGCCTCCGGCGAGGGCCGCCGCGGCGCCGGACAGCGCGGGCAGCACCTCGTAGGCGACCGGCAGATCGCCGTCGGGGAACGCCTCCACGGCTTCGCGGGCGCCGACGAGGGCGGCGACGGGATCGCCCCGCATCCGCACGACGCCGTCGGCGAGAACCGGCTGGTCCTTGGTGGTGGGGAAGACCCCGAAGGAGTTCGCGCCGGGGATGTCCGCCGCGGTGAGGACGCGCACGAGCCCCGGATGCCGGGCGAGCACCGGCGCGAGGTCGCCCACCGTGAACCGGGCGGACGGGTGGGGCGAACGGACGAGGCGGAGCCACAGGGCGTCCGACGGCTGGTGGTCGGCGCCGAAGAGGTCCGTCCCGTCCACCTTCGGCCGCCCGTCCACGCGCGCGATGCGCGCGCCGACCGCCTCGCCGGCTTCCGCGGCGGCGGAGGCGAAGGCGTTGGCGCCGCGGGCCACGTCCAGCACCGCTTCAACGATCTTCACGTACCCCGTGCAGCGGCACAGCACGCCGCCGAGCGCGTCCTCGACGGCGGCGCGGCCGGCGGCCGGATCGCGGGTCAGCGCGGCGGCGGCGGCCATGATCATGCCCGGGGTGCAGACCCCACACTGCGCCGCCCCGTGCGCCAGGAACGCTTCGCGCAAGCGCTCGACCAGGCCGGAGGAGCCCTCGATCGTGGTGATCGCACGCCCCTCCGCCTGCGCCGTCGGCACGAGGCACGCGCACACCTGTTCGTCGTCGAGGAGCACGGTGCAGGCGCCGCAATCGCCCGCGTCGCACCCGATCTTCGTGCCCGTGAGGCGGAGGCGCTCGCGCAGCGTGTCGGCGAGCGAGGCGAAGGGCGCGGCCTGGACCGCGCGGCTCTCGCCGTTGACGAGGAGGGTGAAGGCCTCGACCGTCACGCGGCCTCCTCCGCGGCCGGAGGGTGGGCGAAACCCGCGAGGCAATCCGCGACGAGCGCCCGCGCCGCCGCCGTCCGGTAAGCGGCACTCGCCCGCACGTCGTCGATGGGGGCGAGGTCCGACAGGTGCCGGGGCGCGACGACGCGCGCCGCGTCCGCGACCGCAGCGCCGGCGAGATCGGCCTCCAGCGCGGGGAGGCGCCGCGCGACGGCCGAGCAGGCGCCCACCGCGATCCGCGCCGCGACGACGCGGCCGGCGGCGTCCGTCTCGACCGCCGCCGCCACCATGGCGACCGAGATCACGAGGTATTTCCGTGCTCCGAGTTTCACGAAGCGGCCGCGCCCGCCGCGCTTCGGGACGAGGACGCCGGTGACGATGTCCCGCGGGCCGCAGGCCGTGGCGCGGTACCCGGTGAAGAAGGCGCTCGCCGGCACGCGCGCGGGCGCCGGGCCCGCGATCTCGAAGGCCGCGTCCAGCGCGAGCAGGTTCGGGATGCCGTCCCCGGCGGGCGAGGCGGTGCAGGCGTTGCCGACCACCGTGCCGCGGTTCTGCACCTGCGCCCCGCCGATCTGGCGCGCGGCGTCCTTCATGCCGTCGAAGAGCGGCGGCAGCTCGGCGCGGATCAGCTCCGTCCACGTCGCGAGCGCGCCGATGCGGATGTGGTCGCCCCGGTCCTCGATGCCGCGCAGCTCCGCGACGCCGGACATGTCGAGCACGTCCTTGTGGACCGGGTCGCCCCAGGCGCGCCGGGCCGCGTGGGCGGGATAGACGTCGGTGCCGCCGGCGATGACGGCGACGTCCTCGCCGCCCCGGATGGCGAGCGCTTCCGCGAGGGTGGCCGGCCGGAAGTAGCGCATCAGCCGCCCTTTCCCCACAAGGCTTCGGCCCGCTCCGCCGTGTAATAGCCCCGCTGGACGTCGAGCCGGACGAGCGCCGGGTCGCGGCGCGCCGGGTCGCCGTAGCCGCCGCCGCCCGGGGTCATCACCTCGACCCGGTCGCCGGGCCGGATGGCGATGTCCTGGTCCTTGGAGAGGTGCGGCGGGATGAAGGTCTCGCCGCCGCGGTGGACGCGCACCACGTTCGGCGCGCCGTCAGCCCCGCCGAGGACGCCGGGCGGACCGAAGCGGCCGTGGTCCATGACGAAGGAGGCGCGAGCCTCGCCGCGCAGCAGTTCCATCTCGTAGTGGACCCCGAACCCGCCGCGGTGCTCGCCGGCGCCGCCCGAACCTTCCCGGAGGGCGAATCGGCGGAACAGGACGGGGTAGTACTGCTCCATGACCTCGACCGGCGCGGTCTTCGAGATGCCGATGGTCGAGCAGCCGTTGGTGAGGCCGTCGTGGTCGGCGTTGCCGCCGTAGCCGCCGCCGGTGATCTGGTACATCACGTAACCCGCCCCCTTCGCCGGGTCGAAGCCGCCGAGCGCGAAGTTGCCGGACGTGCCGGCGGGCGCCGCCGTCACGCGGTCCGGCACGGCCTGCACCAACGCGAGGAACACGGCTTCGGCGACGCGCTGGCTCACCTCGGCGGCGCAGCCGGACACGGGGCGGGGATAGCGCGCGTCGAGGAAGGTGCCCTCGGGGCGGACGACCGTGAGCGGCTCGAAGGTGCCGGCGTTGATGGGCACCTCGGGGAAGATGTGCTTCACCGCCAAATAGACGGCCGAGCAGGTGGTGGCGATCACCGAATTCATCGGCCCCCGGCAAGGCGGCGAGGAGCCGGAGAAGTCGAAGGAAAGGCCGTCGCCCGCCACCGTGACGGCGAGCGCGATCCTGAGCGGCTCGTCCACGATGCCGTCCGAATCCACGAACGCTTCGCTGCGATAGACCCCGTCGGGGATGCGCCGGATTTCCGCGCGCATGAGTTCGGCCGAGCGGACGCGGATCTCCGCGATGGCCCGTTCCAGCGTTTCGCGCCCGTGCTTGGCGACGAGCTCCATGAGCCGGGTCTCGCCCACCAGGAGCGCCGCGGCCTGGGCCTTGATGTCGCCGATGCGCTGGTCCGCGACGCGGATGTTGGACGAGATGATGGCGAAGATCTCGCGGTCCATCTCGCCGCGCTTGAAGAGCTTCACGGGCGGCAGGCGCAGCCCTTCCTGCTCTACCTCCGTCGCGTGGGCCGAGAAGCCGCCCGGCACCATGCCGCCGATGTCCGGCCAGTGCCCGGTGTTCTGCATCCAGCAGAACAGCGCGCCGTCCACGAACACGGGTTTGGCGAAGCGCACGTCCATCAGGTGCGTGCCGCCGAGGTAGGGGTCGTTGACGACGTAGATGTCGCCCGGCTCCGGGGCGCCCGCCCCGCCCTCGCGGATGAGCCGGATCAGCTCCGCCGTGGAGTGCTGCATCGTGCCGACGAAGATCGGCAGGCCGTACTCCCCTTGCGCGATGAGCGCGCCGGTGTCGGGCGCGTAAATGCCGTCCGAACGGTCGTCGGCCTCGGCGATGACGGGGGAGAAAGCGGAGCGCGAGAAGACGACGTCCATCTCGTTGCAGACCTGCTGCAAGCCGGCCTGCACCACCGCGAGGGTCAGGGCGTCGGTGGCGCTCACGCCCTGATCCTCAGGTTGCCGACGGCGTCCACCACGGCGACGGCGCCGGGCTCGATCACCGTCGTGGCGTCGATCTGCTGGACCACCGCGGGCCCCTCGATGCGCGCGTCGGCCGGCAAGGCCTCGCGGGCGTAGACGGAGGCCTCCCGCCAGGACCCGTCGGCGTAGAAGGGCCGGCGTCCGATGCGGGCCTCGTCCAGGGTGGCGCGCCGGGCGGCGCGGTCCAGCAGGGACGAGAGCGGGAAGGCCTTGCGGCGCCCGACCACGGAGGTGGTGAGGTTGACGAGCACGGCCCGGATTTCGGGCAACCGCAACTGGAAGCGCTTGAAGTAAGCGGCCTCGAACAGCGCCTGGACCTCCTCCGCGGCGACGTCGGCGCGCGGCAGCGGGACGCGGATCAGGTGCGTCTGGCCGCGGAACTGCATGTCCGCCCCGTGCAGCACCGCCACCGCCTCGACCTCGGTCCGCTCCCCGGCCATGGCGCCGAGCGCGTCGTCCCGCTGCGCTTCGAAGACCGCGCGCACCTCCGCCATGTCGAGGCCGTCGAGCGGGCGGTTGAGGGTGTTGACCCGGTCCTGCCGCAGATCCGCGACGAGGCAGCCGAGCGCGTTGGTGAGTCCCGGACGTGCCGGCACCAGCACCTCCGGGATGCCCAGCTCCCGCGCTAGCGCGACGGCGTGCAACGGCCCCGCGCCGCCGAAGGCGAACAGCACGAAGTCGCGCGGGTCGTGCCCCCGCGAGAGCGACACCATGCGGATCGCGCCCGTCATGTGCACGTTGCCGAGCCGTATGACGGCGGCGGCCGCCTCCTCGACGCCCATCCCGAGCGGCTCCGCCAACTCCCGGGCGAAGGCCGCGCGGATGTCGCCGAGCGCGACGCCGGACGGCACGGAGGTGAGGCGGCCCGGGTCGAGCCGCCCCAGGATGAGGTTGGCGTCCGTGATAGTCGGGCGCTCGCCGCCCCGGCCGTAGCCGATGGGTCCGGGTTGCGAGCCCGCGCTCTCGGGGCCGACCTGGAGCATCCCGGCCCGGTTGACGCCGGCGATCGAGCCGCCGCCGGCGCCGACCGTGCGGACGTCCAGCATCGGCAAGTGGATCGGCAGGCCGTAGTCGATGGTGAGTTCGGACGAAATCTCCGGCGCGCCGCCCGCGATCAGCGAAACATCGGTGGAGGTGCCGCCCATGTCGCAGGTGATGGCGTTCGCCAAGCCCGACTGCGCCAAGGTCGCCGCCGCCGCCATCACGCCGGAGGCGGGGCCGGACATGACGGTCTTCGCCGCTTCCAGCCCCGCGTGGGCGGCCGACACCATGCCGCCGTTGCCGTTCATGACGAGCAGCTCCTTCGCGAACCCCCGGGCGCGCAGCTCCTCCCGCAAGCGATACACGTAGCGGCCGAGGGTGGGCTGCACGGCGGCGTTCACCGAAGCGGTGGTGCCGCGCTCGTATTCGCGGAACTCGGACAGGAGCGCGTGGCCGAGCGTGACGTATTCGTTCGGCCACACCTCCCGGGCGACGGCGCCGGCGCGCAACTCGTGCTCGGGGTTGGCATAGGCGTGCAGGAAGTGGATGACCAGCGCCTCGCAGCCCGCCTCCACGAGCACCAGCGCCGCAGCCCGCACCGCCGCCTCGTCCAGAGGCGTGCGGACCCGCCCGTCTGCCATGACGCGCTCGGGCACCTCGCGGCGCAATTCGCGGGGAATCAAAGGCTCGAAGGTCCCGAACAGGCCGTAGGGCCTGGGCCGCGTGCGCCTGCCGAGTTCCAGGACGTCCCGGAACCCCTCTGTGGTGATGAGCCCGACGCGCGCGGTCTTGCGCTCCAGCACGGCGTTGGTGGTGGCCGTGGTGCCGTGGACCACGAGGTCGAGCCCGGCGGGGTCCGCCTCCGCGGCTTCGATCGCCGCGAGCACGCCGCCCGCCTGGTTCTCCGCGGTCGTCGGCACCTTCGCCAGCCGCACGGAAACGCCGTCCGCCCCCGTTTCCACCAGGAGCAGATCGGTGAAGGTGCCGCCCACGTCGATGCCCGCCACGCGCCGCAAGCCGGACCTCGCTCGTTCGTCCACGAACAGTCTCCACGCGGGCCGCCCCGTTGCCAAGGGGGGCCGCTCAGACCGTCAGGTACGCTTCCCGGACCTCGCGCTCCGCCTCCAACGCCTCCGTCTTCCCTTCGTAACGGACGCTGCCCTTCTCGATCACATAGACCCGGTCGGAGACGGCGGACGCGAAGTTGAGGTTCTGCTCCGAAAGGAGCACGGCGATGCCCTCCCGCTTCATCCGCAGCACCGCGTCCGCCATCTGCTCGACGATGACCGGGGCGAGCCCCTCGGACGGCTCGTCGAGGAGCACGGCGCGCGGATTGCCCATCAAGGTGCGGGCGATGGTGAGCATCTGCTGCTCGCCGCCCGACATGGCGGACGCGCGGCGGTTCTTCATCTCGGCGAGGTTGGGGAAGATCGAGAACAGCCTTTCGGGCGTCCAGGGCGCCCGCCCGCCGGCCGGGCTCCGGCGCCCGACGCCCAGGTTCTCGAACACGGTGAGGTCGGTGAAGATGCGCCGCTCCTCCGGCACGTAGCCGAGGCCCAAGCGGGCGATGCGGAACGGCTCCCACCGCGTGACGTCCCGCCCTTCGAAGATCACCCTGCCCCCGGTCGCGGGGACGAGGCCCATGATGGCCTTCAGCGTCGTGGTCTTGCCGGCGCCGTTGCGGCCCATGAGCGCGACCACCTCGCCGCGCCGCAGGGCGAGGTCCACGCCGAACAGGATCTGCGCTTGGCCGTAAGCCGCCCGGAGGCCTTCCGCCTCCAGCACAATGTCACCGCCGCTCACGGCGCCACCGCTTCCCGGCGCGCTCGCAGCGCCGCCTTGGTGCCCGTTTCGCCAAGGTAAGCCCGCTTCACGCGGGCGTCGCGGCGGATCTCCTCGGGCGTGCCGGCGGCGATGATCTCGCCGCGCACCAGGACGAGGATGCGGTCCGCGTGCGCGAACACCGCGTCCATGTCGTGCTCCGTGAAGAGGACGCCGATCCTCCGCGCGCGGGCGACGCGGGCCGTGAGCTCCATCAGGCCCGCGCGCTCCTTCGAAGCCATGCCGGCGGTGGGCTCGTCCATGAGGAGGAGCTTCGGCGCGGCGGCCAGCGCGACCGCGAGCTCCACGCGCTTCACGTCGCCGTAGGCCAGCTCCGAAACGGGCCGGTCCGCGTCGGCCCGCATGCCGACCCCGTCGAGCAGCGCGAGCGCCTCCTCGCGGTGGAGCGCCCTCGTGTCCGCGACGAGGTTCCGGGTGCCGCCGCGGCGGGACACGAGCGCCATCTGCACGTTCTCGGCCACCGTCATCGAGACGAAGGTCTGGGCGACCTGGAAGGTGCGGCCGACGCCCTTGCGCCAGATCTCCCGGGAAGGCAGCCCGGTGATCGCCTCCCCCGCCAGGACCACCGCGCCGGAATCGGGCTCCACCTGCCCGCCGACCATGCCGAAGGTGGTGGACTTGCCGGCCCCGTTCGGGCCGATGACGGCGAGGAGCTCGCCCGCTTCCAGGGAGAACGAAACGGCCCTGGCCGCCCAAACGCCGCCGAAGCGCTTGTTGAGGCGATCGACGACGAGGAGGCTCATGCGGGGCGGGCGACGGCCGGGCCGCGGCGGCGGCGCATCCGGCCCCGCAACCCCTCTGCCGCGCCGACGACGCCCCGCGGGAAGAGCAGCACCATGGCGATGATCGAAGCGCCCAGGAACAACCGCCAGAAATCCGTGAGCGGCATGAAGAAGTCCTTCAGCGCGTGGAAGGACGCCGCGCCGACGAGCGGCCCCGCCACCGTGCGGATGCCGCCGACCAGGACCATCACCAGGAAGTCCACCGACATCGGGATCGAGACCATGGTCGGGTCGATGGAGCCTTTGGAGAAGGCGTAGAGCCCCCCGGCCAGCCCCGCCGCCGCGCCCGCCAAGGTGAAGCCGAGCCAGCGGTGGGAGCGCACGTCGATGCCGATGGCGTCGGCGCGCGTCGCGGAGTCGCGGGCTGCGCGGAGCGTGTAGCCGAAGGGGGCGTAGATCGCGCGGCGCAGGAACAGGATCGCGGCGAGGGTGGGGAGCGCCACCACGTAGAAGTAGGCCTCCCGGTTGCCGGCCCAGGCCGGAGGCCAAACGCCGACCACGCCGTTGTCGCCCCCCGTCACCTCAACCCACTGGAAGCAGACGGCGTGGACGATCTGGGCGAAGGCGAGGGTGAGCATGGCGAGGTAGATGCCGGACAGGCGCACGACGAAGAAGCCGAACAGGGCCGCGCCTGCCCCGGCGAAGACCGGCGCCAGCGGGATGGCGGCCTCCATCGGCAGCTTCAGCGGCCCCGTGGCCAGCAACCCGGCCGCATAGGCGCCGATGCCGAAGTAGGCGGCGTGGCCGAACGAAACGAGCCCGCCCACCCCCATCAGGAACTGGAGCGAGAAGGCGGCCAACGCGAACACCATCACCTCGATGGCGACCTTGGTCGTGTAGGCGTCGCCGATCAGCGGCACCGCCAGCAGCGCGGCGACCGCGAGGGCGGCCAGGAGCGACTCCGTCCGCCCGAAGTGCGCGAGCGAGAGGATGCCTTCCGGCGCCACGGCATGCCCCGCGGCGGCCGGCCTGCCGAGAAGGCCGTAAGGCTTCACCACCAGCACCGCCGCCATCAGCAGGAACACGAGGACCAGTGTCACCTTCGGGAACACGAGTATGCCGAAAGCCTGGAGTTGGCCGATGATGAGCGAGGCCAGGAACGCCCCCGGCACCGAGCCCATCCCGCCGATCACCGTCACCACGAAGGCCTCCGTGATGACGGCCGTGTCCATCTGCGCGCTCGCCGGAACGCGCGGGATCTGCAAGGCGCCGCCGAGCCCCGCGAGGAAGGCGCCGAGGAACAGCGTGGCCGTGAACAGGAGCGCTTGGTTCACGCCGAGCGCGCCCACCATCTCGCGGTCCTGCGTCGCCGCGCGGACCAGCACGCCGAAGCGCGTCCTGTGCATGAGCAGCCAGAGGAGCGCCAGCACCATTGGCCCGACGACGATCAGGAACACCTCGTACGCCGGGAAGCGCTCGCCCAGGATCTCGACGCCGTGGCGGAGGCCCGGCGCGCGGGGCCCCGGTATGTCCACCGGCCCCCAGACCTTCAGCACGACGTCTTGCACGATGAGCACGACGCCGAAGGTGGCGAGGAGCTGGAACAGCTCGGGCGCCCGGTAGATGCGCCGCAGCAGGACGACCTCGATCGTCACGCCCACCAAGCCGACAGCCACCGCCGAGGCGAGCACCCCGAGGAAGAACATCCAAGGCGAGTACGACACGTCGAGGAGGCGGGGCACGATCGTCACCGCCGCGTAGGCCCCCAGCATGTACAAGGAGCCATGGGCGAAGTTCACGATGCGGGTCACGCCGAAGACGATGGAAAGCCCCGAAGCGATCACGAACAGCGACGACGCGCTCGCCAGGCCCGAGAGCGCCTGCGTCGCCAGAAAAGAGAGGTCCATGAGGTCGCCGCCGCCCCGGTCCGCTGGAGTCCCTCAATCTTTGCGCGCGGCGCGCACCTCCGCTTCCGGGTGGAGGTACTGCGCCCCGTCCACGTAGCGGAAGTTCCTCATCGTGCCTTGGCGCCCGCTCAACGCCGTCTCGCCCACCCAGGCGCCGAGCGTCGCTTGGTTGTCGATGCCCCGCATCACGGCGGGGCCGGCGATGGTGTTGAAGCGCAGATCCTCGAGCGCCGCGATGGTCGCTTCGGTGTCCGTGGACTTGGCCTTTTCCAGCACGTCGCGGATGAGGTAGGCCACCACGTAGCCGAGGAACGAGCCCAGCCGCGGCGTGTCGTTGAAGGCGGCGCGGTAGGCCTCCACGAACGCCTTGTGGCCCGGGTCCTCGATCTTGTCCCAGGGGTATCCCGTGGTGATCCAGCCCTCGGGCGTCTCCTCGCCGAGCGGGATCAGGTACTCCGGCTCGCCCGTCAGCAGGCTCGTCACCAAACGCCGCTCGAACAGGCCGCGGGTGTTGCCCTCGCGCACGAAGGTCGTGAGGTCGGCGCCGAAGAGCACGTTGAAGATGCCATCGGGCCTTGCGCGGGCGAGCGCGCCGACGGTCGCGCCGGCGTCGACGCGCCCTAAGGCCGGGTACTGCTCCGTCGCCACCTCGAAGCCCGGCACCGTGACCGCCATGAGGCGCTTGAAGTTCGCCGCCGCCGACTGACCGTACTCGTAGTTCGGCGCCACGATCGCCCAACGCTTGACGCCCTTCGCCTTCACGGCGTCGACCAGCATCCCGGTCTGCATGAAGGTGTTCGGGCGCACGCGGAACGTGTAGCGGTTGCCACTCCCCATGGTGAGCGCGTCGGTGAGCGGTTCGGTCGCCAGGAACAGGACCTTGCGCTGGTTGGCGAAGTCGGAGACGGCGAGGCCGACGTTCGACAAGAAGGTGCCGGCGAGGAAGGAAACGTTCTCGCGGGTCAGCAACTCCTCCGCCACCCGCACCGCGTCGCCTGGAGTCGAGCCGTCGTCGCGGAAGACGATCTCCAGCGGGCGCCCGCCCAGGCCGGCGACGCCGCCCGCCTTGTTGATCTCGTCCACCGCCATCTGCATGGCGTTGCGGTACGGGACCGCGAAAGCGGCCATGCGGCTGTAGGAGTTGAGTTCCCCGATCCGGATCGGCCCGCGGCCGGCGCCCTGCCCGGAGGCGCCCCGGCCCGCGAGGGCGATCGGCGCCGCCGCCAAGCCGCCGATCAGCGCGCGGCGGGAGGGGTGTCGCACGGCCATGGTCTCTGCCTCCTCGCGTTCCCGGAATGGGCAGGGAAGTTTCCGGTCCCCCACGGCCGCCACTCGACACCGCCGAGGTCGTTCGCAGGCGAACGTTACAAGGCATGATCGGCGGCGCAAGGGGGCGCGGTCAGAGATCGGCCGCCGAACGCCCCGACGCGACATTGTTGCACGGGTCAACCGGGTGGACGGCCTCGGGTAGGCTGGTGTGGGGGCGAGCCCTCGACCATGGAGGGGTGCCTGCCATGCCGTTCAAAACCAACCGCGACCGGCGGCACCACATCCCCAAGCAGCGGCACCGGGTCACCAACTGGGCGGCGTACGATGCGGGCCTGCGGGCCCGAGGCAGCCTTACCGTGTGGTTCACGGCAGAGGCGATCGAGGCCTGGAAGGCCGAGCCGCGCACCGGCCGGGGCGGGCAGCCGCGCTACTCCAGCCTGGCGATCGCCACGGCGCTGACGCTCCGTGCCGTGTTCCGCCTGGCGCTGCGGCAGACCGAGGGCCTGATCGACTCTATCCTACGGCTGCTTGGCCTCAGTCTCGCAGTGCCCGACCACTCCACCCTTAGCCGTCGGGGCGAGGCGCTCGAGGTGCCGCGGTCGAAGGTGGGGAGCGAGCCGGTGCATCTGCTGGTGGACAGCACGGGGCTGAGGCTCTGTGGTGCTGGCGAGTGGTTGGAGGAGAAGCACGGCACCAAGCGGCGCCGGTCGTGGAGAAAGCTCCACCTCGCCACCGACGCCGACACCGGCCACATCGTCGCGTCGGCGCTGACCGACAAAGACGCCGACGACGGCTCGCAGGTCGGTCCCCTGCTCGACCAAGTCCACGGGCCAGTGGCCTCGTTCACCGGCGATGGCGCCTTCGATCGGGACGACGTCTACGCCGCGGTCGCCGCGCGACATCCGGATGCCGACGTCGTCGTCCCACCGCGCTCGAGCGCGGTGCCGAGCGGAGCCGCGGGAACCGCGCCGACGCGGCGGGACGGCCATATGCGGGTCATCGCCGAGCGCGGCCGCATGGGCTGGCAGAAGGCGTCGGGGTACAACTGGCGCGCCCTGGTGGAGGCCGACGTGTCGCGCTGGAAGCGGGTCATCGGCGATGGGCTCCGCTTCCGGACGGATGGGCGGCAGGCGACCGAGGTGGCGATCGCGGCGGACGTGCTGAACCGCATGCTCGAGCTCGGACGCCCGGAGTACGTCCGCATCTCGTGAGCGTGGAAGAGGACGGGGCGCACTGCGCCCGCAAATCTGATCCATGCACCACGGTGGTACTGAGCCGCTGGTATCGGTGCCAATCGCCACTGGC